>JBDUBP010000268.1:0-4520 GCA_040004075.1 Acidobacteriota bacterium | reverse complement strand
GACGCCGTGCGCGGCGCGGGAGGAGAAGCGGTGATGACCTCTCCGGAGTGCGCCAGCGGGACCGACAGGCTGGCTCAGGCGGCGCGGGCGATTCGCGGGGACGTGTACGTCAACATCCAGGGGGACGAGCCGCTCATGTCCTCCGCGAACATTGACTGCGCCGTGGACGTTCTCCTCTCCTCGCCCGGCCGGGAGATCGCGTCGGTTTGGGTGCCGCTTCCCGCCGGAGAGAGCGCGGACCCGAACTCGGTGAAAGTCGCGGTGGCGGGCGACGGGCGCGCGCTCTATTTCTCGCGCGCGGCGATCCCCTTTCCACGCGGCGGGGCCGCGGCGTACCGCAAGCATCTCGGGCTCTATGCTTACCGCGCCGAGACCCTCCACGCGATCGCGCGGCTGCCGCCTTCGGCTCTCGAGCGCATGGAGTCGCTCGAGCAGCTGCGATGGCTGGAGGCGGGTTACGCGATCTGGATGGGAGAGGCGGCTTCGGATTCCATCGGGGTGGACACGCCGGAAGATCTCGCGAGGGCGGAGGACTGGATGAGAGCAAGACTGGAGGCTTCGGCATGAGCAAGTACGTCTTCGTGACCGGCGGCGTCGTTTCTTCCCTCGGGAAAGGCATCGCCGCATCCTCGATCGGAGCGCTCCTCGAGGCGCGGGGATACTCGGTCGCCCTGGCGAAGTTCGACCCCTACATCAACGTGGATCCCGGGACCATGTCGCCGTTTCAGCACGGCGAGGTTTACGTCACCGACGACGGGGCGGAGACCGATCTCGACCTCGGCCACTACGAGCGGTTCACCACGATGACGTCCTCCCGCACGAACAACACGACCGCCGGACGGATCTATCTCTCGGTGATTGAGCGCGAGAGGCGGGGCGACTATCTCGGGAAGACGGTTCAGGTCATCCCGCACATCACCGACGAGATCAAGGAAGCCATCCGGCACGTGGGCGTCAACGCCGACGTGATCCTGATCGAGATCGGCGGCACGGTCGGCGACATCGAGTCCCTGCCCTTCCTGGAAGCGATCCGGCAGATCCGGCAGGAAGCGGGCCGCGGAAACGCCATCAACGTGCACCTGACCCTCGTGCCGTACATCAAGGCCTCCGACGAGCTCAAGACGAAGCCGACCCAGCACTCCGTCAAGGAGCTGCTGTCGATCGGAATCCAGCCGGACGTCCTCCTCTGCCGGACGGACCGCTCCCTTCCGGACGAGGTCAAGAAGAAGATTGCCCTGTTCTGCAACGTGCCCGTCGAGGCCGTGATCAACGCGAAGGACGTCCCCTCGATCTACGAGGTGCCCCTGCAGTTCGCCGCGGAAGGCCTCGACGAGATCCTCCTCGACCTCCTCCACCTGCCGCACTACGACCGCGACCTCTCGAAGTGGGAGAACCTGGTCAACCGGATCAAGAATCCGGTCGGTGATGTCGACATCGCGGTGGTCGGAAAGTACGTCGAGTACGGGGACTCCTACAAGTCCCTGAACGAAGCCCTGGCGCACGGCGGAATCGCGAACAACGTGAAGGTCCGGCTGCACTACGTCGACGCGGAGAGTCTCGAGAACGACACCTACCCCGACACGCTGGTCAGCGCGGACGCGATCCTCGTGCCGGGCGGGTTCGGCCGCCGGGGCGTCGAGGGAATGCTGAAGGCGATCCGGTACGCGCGCGAGAAGAAGGTCCCGTTTTTCGGAATCTGCCTCGGGCTTCAGACGGCGGTGATCGAGTACGCGCGCAACGTCGCCGGGCTCGAAGGCGCCAACTCGACCGAGTTCGACGACGATCCGAAGCACAAGGTGATCTTCAAGCTGCGCGACCTGATCGGCGTCGAGGCGCTCGGCGGCACCATGCGACTCGGAAAATACCCGTGCGAGCTGATGGTCGGCTCGTTCGCGGCGCGGGCGTACGGAGAGAGCCTGATCTCCGAGCGGCACCGCCACCGCTACGAGGTGAACCAGGAGTACCTCCCCGCCCTGCGCGACGCGGGGCTGTCCTTCACCGGGATGTCGCCCGACCGAAAATTCGTCGAGATCATCGAGCTGCGCGGGGATCACCCGTGGTTCCTGGGGTGCCAGTTCCATCCGGAGTTGAAGTCGAAACCGTTCGCCTGCCACCCGCTCTTCAAGGATTTCATCCGGGCCGCCCGGGCCCATCGGGGCGCGCGCGAGGAGAGCCGGGCGGCGAGCGCGGAACGCAGCGCGTCCGTCGTGCCGAGCGCGCCGCACGTGCTCCGCGAAGAGGTCTCCTGACGGCGGGAGTTCGAAAAATCGAGATCGCGCCGGGATACGCGATCGGAGGAGAGGACGGCGGCGCGGAGCCGCCGCTCTTCTTTGCGGGGCCGTGCGTCATCGAGTCGCGCGAGCACGCCCTCTCGATGGGCCGCAAGCTGCGCGACATCGCCCGGGAGACCGGCGCGCGGATCGTCTACAAGTCCTCCTTCGACAAGGCCAACCGCTCCTCGAAGGACTCGTTCCGCGGGCCCGGGCTCGAGGAGGGGCTGGACATCCTCGCCCGGGTGAAGGCGGAGACGGGGCTGCCCCTGATCTCCGACATCCACCTTCCGCAACAGGCCGTCGCGGCCGCCCGCGTCCTCGACGTGATCCAGATACCGGCGTTCCTGAGCCGGCAGACGGACCTCATCCTCGCGGCCGCGCAGACCGGCAAGCCGATCAACGTGAAGAAGGGCCAGTTCCTGGCGCCCGACGACATGGCGCTCGTCATCGAAAAGTGCCGGAGCGCCGGCAATGAGAACGTGCTGCTCTGCGAGCGCGGCGCCTCCTTCGGGTACCACAACCTCGTGGTGGACATGAGGAGCTTTCCCATGATGCGGGCCCTCGGATGTCCCGTGGTGTACGACGTCACCCACTCGCTTCAGCTTCCCGGCGGGGGAAAAGAGACCGGCGGGCTGAAACAATACGCCCCGGCCCTGGCGCGCGCCGCCGCGGCGACCGGCTCCGTCGACGGGTACTTCCTGGAAGTCCACGACAACCCGGAGGCGGCGCTGTCGGACCGCTCGACGCAGCTCGACGTCCGCGGCGTAGCCGACCTGATCCGCTCCATCCTGGCGATTTCCGCCCTCGTCCGCCGCTAGGGAACCGGCGGGGAGATAGAGGCGGGAGACGGCACCGCGCCGCCGCTTCACCGCGTCAGGGCTAGCCCGAGGAAACCATCTCCGTCTTCTCGTCCGAGAAGTCTTCGATGGGGAAGCCCGCCGCGACCCACGCGTCGAACCCGCCCGCCAGGGGCCGCACATTCTTGAATCCTCTTTCGATCAGCGCGCGGGCCACACGGGCCGCCGAGGCTTCGTTCGGTCACGTGCAGTACAGGACGATCTGCCGGTCTCCCGGGAGAGATGACGCCTTCGTCTCGATGTCGCCGAGCTCGAGCGTCCGGGCGCCGGGGATCCGCCGGGGATCGGCCATGCGGGCGCCGTGGGTGCGCACGTCGAGAACGACGGGGGCGCGTTCCCCGGAGAGCAGCGGCTGGAGCTCCTCGACGGTGATCCGGGCCATGCGCAGCATCCGGTAGAACCGGCGACGCTGCCACCACTTCAGCAGGATGAAGAGGAAGAGCGCCGTGCCGAGCAGGGCAAACGCTCCGGTCCCGATGCCGGTCAGGAAATCGAGAGCCCGGTCCACCGCCCGGTGGAAGACGCGACCGAGAAGGACGGCCCCCCCCGCCCAGATCAGCGAGCCGCCCGCGTCGTAGAACAGGAAAGCGAGCGGCCGCCGGCCGATGGCCCCGGCGAGCGGCGGCGCGACGGTCGAGAAGCCCGGAATGAACTTCGCGACGAGCAGCGACGGCATTCCCCACCGGTCGAACGCGCTCGACGTCTGGCGGACGCAGGAATCCGGGGAGAGCGAGATCCGGCACAGGGTCTTCAAAATTCCGAGCCCGAGGCGGTGCCCGAGCGCGTACCAGATTGAATCCGCAATCAGGCAGGCGACGAGCGCGACGAGAAGTACATGGGCCACCCGGATGTCGTGCTCGACCGTCAGCGCACCGGCGACGATCAGAGTGGGGACCGCCGGGATCGGCAAGCCGATCTGTTCCAGCAGGACGTTCGCGAAGACGAGAGGCAGACCGTATTTGAGGACGGTCTCGACCAGCGGGTGCACGGGGGGATGGTAATGGAGTCGAGCGTCGAGCGCTCAGCGTTGAGCGGGAGGAAGTCAAGAGTTGAGAGTTGAGAGTTGAGAGTTGAGGGAAACCTTGAGACGCGGGCATGGGGGGGTATACGCACCAGGCGAAGTTATTTCCCGATTCCCGATCTAGTTTGGCTCCCGATTCCCGATTCCCGATTCCCGACCGCTGGTGGCGATATACCTCCCCCATGGCCGGCCGCACAAACCTCCCTTCCCCGGCTAACCGCGGGCCCCTCGCCCCGTCTAACTGATCGGATGGAAGGGATCGATCGAGCGGCCGTCCTGAGTGCGAAGGCCGGCGACCGGGACGCCTTCCGCGGGATCGTCGAAGCGCACAGCCGGCACGTTTTCGGGCTGGCCTTCCGGATGACGGGA
>JBDUBP010000169.1:0-15495 GCA_040004075.1 Acidobacteriota bacterium | reverse complement strand
GAACTGAGTCTCGTGGCAGTCCCGACTCTGCTGCCTCTGCCGCAGCAGCCCGGCGCGAAGGGATCGAGTGTCCTCCCTCTCCCCGACTCCCCTCGTCGCCTGTTCCGACCCCGGACGTCCCCCCCGGCGCGCTTGTGAACCACGCCGCGCCCGACAGAAAAAGTCACTCGACCTCGTCGCCGAAGAACGGAATACGGCGGTTGCCGATCGCGAGTCGATCCGCAAACGGAAGACGTACAAAGCTTTGACCCTCCACTCGACATGGCGTTTGTCTTGCTTCAAGGAGTGAAAGGAAACAACCCACCCAAATTTCATGGTCGTCCCCGGCGCGCGGCCGCGTCTCCAGAGACTCACCGACTTTCCCGAGTCGCGTGCGGGAGAAATCCCGAACTCTGGCGGCCGCAGGGGACAACGGAGAGCGCCGATCACCCTCCTCGCGACGCTCGCGTTCGCGGCGACGCTCGGGAGTCTCGCCTGCGCCTCCTCGGGCCCCTCCGGCGCCAGTGCGGTACTCACCCCGCCCGATCCTTTCGAAGCCTCCGGGCCGGCAGCCCCTCGCGTCGTGGCGCCCGACGAGAGGACGGCGGCGGTCGAGTTCCGCAAGCTGGTCCTCAAGGTTCCTCGCGATCTGGTCGTAGGCGCCGTGCAGACGGGACCCGCGTGCAGCCAGCGTGGCGCGCTGACGTGGAAGATGAGCCGTGACGGCTCGGCCGGCGACGACTTCGGCGCACTGCTCCTGGACGAGCTCTCGTCGGCCGGGTACGCGGTCGTCGGAGACAAGGAAAGACTCTTCGACGATCCTCACGCCCGGCGCGCGGAGTACGTCATTGCGGGCGTCGTCCGCGACATCCGGGCAAACGCCTGCTATCCGACCGGGCCGAAGCACGCGGGCACGGCCCAGGCGTCTCTCTCCGTCGACTGGCAGGTGTTCTCGTACCGCAGCAAGTCGGTCGTGCTGAAGGAGACGACGCCGGGGTCGAGCCTTTTCCCTGGTGCGCGGGACGAGCCCGGCGAGGAAGCCATTGCGCGCGCGTTCGTCTCTGCCTCCCGAGGTCTCGCCGCCAGCGTCCGATTCCACGACCTGGTTTCGGGCCGGGGCGGCGACCGGCGCGCGGGCGCGGAACAGGCGCCGATCCCGATCGGCTACGTCACATCGATCACCCGCTCCACGACGAGCGTCGAATCTCTCGTCTCGGACTCGCGGATGAGCGTCGTCACGGTCCTGGCGGGCAACTCGATGGGCTCGGGATTTGTCATCTCGCGAGACGGATTCCTCCTGACGAGCCAGCATGTGATCGGCGAGTCGCGCAACGTGAAGGTCCGATTCGTCACGGGCCGCGAGGTCAACGGGGACGTCGTGCGCGCCGACCGGGTCAGGGATGTCGCCCTGATCAAGCTCGAGAATGACGTCTACCCCTTTCTTCCGCTCGGGGAGTCCAGCCTGGTCCAGCCGGGCTCGGACGTCTTCGCCATCGGAACGCCGCTCTCCGAGAACTTCGCGCAGACGGTGACGAAGGGGATCCTGAGCGGCTATGGAGAAGACGACGGGCTGCGGGTCCTGCGCAGTGACGTCTCGATCCATCAGGGGAACAGCGGCGGGCCGCTGCTCGATCGCTCGGGGACAGTCGTCGGTCTCGCCGTCAGCGGGTTCATCCTGATGCCCGACGGCGTCGGGGTGGGGCTGAACTCCTTCATCCCCATCGAGGAGGCTCTCTCGGCCCTGGTCATTCAGCGGCGCGACAGCCGGTAGGCAAATTCCCCTCCCCCCGCCCGGCGCCCCGCCGGGGCTAGGATGCGGCCGCAGGAGGGGACTGATGGCTGACTCCTACGGACCCCCGATCGGCATCGAGGACGCGAAGAAGGCGGCTGCCGCGGCGCTCGCCGAGGCGCGGCGCAACGGCTGGAAGATGGCGGCCGCCGTTACGGACCCGGCCGGGGAGCTCGTCTATTTCGAAAAGATGGACGACACACAGAACGGCAGCGTCCGGGTCGCGATCTCGAAGTCGCGCTCCGCGGCGCTCTTCAAGCGGCCGACGAAGGCATTCCAGGACGTGCTCGCGGAGGGCGGGGAAGGGCTCCGCGTCCTCGCACTCGCGCGGGCGGTGCCGATCGAAGGCGGAGTGCCGCTCGTGATCGGCGGGAAGATCGCCGGCGCGATCGGAGTGTCAGGCGGAACGAGCCAGCAAGACGGCGTCTCCGCGACGGCGGGGGCGGGGGCGCTCTAGAGATCCTGCGGCTGCGCAGCTCCGCTCCCTCTCCCTGAGGGGCGGCACATGAAGCCTGACAGGAATCATTTCAGGTGAGACGTGCCCCCCTCGTCTCGAATCAGCGCTCGGGACAATGAAGAAGCGTGACGCGGTCCACGGCCGTTTATCGCGCCCGAGATCTGCGAGAGGCCTCAACGAATGCAGAGCGTCTTCTCTGGCGTCACATCCGCGACCGCCAGTTGAGTGTTGTGAAATTCCGTCGCCAGCAGCGGATCGGCCGGTTCATCGTGGATTTTTTTGCTCCTGAAAAACGCCTCATCGTGGAGTTGGATGGCGGCCAGCACGCGTTGCTCCGCGAGATGGAAAGAGACGCGCACCGAACCCGCAATCTGGACGAGATGGGATTTCGCGTTTGCAGGTTCTGGAACGGGGAGGTCCTGCAGAATCTGGAGGGCGTTCTGAAGGTCATTGAGAAAGTTATGACAGGACAGAGTGATGAGCGGCGAGTCGGCATGGACCGGCCGCCCCTGCCTCCCCTCGCGGGAGGAGTCAGACTGGCTAGGCAGTCTCTGCCCGCATGGAGTTCTGTCAGGCTTTCAGTTTCGCCCCTCACCCCAACCCTCTCCCCCGGCGCGCGGGGAGAGGGAGCAGAGCTGCGCTTCGGTCTGGATGGTGGCCAACGATCCACCTCATTCCCACCAATACTTCGCCCGCTTCCTCTCCCTCGACCCCGACTCCGCCATCGTCGCGGCGTCGTAGAGTCTGCCGTTCACCATCGTCCACTGCACCTTCTCGCTCTGCCGGATGTCCTGCAGCGGGTTGCCATCGATGACGATCACGTCCGCCAGCTTGCCGGGCTCGAGCGTCCCGATGTCGCGGTCCATCCCGAGCGTCTGAGCTCCGTTGGCCGTCGCGCAGCGCAGCGCCTCGTGCGGCGACAGGCCTCCCTGGTTCAGCATCCAGATCTCCCAGTGCAGCCCCAGCCCTTCCCGCTGGCCGTGAGCGCCCGTGTTGACGAGGACTCCCGCCTTCTGGAGGTTCGCCGCGATCCTGGCGATGTTGAAGTGGTTGAACTCGTCCTCGGGGACCATCGTGCGGCGCCGCGAGCGCGGATCGAGCACGAACGGCGGCACGAACTTCGACAGGCGCGGGTTCTCCCACACGTTCGTCTTCTGGTACCAGTAGTTCTCGCCCCAGTCGCCGCCGTAACCGACGAGAAGCGTCGGCGTGTACGCGACCTTCGTCGCCGGCCACAGCGCCATCACATCCTTGTAGATATTCGCGACGGGGATCGTGTGCTCGACGGTCGTGTGCCCGTCCACCACCATGGTCATGTTGTGCATGAACATCGATCCGCCCTCGGGCACGACCAGGATGCCGACCTCGCGCGCCGCCGCCAGGATCTGCTGCCTCTGCTCCCGGCGCGGCTGGTTGTAGCTCTTGACCGAGATCGCTCCGACGGCCTTCATGCGGCGCAGATGGCTGCGCGCGTCGTCCAGCGAATCGATGTCCGCCCGGGAGTCGCCGGCGGCTCCGTACAGGATCGTGCCCGTCGAGAAGACGCGCGGCGCCCGGATCATCCCGGCGCGCGCCAGCTCCGCGGTGGAGAAAATCTCGCCCGTGTCGTTGCTCGGATCATGGATCGTCGTCACGCCGAACGCGAGGCCCGCATCCGTGACCCAGTTCTGCTGCGGCAGGATCTGGTCCGACCCGACGGAGCCGTGCCAGTGCGCGTCCACGAACCCCGGCAGAACCGTTTTCCCGGCGGCGTCGATGGTCTTCGCGCCGGCCGGAATCGCCACATCGCTCCGATGTCCAACAGCCTTGATGCGGTTGCCCTCCACCAGGACGACGCCGTCCTCGATGACCTCGTCGCCCTTCATCGTGACGACGCGGCCTCCCGTGAACGCGATGACGCTCGAAGCCGGGGGGACATCGACAGGCGCCTCGAACGAGATGTTGGTCCCCAGCGCCGGCGGATCCGGCAGCTTCTCGGGTGCGTCGGGCAGGAAGGAGAACGCCTCCTTCAGATCCCGCCGGTAGAGCTCCGGGCCGTACGCCCAGTAGAGCCGGGAAGAATCGCCTGAAAAGTGGAGATCCTGGCCGGCGTCCTTCGACGCGCGCGTGACGGGGACAGATTTGCTCCTGGGCCCGATGTCGACGCGGCGGCCGGTCTCGACGAACGGCGTCAGGAACGCGTTGAACCCCTCCCGGAAAGCGAGCCAGCGGCCATCGGGGGAGACGGCGAACTCCGTCGCGAGATCGGAAAGGTAGTGCTCGTGCTCGTCCGAGCCGTCGAGCTTGATCGACGCCAGGACCCGCTTGCTCGGTGCGATCTGGTCGCCGCCGCCCTCCGTCTTGGCGAAGAAGACGCGGTCGGAGGCCTTGCCGAACTTCGGGCTCTTGCCTGCCGGCGCGATCAAAGTGGATTTGCCCGATCCCGTGGCCGCGACCCAGTAGAGGCCGGGGTCGGAAGACCAGTCCAGCGCCCGCAGGAAACCGCCCGTCTCCCTGCGGTAGACGATCTTCGAGCCGTCGGGCGAGAAGACCGGATCCTTGTAGTGGCCCGGCTTGTCGGTGACGACGCGCGAGACGCCGCCTGGCACCGACACGACGCGGATCGAGCCCAGCGACTCATCGTTCCACGTTGCGTAGACGAGAGACCGCGAGTCGCGCGACCAGGAGGGGAAGAACTCCCAGTGGTCGGTCTGCTTCGTCAGCCGGCGGGGCGCGCCGCTCCTGTCCCCGAGGTCCTTGACGTAGATGTGGCCAAGCGCCGTGTAGGCCACGCGCGTGTTGTCTGGGGAGACCTGGACCCAGCGGAGCATCCGGACAGGGAAGGTCTTGGGAGGGACGGCTCCCTTCGCTCCGTCGCCGAAGATGACCTGGCCCGTCGGGACGTCGACGTTGAAGCGCACCGCCGCCGCGGCCTTCCGGTCGCTTTTCACGTGAAAGGGAATGCCGACGACCCGCTTCGACGCGGTGTCGAGCCGGTGGATCTTCCCCGCTGCCCACAGGACGATCGACCGGCTGTCGGGGGTCCACGCCATCGCCGGATAGACGCCGTGGATCGCCCACGTCTCCTGCATGTCGCGCTCGAGCCCGTTCCAGATCGGGCGCTCGGCGCCCGACTCTACGTCCTTGACGAAGAGCGTCGACTTGTAGCGGACGCGCCGCACGAACGCGAGCGACTTGCCGTCGGGCGACGGCGTCGGGCGGATCGCCCCGCCCGGCCCAGTGACGAAGTCGATCAGCCGGCCCGTCTGCCGGTCGAGCCGCTTGATCACGTAGATCTGTCCATTCGGATCGGGGTTGTACTGGTAGATTTTCCCGGGCGAGGAGTCCTCCGAGTAGTAGAGGTAACGGCCGTCGGGCGAGAACGCCGGCTCGCCGGTGTCCTTCTGTTCGTTGGTGCGCTTGCTCATCTGGAGGCCTTCGCCGCCGGAGCGGTGATACAGCCAGATCTCGCCGGCGCCGAGCGACCGCGTGCCGGTGAAGTGCTTGCGCGCGGCGATGTACTGCGAGTCGGGAGTCCACGCGGGAGAGTTGGGGAGCCGGAAGGACTCCTTCGTGACCTGCTTCGGATTCTTCCCGTCGCGGCCCATCACCCAGATGTTGTCTCCGCCCGAGCGGTCGGAGGTGAACGCGATCCACTTCCCGTCCGGCGAGTAGCGCGGCTGCATGTCCCACGCGATGCCGGACGTCAGCGCCTTCGCCTCACCGCCCGTCGAAGGCATGGTGTAGAGGTCACCGAGGAGGTCGAAGGCTATTTCCCTGCCGTCGGGCGAGACGTCGACGGACATCCACGTGCCCTCGTCGACGTCGAGATTGACGTTCGTGTCGAAGGCGTAAGGCGGCGCCTCGACGTTCCACTTCTTCGCCTCTTCCTTCTCTTTGGCGGGATCGCCCGCGGGGGCCGCCGGCGGCTTGTCGATGGGCGGCTTCGGCTGGTCCTGCGCGGAGAGGGGGACCGCCAGCGCGTATGAGAGAACGAAGGCGAATGAGACGAGGAAGGCAGAGGGACGATTCTTCATCGGCGCTGGTCCTTTCGAGTTTGTGGAGGCGCGGCGAATCTTACCGTCGCCACACGTCGGCTCCGCTGCGCTCCGCCTCCCGCAGCGTAGCCGCCATCTCGACACGAGCGCAGCCGTGCTCCCTTCTGCTCCCTCTCCCCGCGGCGCCGGGGGAGAGGGCTGGGGTGAGGGGCGGCACAGAGAGCCTGACAGGACTCGAGGAGCAGGGAGATGCGCCTCGACTCCAGGCTAGCTCGTCTTCCCGAGGTACTCGCGCGCCTGCCGGACCTCCTTGCGGCTGGAACGCGCGCCGCAGTTGCCGGCGAGCTGTCCGTACAGCGCACGCGCTTTCGTTCTGTCTCCGGAGAGCTCCGCGGCGCGCGCGGCGCCGTAGAGGCTGTTGAAGCGGTTGGGCGCGGAGCGCAGCGACGCCTCGTACTCGGGCAGCGACTCCGCCGGGCGGCCCAGCTCGAGCAGCATGTCGGCGAGAAGCTCCCGCGCCGGGAGGATCGATCCCGGCGTCACGGGGTGCTTGCCGGTCTTTTCATCCAGAGCGGCGGCCGAGCGCGCGAGCTCGACGGCCTCCTCCTTCTTGCCCTCGCTCATCGCGAGCCACGCCGCCGCGGCCAGGCGCATCGCCTCGACCTGTCCCGTCCAGTCGTAGGGGCCGGGCACCGGCTTGTTGACGAGGCCGGCATGGATCTCTTCGAGCCTGCCGACGGCCGCGCGGGCCTGATCTGGATGGCCTGCCCGAGCGGCGCCGATCGCGCACGCGAAATACGAGATGGCCGGCGCGTAGGGAAATTGCTGCCAGGAGAGCTGGACCGACGGCGGCGCGAGCGCGGCGGCGGCCGGCGCGTCGCGGCGCTCGAGCGCCCAGCGGGCCGGGATGGCGGCGAGCGCGTAGCCGGCGGCAAAGCTGTCGTCGTCGAACTTCCTGGCGGCGGCCGCCTCGTCGAGCATCGCCTTCGCGCGCTCCTGATCGTCCGTCTGGAGGTAGGCGTACTCGAGGTAGTCGATGGCGTGCAGCGCGTCGAACGACGCCGCTCCGGGATGGTTCTTCGCGACCTGGCGCCTCGCGGTCTCGGCAGAGGCGATGTTCGAGTCGATCGATTCCTGCCAGAGCCCGAGCCGCGTGAAGATGTGCGACGGCATGTGCAGCGCGTGCGGCGACGACGGGGCGATCTTCGCGTACGCGCGGGCCGCCGCGAGGGCCTGGTCGGCGAGGCGCGGGTAATCGAACGAGTGGATCAGGTAGTGGGCGACCCCCGGATGCTGGGGTTCCGACGCGAGCAGTCCGTTCAAAATCTCCCCGGCCTTCCTCTGCTGCGCGAGCGTCGGGTCGCCGGCGGGCGCGGTCCCGACGAGCATCATCGCGTAGAAGATCTTCGCCTCGTGGTCGTCGGGGAAGCGCCGGGAGAGATCGTCCAGGGCCGCCTGATACGCGACCGCGCGGGACCGGTGATCCGACTTGTCGCTGTCGCGGTAGAAGGCGCCGATCGCCGCGATGTAGCCGCGTTCGCGATCCGTCTTTGCGCCCAGCGCGGCGGCTTTCTCGGCGGCGGCACGGCCCGCCGCGAGGTCGACGGGAGAGGGAGGCGCCCAGATCGGGTGGTAGTACGTCATCGCGATTCCCCATTGCGCCATTCCGCAGGACGGATCCCGCCCGGCGACGCCCGTGAAGGCATTGCGCGATTCCTCGTACCCGAAGGAGTGAAGAAGGGCGACGGCGCGCGTGAACGCGGCCTGGACGTCCGCGCTGCAGGAGACGGGGAAGTGGACGGTGCCGAGGGATTCCGTTCCGCCGTGGTGGTGATGATCCTCCTGAGCGGGAGCGGCGGAGGTGACGAGGGATGCGACGGCGATCGCGGTAAAGAACCGGTGAAGCGTCATGGCTGGGCCTCCTTCTGGAAGCGTCCGTGCGCAGCGGCGAGGCGACGGTCGGTCCTGCGCGGACCGAGACCACGCGGCGCCTGGTGTGAGCGGCGGATCCTGGTGCGGGATTGTATTCGCCATCCCTCTCCCCGCGCGCCGGAGAAGAGGGCTGGGGTAAGGGGCGGAACGTCAAGCCTGACAGGATTCGAGTGGGAGGGAGTTGCCTCCTCAACCATCCTCCTCTCCGAGCCCGGGCAGAGGGGAATGCGACTTTCGATAAATCTTCTGTCGGGCTCCTCGCCTCAAGACTCAGGCAGGAGACGACGGACGCCGGACGAGAACCGCGCGCGCCGCCTCGAGCCGGGTCTGGGGGTCTCTTGCGACGCGGGCCAGCAGCTCTTCGTAATCGCCGGAAAGGCTCGCAACCGTGCCAGGCTCGAAGAGGTTGGTGTCGTACTTCCAGAGGCCCGATAGTCCATCATTCCCGGTTTCCAGGAAGAGGCTCAGGTCGAATCGGGCGGCTTCTTCTCCGGCGCCCAACGGTTCGAAGGTGGTCGCCCCGCACGTCACGGGAGTCAGAGGCGTGTTCAGAGAGAGGAGCGAACCGGCGAACGGAATGCGGCCCGGGACGCGGACGGGCCGAACTCCCTGGACGAGCGTTGCGAAGGGAAGATTCTGATGACGGTAAGCCCCGAGGGCGACGTCGCGAACCCGCGCGAGGAGCTCGAGAAAGGTTGGATTCCCGGACAGGTCCGTCCGGAAAACGATCAGATCCACCAGGAATCCGATCAGCGGCTCGGTCTCGATTCGCCCGCGATTGGCCGAATTGGTGACGACAACCACGTCTGTCTGTCCGCTTCGGGTGAAGAGAAGGGCTTGATAAGCGGCAAGCAGCGTCATGAAGAGGGAAGCGCTTTCGCTCCGCGACACGGCCCCGAGCTGCAAGAGGATCTGCTCAGATAACCGGAGGGAATGGTGTCCGAACCGGCGCGGCGCACGATTCCGATGCGCATGATCGGCCGGGAGCGCCAGCGCCGCGGCTCCCGCGAGCCGGCTCTTCCAGTACGAAAGGAGCCCCTCCCGGATGCCCGGCAGGCGGGCCCGCTCCCACTGCGCAAAATCCTCGAACTGGATGGGGAGGGGGGCGAGAGGATCGGCCCCGCCGCGCGAGAAGGCTTCGTGAAGAGATCCGAGCTCCGAAACGAAGATCCCCACGGACCACCGGTCGAACACGATGTGATGGGTGGTGACGAACAGGATGTGCTCCGAGTCGTCCAGACGGAGAAGGACTGCCCGGATCAAAGGACCTCGCTCGAGATCGAATGGCCGATCGAACTCTTCCTCCGCCCTTCGAAGAATTTCTGTCTCACGATCGGATCCGGGAAGATCGCCTAAGTCCCGGTAAGCAAACGGCAGCTCGATCGTTGGCGAGAGGGTGGGAAAGGGGATCCCGCCGTCCGAAGGATACGAGCTTCTCAGAATTTCATGACGCTCCAGGATTCGAGAAAGCGCCCGCTCGAACGCCTTTCGGTCGAGGGGACCCCGGATGCGCAGGTTCGTGGCGCGGTTGTACTGTCCCGGATCGAGCTGCTCGTGAAACCAGAGCTGCTCCTGTGCGAACGAGAGGACAGGCTTTGCGTCGGCATTCCTCGGCGGGATTGCTCCGCCGTCTCCCGCGGCGTCTCCCGTCCGCGCCTCGATTCTTTCCGCGAGCTCCGCGATCGTCGAGGCGTCGAAGAGGACGACCAGCGACAGCTGCACTCCGAGGGAGCTCTGGATCCGGGCGGCCACCTGCCCCGCGAGCACCGAATCGCCGCCGAGGGAAAAGAAATCCTGAGTCACGCCGATCCGGTCGATTCGGAGAACTTCGCTCCAGATCGAGACGAGCTTCTCCTCGAGAGGAGTGCGGGGCGAGACGCTTTCGGCATCCAGCGAAGGCGGTGCCACTCCCGGTTGGCCCAGTTTTTCCGCCAGACCGATCCGCTGGACCTTTCCGGTCGGTCCCTTCGGGATCTCGGAAACGATGATGACTCGCCGCGGAACCTTGAAGTCCGCGAGACGCGACGATACGAACTCCCGAATCTCCCCTGGCGTCGCCGACCGGCCGTCGCGAAGAACGACCGCTGCGCCCACGTCTTCCCCGAGCAGCGGGTCCGGAATGGCGAAAGCGACGGCCTGCGCGATCGCCGGATGGTCGAGCAGGACCTCGTCGATCTCTCGGGGCGAGATCTTCTCGCCGCCGCGGTTGATGATCTCCTTCAACCGTCCCGTCAGCGTGAGGTAGCCGTCCGCGTCGAGCCATCCCTGGTCACCCGTGCGGAACCATCCGTTGGTGAAGGCGCGCTCGTTGGCTTCCGGGTTGTTGACGTACCCCGCTGTCACGTTCGGCCCCCGGATCGCGGCCTCTCCACGGACGCCGGCGGCAAGGGTCTTCCCGTCCTCGTCGAGGATCGCGACCTCGGGACCGGCCGCAGGGCCGACGGTGCCCGGTTTTCGGATGCGCGGCGGGAGGGGATTGCTCGCCATCTGGTGCGACGCTTCCGTCATTCCGTAGGCCTCGATCAGCGGCGCGCGGAAAACGCGCTCGAGCTCCATCGAGACCCGCGGCGGAAGAGCCGCGGAGGAAGAGCGGAGAAAGCGCAGCTGCCGGCGCTCGAGAACAGGGGCATGGCGTGGCGCCCGGGCGAGGATTGCCTGATGCATCGTAGGCACGGCCGTGTACCAGGACGGCTCGAACTGATCCAACCACCCGAAAAACGAGGGAGCCTGAAAGCCCGGCGCGCAGACGACGCTCGCTCCGGCGGAAAGCGACGCGAGGAGCGCGGCGACGAGACCGTGGATGTGAAAAAGAGGCATGACATTCAGGCAGCGGTCGGCTTCCGTCAGCTCGAGGGTTCGCGCGATGTGGCTCGCGGAGGCGCAGAGGTTCCGATGAGTCAAAGCGACGAGCTTGGGCCTGGCGGTCGTGCCGGAAGTGTGAAGCAGGAGAGCGACGTCGTCGGATGCGGCGGGAGCCAGCGCCTCCTCCGACGGGGAGATCGACGAAAACCGGAAGCTTCCGGCCGTTTCCGGGTCGGAGACCAGATCGAGCACGAGGATTCCCAACCGATGCGCGGCTTGCCGGGCGGGAGACTCGGCACCTTCCGGGAGGACGATGGCTCGCGCCTCCAGGTCCGAGAGGAAGAAAAGGAATTCCTCTTCCCGATATGCGGGATTGAGCGGAGCGCTCGGGACGGCCGAGCAGATGCCGAGGAACGCCGTCGCCATCTCCGGACCATCCGGAAGGCAGACGGCGACCCGCTCGCCGGAGCGCACGCCGGCCGCGCTCAGGGATCGAGAGACGTCCTCGATCTGCCGCATCAGACCCGAACGGGAAAGAGAATGCCTGCCGACTCCCAGGAGAGCGGGAGTGCCGCCGGCCGACGATGCCGGCCCGCGGAGAAGCTCGACGACGGTGTTCCTGTCCGGCACGATCGTTCGAGAGACTATCCGACCGGCCGGAACCTCGAACCGGCAGCTCGGCGATTTCGGGTTTTCCCGAACTTGCCTCGAGGGGCCGGGCCGCCCGAAAAAAAAGTGTTCTAGTTTTTCAACAACCGGTCGAGCTCGCGACGCACGTCCTCGATCTTGACGTCATGATCGGGCTGCTTCCAGACGGCTTTTCCTTCTGGAGAGCGGATGACGAGCCCGTGGTTCTCGAAGCCGAGCTCCTTGACGGCCTTCTTGTTGTCCGGAGTCGTCGCGTCGAGGTTCTGGCTGCGCACCCGCCCCTTGTACTCCTCGTCCAACCCGCTCACGGCGGGCTTGATCTTGGCGCAGATCGGTCAGCCGGGAAGGTAGTAGTAGGTCACCTCGAGCGGTCCGGTTTTCGCCGGCCGAGCAGCGGCGACGACCGCGGCGAATCCAACCAGGGTCCCCAGAAGCAGCTCTCGTCGAGTCTTCATGGCGTCCTCCCTTTCTCTCCATGGGAAGCATAGCCGGTTGCCAGTTGCCCCCAGTCTGCGACGACGGGTCCTTACGGGCGCGCCAACCTCGAGGAATGAGTTACCGAAATCCGTCACGAACGAGCAGGAGGATATCTCGCCCGCCGCCGCGGTCGACGCGGCGTCGTGGCGCGGGAGAAGAGAGTGTTTACCTGACCTTCCGCCCGGCCGTGTCCTGCCCGTTCTGATGGAGGACCAGGGAGGTCACGCGGCCGCCTTCTTTCACGAACCGGATCTGCGCGTCGACGACCTGCAGGAAGAAATCGGTTTCCGATTCCGCGAAGAGCGGCAGCTTCGGCTGGTTGGTGGCCTGGACGAACAGGGCTCCACCCTCGCGCGTGACGACGATGGAGAACGATGGCCCCAGCTGGTACTCGCCGGTGTACCTGTCGAGCACGGCGGGATCGACGATCACTTCCTTCCTCGCCTTCGGCGGTCCGGGAATCGGGAAGCGTGGCACGACGATGTGGATCCCTATGTCGTCGATGTTGCCCGAGGAGTTCGACAGCACGACGGCGCCGGAGCGCCTCTTCGCGACGAAGCCGATCCACGAGTGGTAGCCGCCCGTGCCGCCGTTGTGCCAGACGAGCTCGTCGCCGAACGGGTGGAGGACGTGCCACGCGAGCGCGATGTCCAGGCCCGGCTGCTCCGTGGCGCGCCGCACGCGGTGGGCGTCGGTCAGCACGGCAACGGTAGCCGGATCGCCTTTGCCGAGGCTGGACGACAGGAACTTCAGCATGTCGTTGACCGTCGAGCGCAGTCCGCCCGCCCCCGCCAGCGTGGGGAGATCCCAGTTGGGGACCACAGAGCCGCTCTCGTCATGGCCGGCCGCGAGGCGCTTGCGCATGGCGGGGGACAACGTGATGGCCGTGTCGCGCATCTGGAGGGGCGCGAGGATGCGCTTCGTGAGCAGCTCCTCGTAGGTCGTGCCGGCTTTCCGCGCGAGCAGATGGCCGAGCAGGCCGACTCCGAGATTCGAGTACTCGTATTTTGAGCCGACGTCTCGAGGCAGCTCGTGGCGCGAGAGGAACTCGTACAGCTTCTCGACGGTGTAATCGGCGTAGGGGTTCGCCGGGTCGCGCGGAGACAGGTTGTCGGGGAGACGCGGCAGGCCGGAAGACTGGGTCGCGAGGTCCAGGAGCGTGATCTGTCTTCCGTTGCGCGACGGGGCGCGGACGTTTGCCGGCAGGTACTTCGAGATCGGATCGTCCAGCTTGACCTCGCCGCGGCGGACCATGTCGGAGAGAAGGGAGGCGGTGAAGACCTTCGTGATCGAGCCGATCTCGAACACGGTGTCGCCGTCGAGCGGCCGGTCCGTCCCGGAGACACCGGCGGCGACCACGCGCTTCGCGTCGCCGTCGAGAACGCCCGCGACGAGGCCGGTGGCCCGCTTCGAGTCGACGCGGTCCCGGAGAATGGAGCGGATCGCCGCGTCGCCGGGCGCCTGTGCGCAGGCGGCGGCCGTGGAGAGGAAAAGCGCGGCGAGCAGGGGGACGCCGGACGCGCGGCGAATGGCGTTCATCTGGCCGGAAGACACGAGGGAACGATACGCCGATGTCGCGGTGTCTCTCCTCGACCGGATGCCTTCCTGCATTTCGTCTCCGCCCGAGGCACGTTCGTCCCCGCGCGATCGCTTTCTCCTGCCTTTTCGACCCTTCGTCCTCAAACTCCTGTCAGATTCCTGCGTAACACCCTCCGAACGGCGGACCCTTTGTCTGCCGCTGGAGGTGATGTGGTCGCGAAAATCCTTCGTTCGCCGCTTCGTGTGAGTCCGGCGGCCGCAGCCGCCATTCTGCTTCTGTGCGCTTCTCCCGCTCCCGCGTCCGATTCGCCCGAGACTCCGTCCGCGCGCAGGGACGCTCCCGGCGAAATTGCGAAGGCGCGTCTGCGCACGCTCGACGTCGAAGGCATCGGCGCGTCCGGCGAGGCGTGCACGGACTTCTACCAGTACGCCGACGGCGCGTGGCTTCAGAAGCACCCCATCCCCCTGGACCGGCCGCGGTGGGGGACGTTCGACGAGCTGCGGCAGCGAAACCAGAACGACCTCCGCGACATTCTGGAGACGCTGGCGGGGGACAAGTCTGCGGCGCAGGGGAGCGACGAACGCAAGCTCGGCGACTTCTACGGCGCCTGTATGGACGAGACGGCGATCGAAGCGAAGGGCCTCTCGCCGATCCAGCCGGAGCTCGCCCGCGTCGACGCGATCCACGACGCCGCCGAGCTGCGCGAGGAGATCGCCCGGCTGCATTCGATGGGCGTGTCGGCGGTGTTTGGATTCGGGTCGGAAGAAGACCGCAAGGATTCCTCACGCGTGATCGCCGCGGTCGTGCAGTCCGGCCTAGGCCTTCCGGACCGCGACTACTACCTGAAGACGGACGCCAAATCGGTGGAGCTGCGCGGGAAATACGCCGCGCACCTCGCGAAGACGCTGGAGCTCGGTGGCGCCGCTCCCAAAAAGGCGGCCGCGGACGCGAAGACGATCCTCCAGTTCGAGACGCGGCTGGCGAAAGCA
Source organism: Acidobacteriota bacterium (assembly GCA_040004075.1). Taxonomy (GTDB): domain Bacteria; phylum Acidobacteriota; class Thermoanaerobaculia; order UBA5066; family Gp7-AA6; genus JALYUA01. The sequence goes on along the minus strand of JBDUBP010000169.1, from coordinate 905 downwards.
TCGCAAAACAACGTGGACCTGCGCGATCCGGACAAGACGCATCACCCGATGACGCTCGATGCGCTCACAAAGCAGACCCCGAACCTCGACTGGGCCTCCTACTTCCGCGCGCACCAGGTTCCCGAGGGCGTCGAGATCAACGTCTGGCAGCCGGGCTTCTTTCAGACGGCCGACGCGATGGTGAAATCGGTGCCGCTCGCCACCTGGAAGACGTACCTGCGCTGGAACCTGCTTGCGGCGGCGGCGCCGGCGCTCACGAAGGCGTTCGTCGAGGAGGATTTCCAGTTCAACCGGAAGACGCTCGCCGGCGTTCCGGAGATCCAGCCGCGCTGGAAGCGGTGCGTCAACGCGACGGACGGCGCGATGGGCATGGCGCTCGGGCGCATCTACGTGAAGGAGCACTTTCCACCCGAGGCGAAGAAGCGGGTGGACGAGCTCGTCCGGAATCTTCTTGCCGCTCTCGACGACGACATCCAGACGCTGACGTGGATGAGCCCTGAGACGAAGAAGGCCGCGTCGGCGAAGGTCGCGACGTTCGCGACGAAGATCGGCTATCCCGACAAGTGGCGCGATTATTCGACGCTCGAGATGACGCGCGCCTCGTACGCGTCCGACGTGCTGGCGGCGAACCAGTTCGAGTGGAAGAGGGATCTGTTCAAGATCGGCAAGGCCGTCGATCGGTCCGACTGGTCGATGAATCCGCCCGAGGTCAACGCGGAGAACAACGCGGCGCGCAACGAGATCCTGTTTCCGGCCGGAATCCTGCAGCCGCCGTTCTTCTACCCCGACGGCGACGACGCGATCAACTACGGCGCGATCGGGGGGGTCATCGGGCACGAGATCATCCACAGCTTCGACAACTCCGGCCGCAAGTTCGACGCGAAGGGAAACCAGGTGGACTGGTG
>JBDUBP010000264.1:0-4592 GCA_040004075.1 Acidobacteriota bacterium | reverse complement strand
GGCAGTGCGCCGCGTTCAGCAGCCGGACGATGTTCCTCTTCATCCCGTAGTCGATGGCCGCGACGTGAAACTGCTCCGCCCCGGACGCCGGGGACACGGAGATCTCCGGCGAGGAGACCGCGAGCGCCAGGTCGTTTCCCACCATCCCGGGCGAGGAAAGCACCTTCTGGAGCAGATCTTCCGATTTCTCGAATTCGGTGGAGATCCCGGCGCGCATGGCGCCCTCCGTCCGGATTCTCCGCACGAGCGCGCGGGTGTCGAGGCCGTGCAGTCCGAGGACGCCGGACTCGTCGAGGTAGCTGGCGAGGCTGCGCTCCCCCCCGGTTCCGCTCCACCGCTCCGGAAAGTCGCGCGCGACGAATCCCGACACGTGGACGCGGCCCGACTCGGCATCGTCCGCGCGGACTCCGTAGTTGCCGATGTGCGCGGCGGTCATCACCACGATCTGTCCCGCGTAAGACGGATCCGTCAGGACCTCCTGGTAGCCGCTCATCGCCGTGTTGAAGACAATCTCGCCGAAGCGGGTGCCCGGCCGCCCGATGGCCTCCCCGCGCCAGGCGCTGCCGTCTTCTAGGACGAGGAGGCCGTTCACGCCGTGCGGCCGACGACCGGCGCGAGCAGGCGCACCTGGCGGACGAGCTCGGCGAACATGTCGGGAAGGAGCGCCTGAGGCCCGTCTGACAGCGCGGACTCCGGGTGCGCGTGGACCTCGATCAGCAGTCCGTCCGCGCCGCAGGCGACGGCGGCCCGCGAGAGAGGGAGGACCTTCTGCCGCTTCCCGGTCCCGTGCGACGGATCGACCAGGATGGGAAGGTGCGAGATGCGGCGCACGTACGGGATCGCGGCGAGATCGAGGGTATTCCGAGTGTGATCCGCGAACGTGCGCACTCCGCGTTCGCAGAGCATGACCTCGTAGTTGCCTTCCGACAGGAGGTACTCGGCCGAGAGGAGCAGCTCTTCGATCGTGGCCGACATCCCGCGCTTCAAGAGCACCGGCTTGCGCATCTGACCGATTTTTCGCAGGAGGGAGAAATTCTGCATGTTTCGCGCGCCGATCTGGAGGCAGTCCGCGTACTCGGCGACCGTCTCCGCCGTCTCCGTGTCCAGCACCTCGGTCACGATCGGCAGCCCCGTCTCCTCGCGCACCTTCGCCAGGATCTTGAGCCCCGCCACTCCGAGACCCTGGAACGAATAGGGCGACGTCCGCGGCTTGAAGGCGCCGCCGCGGTAGAGGTTGGCGCCCGCGGCCTTGACGAGGTGGCCGATCTCGAGGGCCTGGGCTTCGGATTCGACGGCGCACGGACCGGCGACGATCGCGAGATGCGGCCCCCCGACAGGCACCCCCCGGATCGAGACCACCGTGTCCTCCGGCTTGGTTTCGCGGGAAACCAGCTTGTAGGGCGCCGAGACCGGGATGACTTCCGCGACGCCCGGGAGGTTCTCGAACGCTCCCGCTTCGACAGTGCCGCGATTGCCGGTGATGCCGATCGCGGTGCGCTGCGCGCCCGGAATGGGATGCGCGTCGAGGCCCAGTCCCTGGACGGTTTCGACGACGCGCCGCACATCCTCGGGGCTGGCCGCGGCGTCCATGACGATGAGCATCGGGGTGCTATCATCATGGTCCGGATCACCCCTGTCAAACTCGTCGAAAGGCCGCCCGGAATGAGACGGATCGCTCTTTCACGGCTTCCGTCGCGACTCGCATGCGTCGCGGTGGCCGCGCTTCTGATCTCCTCTCCCCTTCTCGCTTACAACGTCAAGCTGAAGGACGGATCGATCATCTTCGCCCGCACGAAGTACGAGGTGAAGGGCAAGAAAGCCATCATCACTCTCCAGAACGGGACGGTCACGAGCTACGACCTCTCGCAGATCGACATCCCGGGAACCGATCAGTACAACAAGGACAACCCGGGCAACGTCCTCGTGATCGACAACACCGGCGACAGCCAGCTCACCGTCCCCCTCCCGACGCCCAATCCGACGGTGAGCCTGCAGGACGTGATCCGGAAGAAGAAGGTGTCCCTCGACACGCGCACGGGCCGCAACACGGCCGCCGAGAACGCGACGGCCGCGTCGAATCAGGTGGACGCCGCCGTCGATCAGGCCTTCCGCAAAGTGCTCGACGGCGCCGGGATCGCCCAGTACCGCCTCACCTCGACGCGCGGCAAAATCCGTTTTCTCGCGACGACCAACAACGAAGAGACGGTGTTCAACACCATTTCGGCGGCCGCCCGCGCCGTCGCCGACCTCGCGGCGAGGGGGCGGGACATTTCCGCTGAGATCGTCCTGACCACCTCCGGCGGCGAGTCGGGCGGCGTCTTCGAGATGACCGCCGACCAGGCGCGCCTGATCGTCAACGGCAACATCACCGTCGCGGACTATTTCCTGAAGAACGTGATCCTCTGACCCTGTGCCCGGCGCGCCGCAGGGCGCTTCGGGAGGACGCGATCCGGCATCCAGGAGAGACATGGCTCAGGCCCATCCTCAGAACTACAAGAACCACCGCCGGTTCATCCCGATCTATCACGTCGTGGCGTTCGGGATCCTCGCGGTCAACGCGATCTACGCGCTCGTCCGGCTGGTGCGCGTTCCATCGTGGGAAGCCGGTCTGTCTCTCGCGGTCGCCTTCGCGCTCCTCTGCCTCTTCTTCTTTTCGAGAGTCTTTGCCCTCACCGTTCAGGATCGGGTGATCCGCCTCGAGATGCGGCAGCGGCTCACCGCGATCCTGCCGGCGGACCTGCGCGGCCGGATCGACGAGCTGAACCGGGACCAGCTCATCGCGCTCCGCTTCGCGGGCGACGCGGAGATGCCCGACCTCGTCCGGGAAGTCCTCACGAACAAGATCGGCAACCGCGACGAGATCAAGAAACGGATCAAGGACTGGCAGGCCGATTACTTCCGGTGCTGACGAGTTTTCAGCTCTCAGTTTTCAGTTCTCGGTTCTCGTTCTGACTTTCCCGTTTCCCGCTTTTTTCGCGGCCGCCATCTCGCGGCACAGCCAGGCGCCCGCGATCACGGCCGCGCCCCAGATCAACCAGGACAGCCCACGCGTCAGCGCGGCGAGACCGCTGTCCCAACCGAGGAGTCCGACCCGCGAGAGCATCCAGTTCCAATCGTGGATGGGATCCGGGACGAGCCCGACGAGGGGAAGCTCCTGCGCCCGCGCGTCACCGACATAGGCCGCGAGCCCGAACAGGGACGAGGCGAGCCACGCGCCGGCGACCGTGATGCCGAACCAGTCGCGCTGCCGCGCGAGCATCCAACCCGCGGCAACGGGCGCCGCGACCTGCGCCAGGCTTCCGCCCGCCACGGAGGGCCAGCGCCCCGCCCATCCGAGGACGAGGTGGCCGAGCTCGTGGACTCCGAGCGTGATTCCGCCGAAGAGGTCCGTGGCGGGCGGGTCGCGCACCCGGCGAAGACCGGACCAGGCGAAATAGAGGACGAGGGGGGCGCGCCACAGCCAGGACCGGCCGGCGCACCACTCCCGCGCCTGCGCCTTCAAGGCCGACAGCCGTGGCGCGGCCGTTCCGTCGAGCGCCGGGACAGTCGGCCGGGCGGCCGGCGGGGACGGCGCTCTCCCGTTCTCGCGCGGGGGAACAGACGGGCGGGTCGAGGGGGGCGGAACGAACACTCCCAATCGGGCGCTCGTTTCCGTCAGGAGCCTTCGAGCGTGTCCGGAACCGGAGTCAGGTGATAGCGGGCGTCCTCGCCGACCGCGCGCTGGAACCGCTCGGCGAACGACGGCAGTGCACCGGCCGGCTCGTCGGCAAAGATCCGCTCGACCCGGTGCAGCGGGAAGAACACGGTCGCGGGAAAGAACGTGAGCGGCTCCTTGTGGGCGATCTCCCTTACCCACCCCTCGAACCCTTCGAGAGAGAGCCCACGGACGATGACGCCGGTCGCGTCTCTTTCCCGCAGAAGTCCCCAGAATTTCTCGCGCGGGTTGACCAGGGCGACGAGAACGAAGTCGCCCGGCTTCACGACGCGGCCGCCTGCGACAGCTCGATCAAGAGGCCGTGACCCGCGTCCGGATGGAGGAACGCTATTTTCTTCCCGTCGGCTCCGGCGACGGCGCCGCGGTGCAGGAGGCGGAACCCCCGGGAGGCGAGGTCTTCGAGCGCCGCCTCGATGTCGTCGACGGAGAAGCACACGTGGTGGACTCCCGGCCCGCGTTTCACGAGGAACTTCGCGACCGGCGAGTCCTCCGTGGTCGGCTCCAGCAGCTCGATCCGGCTCTCTCCGACCGGGAGGAACGCCGTCCGCACCTTCTGCGACGGCACCTCTTCGCGGTGGGCGACTTCGAGGCCGAGCGCCGTGTAGACACCGAGCGCATCGTCGATCGAGACCACCGCCACGCCGATGTGGTCGATCCGGTAGGCGGGCACGGGGAAAAGCTATCAGCTCTCGGCTGTCGGCCGTCAGCCGTCAGTTTTCAGCCGTCCGTTGCCGGCCGCGCACGACTTCGTCGAAGAGGCGTGCCGAGGCGGCGTGAGGATCTTCCTGGCGCGCCGCGACGCGCGCCACTGCCTCCGCCAGGCCGCCGCCGGCGCGCGATGGCGCCTCGACTTCCCGGCGGAACCGCTCGTCGAGAA
>JBDUBP010000189.1:0-4644 GCA_040004075.1 Acidobacteriota bacterium | reverse complement strand
CCCCGTCACCCGGGCGCAGCTCGCGATTCTCCTCCTCCGCGCAGAGCACGGCTCCGCGTTCACGCCGGACGCCCCGACGGGGACCGTCTTTTCGGACGTCCCGGCGGACGCGTTCGGCGCGGCGTGGATCGAGGCCCTTTCGGGCGAGGGCGTCACGTCCGGATGCGGGTCGGGAAATTTCTGTCCCGCGGCGGTGATCACCCGCGCGCCGCTGGCGGTCCTTCTCCTGAAGGCCACCGACGGGTCCGGGTTCCGGCCGGAGGCCGCCTCCGGGACCTTCGGGGACGTGCCGGCTTCGGACCCTTTCGCTCCTTGGATCGAGGAGCTCTTCCGACGCGGGTGGAGCTCCGGGTGCGCGCCCGGAAGCTACTGCCCGGCGCTCGAGGTTTCCCGCGCGCAGCTCGCCGCGTTTCTGACGAGAGCTTTCTCGGTCCCGCTTCCGCCATGAGGAGCCTTCCGGGAGGTCGCCGATGATTTGCCAACCCCCGCGGCCGCCGCGGCGGGGAGGAACGAGCGCCGGGCTCCGGCTCTCCTTTCTCCTCGCCGCCTTGCTGGCCTCGCCGCCGGATTCCCGCGCCGCCACGATCGGCGGGCCGGTCCCGCCGCCGTTGCCGCTCTTTCCCCGATCGAACTGGTGGAACCTGGACGTCTCGAACGCGCCGCCCGACCCGGGATCCGCCGCTTACATCGCCTGGATCGCCGCGGGAGGGGTGACGGGGATGCACCCGGACTTCGGCGGCAACGCGGGTCCCGTCGGGATCTACGGGTTTCCGTACGTGGTCGTCCCGGGTTTCCAGGCGAAAAAGGCCTTCACCTTCCAGTACTGGGATGAGAGCGACGGCGTGAACTACGCGACGCACCAGGGCACCGCGTTCTACCCGCTGCCGGACGAAGCGATCACGCAGATCCACTGGATCGAGGGGGGGCAGGCCGGCAACGCCGCGGTCGGCGGCGATCGCCACGTTCTGATCCTCGACCCGGATCACCGCGCTCTGTACGAGCTCTACCACGTGAAGTACGACACCACCGCGGGCAAGTGGATCGGAGGGTCGGGAGCATTCTTCGATCTGACGAAGAACGACCGCCGTCCGGACACGTGGACCTCCGCCGACGCCGCCGGTCTCGCGATCTTTCCGGGTCTCGTACGGTACGACGAGTTCTCCGGACCCGGGGAGATCGAGCATGCGTTTCGCGTGACGCTGCGCGACTCGAACGGCTACGTGTATCCGGCCTCTCACGACGCCGGCTCGCTGGCCGGCGCCCTGCCGATGGGCGCGCGCCTTCGACTGAAGGCGGCGACGAGCATCTCCGGCTTTTCCGCACCGATCCAGAAGATCTTCCGCGCCATGAAGAAGTACGGATTGATCCTGGCCGACAACGGCACGGACCTCTTCGTCAGCGGGACATACGACACGCGCTGGGACAACGGCGTCTTGAACCCCGCCTTCTCCGCGCTCGGGCCGGACGACTTCGAGGTCGTGAAGCTCGGCTACATGCCGCAGGTTCCGGCCGCTCTATCCGTCGACGCGCACCCGGGAACCGGAACGTCTTCGGACGCGAATGGAGTGCTCGAGCCCGGCGAGTCGGTTCTCGTCGAGCCGACCTGGACCTATCAGGGGACGAGCGCGGCGACACTGACCGGTGTCGCCTCCGGCCTCTGGGGTCCTGCGGGCGCCGCGTACGGCCTCGGGGATGCTTCCGCGTCCTACGGCGCGGTCCCCGCGGTCGTGACGGGAAACGGCGACACGGTCGGCTGCCGCTCAACGACGGGGAACTGCTACCGGGTCTCGGTCTCGAGCCCCCCGAACCGGCCGGCGACGCACTGGGACGCTTCCTTCGACGAGACCTTGTCCACGAGCGGGATCCGGAAGTGGATGCTCCACGTCGGCGACAGTTTCGACGACGTCCCGCGCTCGAACCTCTACTACCCGAAGATCGAGGCGTTGCTCCACGCGGGCGTCACGTCGGGCTGCGCGCCGGCCGGCTACTGCCCGGGCGACACCGTGCCGCGCTCGCAGATGGCGATCTTCATCGCGAACGCGCTCGCCCGGGGCGGCGGGAACGTCCCGGTCAGCGGGGTCGTCGGTACGGCGCCGTACACGTGCGCCCCCGGAGGGACCTCTGTCTACGCCGATGTCCTGGCGACCGATTCCTTCTGCCGTCACGTCCACTACCTCGCGGCGCAGAACGTGACACTCGGCTGTTCGACCGGCCTCTACTGCCCGTCCACTGCGGTGTCGCGGATCGAGATGGCGGGCTTCGTCGCGAAAGCGACGCTCGCCCCGGGCGGGGGGGCGGCGGTCCCGCTGGCGTACGGTCCCGACGCGGAGACCGGCCGGTCGTACAGCTGCGCCCCGGCCGCTCCGAGCCTGCATTTTACGGACGTGCCCGCATCGGACCCCTTCTGCAAGCACGCGCACTACCTCTGGGCGCGCGGCGCGATCGCGGGATGCTCGCCGTCCGAGTACTGCCCGGTCCCGGCTGTCACGCGCGCCGAGATGGCGAAGTTCCTGTCGAAGGCGTTCGGGCTCGCGCTGTACGGTCCCTGACGCCGACGCCGGCGGAGCCTGCCCGAGCGGTCAGGGGCCTCCGGGCTCCCTTCCGGCGGCAGCGGCGGCGAGCGGCGCCGCGGCGCCGCCGAGCGACCACTCGTGGTACGCGTCCGTGACCTCCGCCGAGCGGCCCTCCTGCACGACGCGCCCCTCGTGCACCCAGACCGCCCGATCGCACACCTCGCGAACCTGCCGCGACGAATGGGAGACGAAGACGATCGTCTTCCCGGCCGCGCGGAACTGATTCATCCGCGTCTCGCACTTCGCCTGAAATCGCTCGTCTCCGACCGACAGGACCTCGTCGATCAGCAGGATGTCGGGGTCGACGTCCGTCGCGACCGAGAACGAGAGTCGCGCCGCCATCCCGGTCGAGTAGGTGCGAAGGGGCGCGTCGATGAAGTCCTCGAGCTCCGCGAACGCGACGATTCCGGGAAGGCGCCGCCGCATCTCGGCGCGGGAGAACCCGAGGAGCGTTCCCTGCAGCAGGACGTTCTCCCGGCCGGTCAGCTCGCCGTGCAGGCCGACCCCGAGCTCGAGGATCGGCGCGACCCGCCCGACAACGACGACGCGGCCCGAGCTCGGTGGAATGACCCGGGCCACGAGCCGCAGGATCGTGCTCTTGCCGGCACCGTTTCTCCCGATGATCCCGACCGCTTCCCCGCGGGCGACCTCGAACGAGACGCCGTGGAGCGCCTCGAACTCGTCGAAGAAAACGCGGCGTTTGAGCCGCTTGATCGCGTACTCCTTGAGCGACCGGATCCGCTCCCGCGGGACCAGATAGGCGACCCGGGCGCTCTCGAGACGGACGGCGGCGTCGTCCATCAGGAGAGCAGCGCGAACTTCTCGCTGCGGTGGCAGAAGTACACCCACCCCGCGGCGAAGAACCCGATCGCGAGCAGGCTCGACGTCGTGAAGACCTTGAGGGTCGGGAGGGTTCCTTCGTAGATCGGATTGCGGAAGGTCTGGATGAGGTAGTACATCGGGTTCAGCCAGATCGGGATCCGCAGCTTCGGCGGGACGATCGAAACGTGGTAGACGATCGGCGTCAGGAAGAACCAGACCTGGATCAGCACGAGGTACATCTCGCGGACGTCGGAGAAGCGCGATGCCAGCGTGAACAGGAAGAGGGCGACGCCCGACGCGAACAGCGTTCCGATCACGATCGAGACCGGAAGGAAGAGCCACGTGACGTGCAATGGAAAGCGCGTGACCGCGAGGATCATCAGGAGCGGCACGAGGGAGAGGATCAGGTTGACCAGGGCGACGCCCACGGCGGCCGCGACGAAGACCGACCGGGGGACGTAGGTCCGCCGAGCGATGTTGTTGGCGTCCTGGGTCTGGAGGGCGGCGGAAGAGGTGCTCTGCGAGAAGAAGTTCCAGAAGAGGACTCCCGCAAGGAAGTAGACCGGGTAGTTCGCGATCGCCGCCTTGAAGAGGGCGGAGAAAACGACGGTGAGCGTGATCATGTTGAGGAGGGGACCGAGCATCGTCCACGTGACGCCGAGTATCGAGCGCTTGTATCGGACCTTGATATCCCGATAGATGAGCTCCTGGACGAGCCCCCGATACTGCCAGAGAGCTCGCGCCTCCTCGACCGGCCGCCACCCCCGACGGGCCGAGTCATAGACGGCGGGAGCCGCGACGCCGCTGGCGCTCATGTCTTCGAGACCGCTCCCGTCATGCCGGGGATCTTAAGCCGTCAGGTCCGCGGGGAGCGCCCCCACTTTTCATCGAAGCGCCGCCGGTTCTCCTGAAAGATCCGCCGGTATTCCCCTTCGCCAAGCGCGCGAAAGCTCCCGCGGCCCCAGTGGTGGACGAACGCGTCGCGCGCCACAGCGAGCCCGTAGCCGCTTTCGCGCAGCCGGCGCGAGTAGTCGTCGTCCTCGAACATCCCGACCGCGAAACGCTCGTCGAGAGGGCCGACCTCCGCGAAGACGCGGCGCCGGATGAGCGCGCAGAAGAGGGCGAGCATCTCGATCTCTTCCCGGCGGCCGGAGTTCGCGGCCGAGAAGCGGCGCGCCCAGTCCTCCAGCTCTCCCGGCTCCTGGTAGCCGACCGGGACCTTCGCCGCGTTGGCGATCTCGTTCGTCGA
>JBDUBP010000112.1:0-4662 GCA_040004075.1 Acidobacteriota bacterium | reverse complement strand
CGCTCAACGCTCAACGCTCAACGCTCAACGCTCAACGCTCAACGCTCAACGCTCAACGCTCTCACTTCATCAACACGTCCTCGATGTACCCGAGCGCGCGCGGGTCCTTCGACTGGCCGAGCCAGAACAGGGCCTGCTTCCGGACGACGGGATTGCGGTTGGTCTTCGCGACGTGGATCAACTGAGTCGTCGACTCTTCCGACGGCAGCTGCGTCAGCGCGAACACGGCCTTTTTTTTGACCTCGGTCTCCGGATCGTCCCGGATCGCGGCGGTGATCGCCTCGGAGGCGCGGCGGCCGGCCTTCTGGGCCAGCCAGAAGAGCGCCTGTCCGCGGACCCCGGGGCTTTCGTCCCGCTTCGCCATGTCGATCAACGTGGAGACCGCTTCCGAAACCGGGCTCTGCGACAACGCGAACGTGAGGTTCTTCCGGACGGAATCGCTCGGCTCCTCAGTCGAGAGGCGCTTCAGCAGCTCGTATCCGCGTCGGCCCCGCGAGTTTCCGAGCCAGAACATCGCCTTCTTGCGGATGGACTCGGCGGAGGGAGGCAGGGCGTACCGCTCGAGCGCCGCGTCCGCGGACGGATCGTCATGCAGGGCGATCGCCGTCAGCCCCTCACGGGCAGGCCGGCCATCCCCCGGTTCCTCGTCCTCGCGCTGCCGGTCGCCGGCGACCAGTGCCGCCAGAAGCGCGACGCTTTCCGACGGCCGCACGCCGGTCAGCCACACGACCGGCATGCCGCCGCCGTCGATCGTGCAGGCATCGGAGAAGAGGCGCAGCCGCGTCGTCTGGCCCTTCTCCACGCGATGGAAGACGAGCATGCGGACGCCGGACGCCAGCCCCCCTCGGGAAGAGCGCTGAACCGTCTGAGAGACGTGGTCGGGTTCGAGGGCGCAGGCCCCGGAGCAGCCGTTTCCGTCCCAGGTGTTTCCGCAGCAGAGGCTATGTCCTTCCGGAGAAGGGACCGCGTACCCGATCCACACCGGTGAGGACGATGCCGCGGCGGCGCGAAATGCCCGCTCGAGTCCCGCGGAGGCGTCCCGCGTTTCGGCGCGCGCGTTGGTGAGACCGGACGGCCCCTCCGCAAGTGCCGGGAGGGCGGCGGTCCCGCAGAGCAGGAGCGCCGCGAGCAGCGAGCCCCGGCGCGTCACTCGCCCCTCCCGGTGCCCGAGTCGATCGAGACCGGGCCGTTGACGGTCGAGAGGCTCACGACCGGCGTGCCGGACCCGAACTCGATGCGCCTCGAATCCTCGTCCCACGACTTTCGCGCCGCGTCGCACGCGGCCGCGTGGCAGCGCACCGGCGAGTGGCCGGCGCTCTCGACGACCGTCGCCGAGCGGTAGCCGTCCGGGATGTGCAGCGTCACCGGTCCGTTCACGGCGCGCCCCTCGAGCCGGCCGTCCCGCCACGAGGCGCCCGACAGGCGGACGGATATCGGGCCGTTGGACGTCCGCAGCCGCAGGTTCCCGGAATCGCCCGAGACCGAGATCGGCCCGTTGTCCGCGCGCGCGTCGACATCCCCGGTCGTGCCTTTCAACGAGATCGGACCGTTCTGGGCGCGGGCCTCGATGGTGGCGCTGCAGTCGCGGAAGCTGAGCGGCCCGTTCTGCACGCCGGCCGCGATCCTGCCGGAGAAGCCCTCGAAGTGCAGCGGGCCGTTTGCCGATTCCGCGCTGAGATTTCCCGCGGCGGGCCCGTCCACGACGAAGAAAACGGTCCAGCCGTCGCCCGAAGGCCCCTTCACCTCGAGCTCGCCCCGACTCACTCCCACCGAGATCTGCGGCAGGAGATCCGCCGACGCGGCGGCCTTGCAAGCGAGCACGCCCCAGTCCGCGCGCCCCGAGCTGCGAAACCACGCGCCCGCGTTTCTCGGAAGCCGGACCGTCAGCGGGTCGCGGCCCGCCGGCGCGACGAGCCGTTCCTCGGCGAGGGCCGCGTCGCGGCCGTCCCACCGCACGAGGATGTCGGAGCAGGCGCGCACGGAGTCGTTTGCCGTCGTCACGCTCATGTTCTCGCCCTGGTGCGACCAGCGCCCGCTCGACGCCGCGGCGGGGGCGACGGCCCCGGCGAAAGCGATCAGCGCGAATGCGGTTCCTCGGAGCATGATGTCCTCCTTCGAATTCTTTCGAGTGGAGCGTCGAGAGTTCCGCCTCTTCGATCGCCGTTCACGTTCACCGGTTCAGGATCTCCAGCATGTAATCGGTCGCTTCCTTGTTGTGCATGATCGAGAGCTTCGAGACCGCCTCGGCCCGCATCCTCGGGTCCTTCTCGGCGCGCGCGATCTCGACCAGGGCGTGGGCGTTGTTCTGGAGAAAGAGACCCTGCAGGACGGCCTTCCGAACCTCGGCGTCCTTTTCTCCCTGGTAGATCGAGAGGAGAGCAGGGCCGGCGTGGCCATGGTCCATCAGGCCGAGCCGGTGGATCGCGGCCCGGCGGAGCGTGGGCGACGGCTCCGTCCGCGCGAGCTCCAGAACGTGGTCGACGTCGCCCGCGATGAACATCGCCTGGAGGATCGAGTCCTTCACGCTCTCGGCGGACTCCGCCCGATACATCTGCCAGAGCTCGATACGCGCGCCCATGACGCCGAGCTGGTGCACCGCGGCCGAACGCAGCGCCGGGCTCTTCTCGGTGCGCGCGGCCGCGAGAACCCGATCCCGGTTCCCCGACACCATGAAGGCGTGGAGGATCCTCTCCTTCACCTCGTTCGACGTGGTGGAGTCGTAGATTTCCGACAACAGTTGCGCGTTTCCCTTTCCTCCGAAGACGCCGAGATAGTGGATCGCCTTTTCCTGGAGGTCCGGCCCGGACTTGCCGCGGGCGGCTGAGGCGAGGATTTCCCTTCCCCGCGACGACGAGCTCTGAGCGAGGACGAAAAGGGCCCGTTCCTTGAGCTTCGGAGCGGCGGAGCCGTTCAATACCTTTTCGAGCAGCGGGAGCGCGCGCTCCGGGTCGGTGTTCATCAGGCTGTTGAGCGCCATCAGCTTCAGGTCCTCGTCGTTGCCGTCTTCGCGCAGCACCGTCCGGCCCGACTCCGGCTGGATCTCGAGCTCCAGGGCGCGCGCCTCCTTGCGCCAGGTGCTCTTCGGGTATTTCGACGCGAAGGCGCGCAGGATCTCGAGCGCCGCGTCCGGCCGGCCCTGCTTGTTGAGCGCATAGGCCACCCAGTACGTCGCTCCGTCGGCCCGCGCGCCGCCCATCTCGGCGGCTTTCCGGAAGGACCGGGCCGCCTCCTCCCACTCCCCGTCGTCCAGGGCTCGCGTCCCCCGTTCGTACGTCTCGGATTCGCGCGCCGTCCGGTCGTCAGAATCGCCGGCCTCCGACACGAGGAGGGCCTCGAAGGAGAGCGCGGCCGCGACGGGGGCAAAGCCGCCGGCGACGCCCAGGAGCAAGATGCCAAGGACTCGTCTTTTCATGCGCGTTTCCTTTCGGTCAGAGCGTCACGATGGGAGGGCGCCGTCCGCTCGCCCTCGCGAATTCGCGACGAGAGGACGCGAAGCCGGAACAGCACCCCATCGGACTCGATGCGGCGGGCGAGCGCCTCGCGCTGCGCCCCGGTCAGCCGGGAAGGTCCGTGCTCGACTTCGAGCAGCACCCGCTCCAGCTCGTCCAGGACTCCTGTGATGGCCGGCTCGCCGGCGCGGCGGGCCGACTGGCGGAACAGCCGGTTGGCGGGCAGGAGGTCCTTCAACCGCGCCTGCTCGGCCGAGACGTCGAGTGCGCCGTCCGGGGCGTTCGAAAGCTCCAGGAGAACGGCCTCGGACCGCGCCAGGTGCCCGGCGAGCTCGGCGAAGAGAACCCGCTGCCGCAGGGCCGCGAGCTCCTCTGCCCCCGGGGGGCGGGGAGCGGCGAGACGGCCCGCGAGGAATCCGGCGAGGAGGAGCGCGGCGATCGCGGCGCCCACGGCGAGCGGCCGGAAACCGAACGGCCACGAGGCTATCGCTGGCCATGCCCGCGACAGAGGTTCCGAGAGTCGCGGCTCGAGGCGCGCCCACACGTCGCGGCCGTAGCCGGCGCCCCGCTCCGGGACGGGCGCGGCCTCGGCGGCCTGCAGGACCCCGCGGAGATCCGCCAGCCTCTGTGCGCAGGCGGCGCAGTCCGTCATGTGAACCCCGGTCTTGCGGTCCGCGTCCCAGTGAAAGCTCAGGAGGTCCTCGTCGGCCGGGTGCTTCATCTCGCGGCGCTCCGAAGCGGGGCGAGCTCTTCCCTCAACTTGGCCACGGCCCGGAAGACGCAGTTTTTGGCGGCGCCCGCGCGCACCCCGAGAACGCTGGCGATCTCGGGGATCGACCGGCCCTCGAAGTGGCGCAGAGTGAAGGCCGCGCGCTCCATGGAGGAGAGGCGGCGGAGAGATGCCTGCATCCGGCGGTCGATCTCGGATCCGTAGGCCGCCGCTTCCGGGCCGGATCCGGCGTCGGGGACGAGGTCCGCGTCCGGCGAGGCCGCGGCGGAGAACGCGGCGCCCTTGCGCCGCCGCAGGAGGTCGACCGCGCAGTTCGCGGCGATGCGATGGAGCCACGTGGACACCTCGGAAGTTCCCTCGAACCGCCCGAGCCCCCGATACGCCTTCAGGAAGGTCTCCTGCACCACGTCCTCCGCGTCTTCTTCGTTTCCCGTCATCCGGAAGGCCAGCCCGAAAACGTGCCGGCTGTGCGCTTCGACGATC
>JBDUBP010000100.1:0-4673 GCA_040004075.1 Acidobacteriota bacterium | reverse complement strand
TGCCGGTGACGTCGCGGCCGATGACCTTCTGAAGCGTGATCGTCTCGCGCATCTGGCGCTTCAAGTCATCGCGGGTCATGCTCGAAGAGGCGAGCGCCGCATCGAACTCCTGGTCGGTCGCGAGGTTGTACTGGCGTTTCACCCGCTCCACGGCCTCGTCGACCTCCGCGTCGGTGGCGGACACCGTCGGGCCGAGCTCCTTCGCCCGCTCGTCGATGAGCCTCTCGCGGATCATGTCCTCCAGCGTGTCCTTCTTGAGCTGCGTCTTGTCCGGCGGGGCATTCGGCGCGTTCTGCGCGGCGGTCAGCCGCCGGTCGAACTCCGACTGCGTGATCAGCCGGTCATTGACGCGCGCCACGATGCGCTCGACGAGCTCTCCTGCCGGGGACGGAGCGGCCGCTGTTAGGACGAAGGGGATCAACAGAAGGGTTCGGATCTTCATGCGGACTCCATAACAGCCTGACTCTATCGAATCTTTCCGGCGGGAAAGCGACGGTTGAGCGTCGAGCGTTTCGAGTCCCGATCCAGTCGTTGACCGCGGATTACCGGGGCCGTCTCGCTCCCGTTGGTCGCTCGGCTCCCGATTCCCGGCCCGGTCCGTTTCCCGCCTTCCGCCTCCCGTCCTCATCCTGCCAGCTCCATCAGCCACCCCGTCATCGCCGGCAGGAGGGCTTCGCCCGGCGGAGAGGGGACGGTCAGGACCCGGGCCGGGGAGAGGCGCGCGCCGCGTGTCTGCAGGACGAACTCGGTCAGGCGCGCTCCGTCGATCCGCGCGTCCTCGGCGAACCGGAGGTGCACCTGCCCGCTCTGGCGCGTCAGAGACGTCACGCCGGCGCGCTCCGCCCGCGAGCGCAGGCGGGCGTATTCGACCAGCCGGCGCACGGCGAGAGGGGGCTCTCCGAATCGGTCGGCGATCTCGCGAGCCGTTTCTTCGAGCTCCCGGTCGTCTCGGGCCCGCGCGATCTTCTTGTAAATCATCATGCGCCAGTTCTCGTCCGCTACGTAAGACGGCGGGATCGTGAGGTCGAGCCCGAGCGACAGCGTGATGGCGCGCTCGGGGACCGGCGCCTCCCCCTGGATCTCGCGGATCGACTCCTCGAGCAGGGAGAGATACGTCTCGAAGCCGACGGAAGCGATCTGTCCGGACTGCTCCCCTCCCAGGATGTTGCCCGAGCCGCGGATCTCGAGGTCCTTGGCGGCGATGCGAAAGCCGGCGCCCAGGTCGCAGAACTCCTGGATCGAGGCGAGCCGCCGGCGCGCCGTGTCGGAGAGCGCCGTGGTCTCGTGCACCAGCAGAAACGCGGACGCGGGCTTGTCGCTGCGGCCCACTCGCCCCCTCAGCTGATAGAGCTGCGCCAGCCCGTACGCCTCCGCCCGGTCGATCAGGATCGTGTTCGCGGACGGGATGTCGAGGCCGTTCTCGATGATCGTGGTCGCGAGCAGAAGGTCCGCCTCCCGGGAGGTGAATCTGAGCATCGCCTTCTCGAGCTCGTTCTCGCGCATGGCGCCGTGCGCAACCGCGATCCGGAGCTTCGGCAGCAGGGCCTCGAGCTCGTCCCGGACGCGGCCGATCGACTCGACCCGGTTGTGGACGAAGAAGATCTGGCCGCCGCGCTCGAGCTCCGCCTCGATCGCCTCCCGGATCACCTCGCCCTTCCGCGGGACCACCTGGGTTTCGATCGCGAGCCGGTCGCGCGGCGGCGTCTCGATGATCGAGAGATCGCGGAGCCCGGAGAGCGACAGGTGAAGGGAGCGCGGGATCGGCGTCGCGGACATCGAGAGCACGTCGATCGACGTCTTCCATTCCTTCAGACGCTCCTTCTGCGCGACGCCGAACCGCTGCTCTTCGTCGACGATCAGCAGGCCGAGGTCGCGGAACGCCAGATCCTTGGCGAGCATCCGGTGCGTCGCGATCAGGATGTCGACCGTGCCGTCGGCGACCGTCTTGACGATCGCCTTCTGCTCCCTCGGGCTGCGAAACCGGGAGAGCAGGTCGATCGAGACCGGAAAGGCGGCGAACCGGCGGCGGAACGTGCGGAAGTGCTGGTCCGCGAGGATCGTGGTGGGAGCGAGGACGGCCACCTGCTTTCCATCCAGCACGGCCTTGAACGCCGCCCGCATCGCGACTTCGGTTTTTCCGTAGCCGACGTCGCCGCAGAGGAGCCGGTCCATCGGCTTCGGCGACTGCATGTCGCGCTTGACGTCCGCGATCGCTTGCGCCTGGTCGGGGGTCTCGGCGTACTCGAAGGCGTCTTCGAACTCCTTCTGCCAGGGCGAGTCCTTCGAGAACGAGAAACCGTCGGCGAGGCTGCGCCGCGCGTAGAGCTTCAAGAGCTGGTCGGTCATGTCGCGCATGGCCTTCTTGACGGACGCCTTGCGCCGCGCCCATCCGGCGCCGCCGAGCTTGTCGAGCGCGGGCTCGACGCCTTCGAGACCCGAGTACTTCTGGACGAGGTCGAACCGCTCGACGGGAAGAAGGAGCCGCTTCTCGTCGGCGTACCCGATCGCCATGAACTCGCGCTCTTCCCCTTCGACCGGCACGCGCTTCAACCCCTGAAAGACTCCGATCCCGTAATCGCGGTGGACGACGGCGTCGCCGAGCTTCAAGTCCCGCAGGTCCGACAGGAAGGCTTCGGAGGGCCGCCGGCGGGAGGTCGAGACCGGCTTTTCCTCGCCGAAGATCTCGCCTTCGGAATAGACGGAGACGCGCGGCTCCCGCATGCGAAAGCCGCTCGAGATCTCGGCGGGAACGCAGATCACGGTTCCGGCGTTGCGTTCCGACGACACGTGGAGGCCGTACTCGAGCGCGAATCGACGCAGCTTCTCGGCGCCACCCGTTGGCCGGACCGCGACGAAGGTCTCCTCCCCGTCCGCGAGCGCCTTCGCGATCTCCTCCGCGGCCTCGCGGGTGCGGCCCGCGTGGCCGGGAATGGCTTCGGCGGGAAGGCGCAGGAGGGAGCGGTCGCCGCTCAAGCCGACGCGGTCGAACCGCACGGCCGCCCCGGCGATCGCGCCGCGGATGCGGCCGGCGGGATGCGCGAGCTCCTCGGGAAGAAACGGGTCGCGATCCGGGTCCCGGTCGGCGGCGAGACGCTCCGCGAAACCCGCGATTTCCTCCTCCACCGCCGCCGGCTCGAGCACGGCCAGAAGGGCGCCGGCGGCGTGATCAAGCCAGCCCGCGGGCATCGGGGAGACGGCTGGCGCGAAGACGACGCGCTCGACTTCGGAGGGATAGCGGCCCAGGCGCTCCGTCAGCATTCCGCGCTCTTCCTCGGATTCCCGGGCGACGGCGAACGGCGGCAGGACGACGGATTCCAGCCGCTCGCGCGAGCGCTGGGTGTCGGGATCGAATACGCGGATCGAGGCGACGCGGTCTCCGTCGAGCTCCACGCGCACCGGCAGGTCGCGATCCGGCGCGAACACGTCGAACAGTCCGCCGCGCACGGCGAGGTCCCCGGTCTCGACCACGAGGTCGGAGCGGCGATAGCCGACGGCCGTGAGCCGCGCGACGAAGCGCGGCAGCGAGATCTCCTCGCCCGATGACAGCGACAGCAGAAGCCCCCCGAAGACTTCCGGCGAAGGCAGCCGGGCGAAGAGGGATCGCGCGGGAAGCACGACGGCGCGGACCGACGCGGGCTCCCGCAGCGCCGAGAGGAGGCCGAACTCGTCCCGGCGGGCTTTCAGGGAAGGCGGGATGCGCTGATAGGGCGTCAGCGTGGCCGCGGGAGCGTGGAACACCCGGGGCACGCCGGCCGCGACGAGATCTCCCGTGAGCGACTCCGCGGCTTTCTCATCCGGCACGACGATGGCGAGCGGCCGCTCGAGGTCCCGCGCGAGGGCCGCCATCAGGATGCCGGGGAGAGCGCCCGCCGCGCCCGCCACCACCGGACGCTCGGCGCGGCGAACCCGCGCGAGCAGATCGATGTACGAAGGAAATCCCGAGACGAGATCCGCAAGCATGGCGTCGAGTGGCCGTGTCTATGCGCGGTCGACCGGACCGGCGGTCCGCGCCGAGAGCATCGGCGAGAGCTCGCGAAGACGGCGCACCGCCGCGGTGGTGGCGGTGATCGCGAAGT
This sequence comes from Acidobacteriota bacterium, assembly GCA_040004075.1. Lineage (GTDB taxonomy): Bacteria > Acidobacteriota > Thermoanaerobaculia > UBA5066 > Gp7-AA6 > JALYUA01. The sequence goes on along the minus strand of JBDUBP010000100.1, from coordinate 597 downwards.
CGATCTCCTCTGCGGTCGTGAAGCGGCCGAGGCCGAATCGGATCGAGGCGTGCGCCAGGTCGTCGTCGACGCCAACCGCTTTCAAGACGTGGGACGCCTGCAGCGAGGCGGAAGTGCAGGCGGAGCCGGACGAGACGGCGACGTCCTTCATCCCCATCAGGAGCGCCTCGCCCTCGACGCCGGCGAAGGAGAGATTGAGGTTTCCCGGCAGACGGCGCTCGACCTCGCCCGCGGCGAGGCCGCCGTCGGCGCCGATCGCCGGCAGCGGCGCTCCGTTCAAGGTCACGTCCAGGAGCGCCCCCTGAATGCCGTCGAAGAGTCGCGCGCGCAGAAACCTCAGCCGGGCGGCCTCGGAGTCGCGTTCGGAAACGGCGATGTGAGACGCCTTGCCGAGCGCGACGATCCCGGGGACGTTCAGTGTGCCCGAGCGGAGCCCGCGTTCCTGGCCGCCTCCGACGAAGAGAGGAGCGAGGCGGACGCGCGGGTTTCGGCCCCGCACGTAGAGAGCGCCCACCCCCTTGGGGGCGTAGATCTTGTGGCCGGAGACCGAGGCGAGATCGACTTTCATCGCCTCGACGTCGAACGGAATCTTCCCGA
>JBDUBP010000048.1:0-4675 GCA_040004075.1 Acidobacteriota bacterium | reverse complement strand
ACGCGCGGCCCGTCACCTTCGGTCCCGGAGGCGCCTGGCGCCGCTTGTACTCGTTCCGGTCGATCCGCCGCGCGATGTCCAGAGCGAGGGACAGAGGGACCCCGGCGCGGCGGGCGGCCGCGGCGGGGGCGAGAGAGTCCTCGACGAGCGCTTCGATGAGCGGGTCGAGCTTCTCGTAAGGCGGCAGAGAGTCCGAGTCCTTCTGATTCGGCCGCAGCTCGGCCGACGGCTCCTTGTCGATCGACGCCTGCGGGATCCGGAGACTCTCGCGGTTGAAGTCGCGGGCGAGCTCGTACACGAGCGTCTTCGGAACGTCGGACAGCAGGGCGTATCCGCCGGCCATGTCGCCGTAGAGGGTGCAGTAGCCCACGGCGAGCTCCGACTTGTTTCCGGTCGACAGGACGAGGTGGCCGTTGCGATTCGAGAGCGCCATCAGGAGCGCGCCGCGGATCCGAGCCTGGAGATTCTCCTCGGCCTCGCTGCAGCCCTCTTTTCCGAAGGCCGGGCGGAGCGTGCCGCGATAGCTCTCGAACACGGAGGTGATCGGGATCTCGAGCAGCTCGATCCCCAGGGACGCGGCCAGGGCGCGCGCGTCGCGGAGGCTGCCCGGCGACGAGTACGGCCCCGGCATGGCGATTCCGGTTACGTTGCCGGCGCCCAGCGCCTCGACGGCGAGGGCGGCCGTCACGGCGGAGTCGATGCCTCCGGAAAGCCCGAGGACCGCCGTGCGGAAGCCGCACTTGGAGGCGTAGTCCGAAAGGGCGAGAACGAGAGCCTGACGGAGGAGGGCGACGGGGGGCTGCCGGCGGGGAAGGGGGCCTTTTCCATCCGGCAGATCGACGGTCCAGAAGTCTTCGACGAACGGCCGGCTTCGCGCGGCGAGCCGGCCGGAGGCGTCGAACGCGATCGAGCTCCCGTCGAAGACCAGCCCGTCGTTGCCGCCGACGAGGTTGCATGAGACCAGGGGAACGCGTGTGCCGCGCGCGATCTGGCGCATCATCCGCTCCCGGAACCGATCCTTCCCGAGGATCCACGGGGAGGCCGATAGATTGACGTGGAGGTCCGCCGCGGCCCGTTTGACGTCCGCGACGGGGTCGCGCTCGTAGAGGCGGCGCTGCTGTTTCCAGAACGTCTTGTCGTTCCAGATGTCTTCGCAGATCGTGATCGCGATGCGCCGCCCGTCGGCCCGCACCACGAGAGGCCGGTCGCCGGGCTCGAAGTACCGCGCCTCGTCGAACACGTCGTAGTTCGGGAGAAGCCGTTTCCGGTACTCGGCGACGACCCGGCCGCGGCGCGCCGCCACCGCGACATTGAAAACGCTCCGCCCGGAGGGCGATGCGTTGGGGGCGACCGATCCGAAGACCCAGAGGGCCTCGCCGGTCGCGTGCGCGATCCGGGCGGACGACGCGGACGCTTCGCGAAGGAACTCGCGCCTCTCGACGAGATCCTTCGGCGGGTATCCGGCGACCGCGAGCTCGGGAAACACGACGACGGCCGCGCCCTCGGATTCGGCGCGGCGGCCGAGGTCGAGAATCTTCGCCGCGTTTCCCTCGAAATCGCCGACGGTGGTGTCGATCTGCGCGACGGCGACCCGCAGCGGCCGGGAGGTCATGGCGCCTCGGGCGGAAGCTCGGCGAGGAGAGGCCGCCCGGAGAGCCCGTCCGCCAGCGTCGGGGCGTCCGGGTCGCTGGCGGTGAAGAGGAGCGATAAACCGAGGGAGAGCACCGTCAGGAGGGTGCCGGCCCAGCGAAGGATCGACTCTCGAGGGTCCAGGCGGCGGGACCCGCCTCGCGGAGACGCGGCCAGGTTGCTGAGCGCCATTCCGATGGTCCGTCCGAAGAGTAGAAGCGGAACGACGATCACGAAAAACGACAGGTACAGCCCGAAGCCGGCGGCCCAGAGGAGTCCCGAAAGCGTCGGCCACCGTTCGCGCGCGGCCGCCGCAATCAGCACGTCGAGCGCGACAAGGAGAAGCACGGTCGCGGCGTCGGCCCCGGTCGACAGGATCCGGTCGGGAAGCGCGGCCGTTCGGGGCACGGCGGGCTCCAGGGTCGGTCCTTCGGATGCCAGCGGAAGGGAAAACGGCTCGCCGCGCTCTTCGCGCAGGGGAAAGTCGAGGAGCTCGCCCGGCGGCCCGGGTTCGTCCCTCCCGCTCAAGGGCGGTGATTCAGATGCCGGACGTAGATGCGTCCCATCAGGTCGAGATCGCTCTTCAGGTAGCGCTCGGCGAACTTGCGGTGGCGGATCGCTTCGGCGTCCGCCGGGTCGATCGTCAGAGCCTCGCCGAAAGACTGGATGGCCTTCGGATAGAGGCCGTTCTGGAGCTGCGTCACGCCCTGATTGTAGTAAGCCCGGAGGAGGTACGTGCGCGCGTCCTGGTTGTCTCTGTCTTCCTGGAAGATTCTCCACAGCACCGGGATCGCGGTCTCGTACTCGCCTTCGTTGTAGAGCTTGACGGCCGGTGTCAGCGCCGTGACCTTCTCCGCGGCGACGCCCATCGACTGCGCGAAGGTCGGGTCGTTCTTGAAGGCGGGCGCCGCCTGGCTGAACGTCTTCAGAGCCTCGATGTACCGCTTGTCCTTCAAGGCGCGCTCGGCGACGATCCGCATCCGTGCGAGCTCTCCGTCCGCCTCGGAGGGTGGCGCGCCCGCCACCGAGGCGGGGCCCGCTCCGTCGACCGCCACGACCGCCGGGCCCGGGGCGCCCGACTTTCCGAGGTCGGTCAGCATGCTCTGCGCCTCGGCGTGGTCGGGGCTCGAGGGCGGGACGCGGCGCAGCTCGAGGCGAGCCTCGCCGATCTTGCCGGCGCCGAGAAGCTGTCGCGCCCGCGCGAGTGACCCTGAGCCGCCCGCGGCGGCCGGGCCCGGGGCGGCGGCGGCCGGAGCGGCAGCCGGAGCGGCGGCGCTCGCGGCGGGACGGGGAGCCCGCCAGACGAGGAAGTACACGAACCCCAGGACGAGCGCCAGGAAGAGACCCACCATGGCGATGATTCGCCGGGAGACCGGGAAGCGGACCGATCGCCGGGCCGGCGCGACCGGAGCGGCGGCCGCCGCGGAACTGCCGGCCGAGTCGGGCACGTCCGCCTGCGGCGCGTACGCGTCGGTCTCCTCCCCCTCGGCCGCCGCGCCCGGGTTGGCCATCTCGGCCTGGATCCGGTCGAGGTAGAACCGGGCCGTGGGCTCGTTTTCGTCGACGGCGAGGACCTCGAGAAAGAGCTCGCGTGCCCCGGAGAGATCCCCGCGCTCGTACGCCTCGCGGCCGGTCTTCAGCCCGTCGGAGATCCGACGGTTGCCTTCCGCCATGTCCTGCCGCGCATTCTCGATCCGCGTGACGGCTTCGGAGTTGTTGATGTCGATCAGAAAAATCCGGGACCAGACCTCGATTGCCTGTTGTCTCTCGCCACGGCGGGCTGCGTCGTCCCCCTGTTTCAGGAGCCCGGCGATCTCGCGCTCGCCGGCCGCCGAGTCTTCTTCCTCGGGCTCGCGTCCTCCCCCCCCCGACGCGGAGGGCTCCGACATCCCCGACATAGGGGTCGAGGAAAACGGCTCCGGACTCGACGAGGAACCGCCCTCGTCGAGGTTCGACCCGGCCCCGCCATCCGCCCACATGTCCGCGGGGGAGCCCGGCGCCACAGACGGGGGAACGTCGTGCAGCGGGCCGCGCAGCGAGGAACGCGCGTCGGAAGGGGGAGCCCCGACGGGCTCGACGCTCGGAGGAAGGTCGAGCGAAAGGGAGTCGAGGCTCAAAGCGTCGAGCCCCGAGGGATCGGAAAGCGGCGGGGAAGAGGTCGCGTGAAGGCTCTCGGGGGGAATTTTCAGGGACACCGTGCGGCCGTCGTCGAAGCGGATGTCGGGCTGCTCCGTCGAATGTCCGAACCCGCCTGAGGTCTCGCCGGTGTCAGAAAAGTCGAGGTCGAGCCCGCCGAAGTCGGGCGGCGGAGGCGGAGAGGCCGGCGGCGGCGGGACGGGAGCCGGGGCGGGGCCGATGCGGCGCTCGAGCAGAGCGACCGCGGGATGGTCGGGGTCGAGGCCCCGCATCTGGTCGAGCTCGCGGCGGGCGTCTTCGTGGCGATTCTCCTCGAGCGCCGCGAGCGCCCTCTGGCGGGAGCCGTCGAACACCGGTTGGGCGGTCTTCTTCGACCGCGCCTTCTCGAGGATCTCGACGGCGTCCCGGTTTCCGGGCAGCACCGCCAGCACCTGCTCGGCGGCGGAGATCGCGGCGTCGAAGTCGCGGGCGTTGAAGCTTTCGACCGCGCGGACGAGCAGCCGGTCGGGGTCCGCCGCGACGACCCGTTCCTGCCGGGTCGGGGTGGTGGCTACGAGCGCCTCGAGCTGAGTGATGTCGATGTCGGAGCTCGGGTTGCGGGCCTTTTCGAGGAGTTGCCGGGCGGGCGTGAAACGGGCGTCCATCTTGAGGATGAAGTCGCACCCGATCAGGCAGTCGTCGAGCTTCCCCTCTTTGAAGAGGTTCAGGGTGTGCCGGAACGTCGAAAGGATCTTCTCCTTGACCTCGCGGGGCAGGGACGGGTTTCCCGGGTAGGTTCCGGGATTGGTGTGGGCCTCCATCAGGCGCGCTCCGCGCTTTCGGGGGCCGGAAGACCGTTGTCGGGGCTCACTTCCCTCGAATTATAGACTGCGCGCGGAGAAAATCCGATGCGCAGCGTCATCGAGTGCGT
>JBDUBP010000177.1:0-15905 GCA_040004075.1 Acidobacteriota bacterium | reverse complement strand
GACGCCGCGAGGACGAACCCGGCGGCGAGGCGGACGCACGACGCGGCCGTCACGCTCCTTGCGCCCACGCGCCTGGCGCCCGTCACCACAGCGATACCCCCGCGGCGTCCGGCGGCGCGGGGGCGCCCAGAAGAGAGCGCACGGAAGCCGTCACGTCCGCGATCCCGGGGATCCGGGACGTCTGGAACTTCCGCGACGAAAAAAGGATCCCGCGGACGAGATCCGGATCGACGGAGCAGTGATCTCCGCTCCAGACGTCGCGGTTGTCCTCGAACACGTCCGCGGTCGGAACCCCGAGCGACGCCTGCCACGACACACGGTACCCGCGGGTATTGGCGACGATCAGGTCCGGGATGACGCGAGGATCGAACCTCCGGTAGATGTCCTCGCGCTTGAAGACGCGGGACACCGCGCGCTCCCCGTTCTTCGGGTCCGTCAGGGCGGTCAGGCGGGAAATGAGCTCGGCGCGCAGCGCCTCGTACTCGGGTCCCGGGGAGACGATCCCGCCGCGCTCCCGCCCCTTCAGGTTGACGTACACGTCGCCGAGTCCCATCGCGTACGCCTTCGAGCGGCTCCAGTCCACCGCCTCCCAGAACTGGCCCCGCGAGAAGAGCGCTTCGAGGCTCTTGCGCCTGGCGCCGCCGTTCAAGACGAGATAGCCCGCCTCGACGAGCCACGAGTTGTAGTTCACGGATCGCCGCCAGCTCGCGAATCCATGGTCCGAGAGCACGATGAGCACGTCCTCGGGCCCGAGAGTCCGGGCGGCGTCGCCGACGATGGCATCCACGGTCTCGTACGACTTCTCCACCGCATCGCCGTATTTCTTCGCGAGCGCCGCGTCATACGCGGGATGCTGCGGATCCCGAAACCTCCAGAAGACGTGGGCGACGCGGTCGGTGAATTCGAAGTAATGGACGAGGAGGCGCTCCCGGCCCGCGAGCATCGAGGACAGGATCCGGCGGTCGGAAGCCACTGTCGCGGCGACGTCCTCGAGAAAGGCGTCCTCGGGGAGAGTCCCCGACTGGATGGACCAGGTGTCGATCGCCCATCCCATCGTCTTGAAACGGCCGAAGTCCCGCACGAGGTCGGTGGCGAAGCCACGGGGGGACGAGATCGCGAATCCGGGAGGCAGGCGCTGCGGGTCGAACTGGATCGGAGACAGATACAGGGCGATCTCGGGATCGAGCCTGTCCAGGCGGAACCGGCCGTAGCCGTGGACCGTAACGAGCGGATTGACGCGGAACGGCAGCGACACCCAGGCGCTCCACTCTCCGGGCTTCAGCGTGAAGCGCTCTCGGCCGGCGGCGATTTCCAGACGGTCCCGGCTGTCGGCGACGGTCAGAGTGATCGGCAGCTCGATGGCGCCTTCCCGCCCGAACGCCTTCGCGGGAGGGCCCGCGATGCGCACGGTCTGCGTTCCCCGGTTCGATTCGAGCTTTAGGACGTCCACGGAAAAATCGTTGCCCTCGCGCGTCGCGAAGAAAGGGTCGGACGTGAAGTAGAAAGGCTTCCCGATCCGGCCGGAAATGTCCGGGACGCCGAGCCCTGAGAGCTGCCGGCCGCCCTCCCAGACCTCGGGTGGAAAGGTGACCGGGATGCGGATCACCGTCGAGGGACGCGCCGCCGCCTCGGTCCAGAAGGTCGCGCCCTTGCGGTTGTTCCGGACGGACGGGCGCTCGGGCGGGATCCACGCGCGAACGGCCAGAAACGCCGCAGCCCCGGCCGCCAGCGCGATCACGCCCAGGAGGATCGGCAGGAGAAGCCGGCGCCGCGCGAAAAACAGGATTCCGCCGGCGAGGAGGAAGACAGCGGCGGCCACGGCGCCGAAGACGATCGGATTGGACCGTCCGAAGAGAAAGGGGACGGTGGTTTCGTCCGCCACCGCGAACGTCGGGACGCGGTCCTCCGGGTTGCGTTTCAGAAAATCGAAGATCTCGTGCCCCCCCGGGTCGAGGCCGGTCGAGAAGGTCGACCACGAGACGGGAGTTTGCGCGGGAATCGTCGGAGTCAAGGGGGACCACGCCCCTCGCGCCTTCAACGCCGCCAGGCTCGGAAGACGCCCGGCCGCCATCATCTGCTCGACGATCGCCGCGTCGACGCCGTCGAAACCGAGGACGACGGTGCGCGGGGGCGCCCCCCCGGCCGCAGTCTGTGCCAGACCGGAAACGACGAGCAGAAGGAGAAAACGGCGCATGCGTTCGCGATCAGTGTAGCGGCCGGCGCAGGCGTTGTCAGTGGTCCGTTGCCGCGGGACAGAACGGACGCCTCGCCCGCCTTACAATCGCGGGATGTCGAGCCGCGCCGAAGATCTCCACACCCTGCTCGCCCGGATCCCGGACCCGGAGATCCGGTCCCTCTTCTCGCCGGAGTTCATCATCTGCTGCGAGCACTTCGACAGGTTCACGACCGACATGGTCTTGAACCTGGTCCGGGACCTGGACCTCGAGCCCTCGATCGCCCGCGGCACGACCGCCTCCTCGCTGGTGGAGGAAAAAGGATTCGCTCCTCGCGCGCGCGTCCCGCTCGGGTGGTTTCTGCGCAAGCTCGCCGCGGGCGGGTACCTCGACGCGGAAGAACCGGCCGGATCGGAGGAGGCGTCGTTCCGATCCCGCGGGCCGCTGCCGGCGGGAGATCCCGACCGCGCCGAAGCCCGGGCCCGCGCGGTCGACCCTCGCTCGATTCCTCCGTTCACGGTCGTGCGCGCCATGGTCGAGCACGTTCCCGCGTTTCTGCGCGGAGAGAAGACCGGCGAGGAGATCCTGTTCTCCCCCGCCCGGCTTCCTCTGTGGTTCGACTACTTCTCCAACGACAACCTTCTCTACGCAATCAACAACCGCCTCGGCGCCGAGGCCGTGTTGCGCGCGCTTCCCGCCAGCCGGCCGGCGGTCGTCTTCGAGCTCGGAGGCGGGTCCGGCTCAGCGGCGCTCGCGGTGGCGGAGCGTCTCGCCCGGGACGCGGCCCTCGGCAGAATCGAAAACTACGTCTTCAGCGAGGTCGTTCCGACCTTTCTTCGCCGGGCGGAGCGGACGATTCGGGCTCGGTTTCCCGACTTCCCCGCGGAGTTCAAGCGGGTCGACATGGACCGCGATTTCACGGAGCAGGGAATCGAACCGGGGCTCGCCGACGTCGTCTATGCGGTCAACACGGTGCACATCGCCAAGGACCTGGACGCCACGCTGCGCCGCATCCGGGACACGTTGAAGCCCGGCGGAACGGCCGTCTTTTCCGAGTGCATCCGGCCCTTCGAGGGTCAGCCCATCTACGTCGAGTTCGTCTTCAATTTCCTGGAAAACTTCACCGGCGTGGCGACCGACGCCGCGACCCGGCCCAACCACGGCTTCCTGACGCCAGGGAACTGGCGGGACGCCTTCCGCGCCGCCGGGTTCGAACAGCCCATGATCCTGCCCGACGTCGAAGAGCTGGCCCGCCACTACGACGCTTTCTTCGTGGCGGCCGTATCCGCCCAGAGGCCTCGCGGTTGAGGCCGGCGGTGGGGTGCCGCGGTTCCGGGAAGTTTCCGGGCCGCACCGGATGTTTGTAACTTAGTCTCAGAAACAGGAGGACATCGATGCCCGCCCAGGCCCCCCTGACGATCGCCCGGCTCGCCGCTTCCGCCGCTTTGACGGCCGGCCTCCTGCTGGCGGTCCCCTCAGCGGCGCGGGCCGCGCAAACCGCTCCCTGTGTCCCCGATGGCTCGACCCTCTGCTTGAACGACAGCCGGTTCAAGGTCCAGGTCGCCTGGAGCGTCCCGAGCCAGGGCACGAGCGGAATCGGCAACGGAGTCGCGCTGACGGGCGACACCGGCGGGTTCTGGTTCTTCTCCGCGAACAACATCGAGCTCGTGGTCAAGGTCGTGGACGGCCGCGCGTTCAACAACAAGTTCTGGGTCTTTTACGGCGCGCTCACGAACGTGCAGTACACGATCACCGTGACGGACACCACGACGAACGCCGTGAAGACCTACGTGAACCAGAACGGAAATCTCGCCAGCGTCGCGGATGTGACCGCGTTCTGAGAGTTGTCAGTTATCAGTTTTCAGTTCTCAGTTCGGTCCAAAACTGAATACTGATGACTGAAGACTGAGAACTACTTCCGACTCGGATCGTCCCAGAACGGATAGAAGCAGTACCACTGCTCCGGGCTCGCGCGAATGTACCGTTCGAGGATCGCCACGTAGCGCGCGATGTTCTCCCGCAGGGACGCGTCGCGGTCGGGACCTCGCTCGATCTCCAGACGCTCTTCGATGATCGCGCGGTAGCGGCCATCCGCCGTCCGGAGGATGAAAGCCGGAAGGACCGTGGCTCCCGTGGCCATCGCCACGCGGAAGGGGCCGCGGGGAAAGAACGCGTCGCGGCCGAAGAACGGAACGGCGATCCCGGTGTTGTTGAAGTCCCTGTCGCCCTGCATCGCCACGATCGCGTTCTGCTCGAGCGCCCGGAGCACGGCGAGCGTCGGCCCGAAGCTGTGATCGATCGAGATCTCCGTCACGCCCGCCCGGCCGTGAAGGCGGCGGCGAGCCTTCTCCACTCCGGGAAAGATGTCGGGAACCAGAACGACGTGGATCGGCTGCCGGACCTCGGCGAGCATGAGACCGCCGACCTCCCAGTTGCCGAGGTGCGCGGTCAGGAGCAGGACGCCCTTGCCCGCCGCGCGTCCCTCGACGAGCCTCGAGAAGCCTTCGACGCTCTCGACGAGGCGCGCGGACTCGGCGGGGGGCCGGCTGGCGAAGTGAAGAAAATCGAGCCAGGCCGAGGCGTGCCCTCGCACCATTTCGTTGGCGAGGCGTACGACCTCCGGCGAGGCGGGGTCCTCGCCGAGGATGACGGCCAGATTCGAGCGGATCGCCGCCAGGTACTTCGGGCGAAGCCGAAAATACGTCCCGCCGACCTCACGAGCGAGGGGGTACGCGATGCGCCGGGGCACGTGACGCGCGAACCAGAGGGTCCCCGGAAACCAGAGGTGCGAGGTCGCCGAGGCGAGCGCCCGCACGATCCGATTCCGGCTGGACATCTTTTCCTGCACGACGCGGAGTCTAGTGAGTTTTCAGTTTTCGGTTTTCAGTTGTGAGTCTCGCGGCCCGTCTTGGCCCGCGCGCGACGGTCCACCCGCTCCTTCGCCCGGAGAGACGGAGACCGAAGGCTGGAGCTGACAGCTGACAGCTGAAACCCTCACGACGCCTTCTGCTTCAGGAGGCTCAACAGCGCCTTTTCGGAACCGTGAAGCCCCGGGGCGCGGCGGGCGACGAGCTCCTCGACGTTCCCGAAGTACCGGTCGATGACGCGGCCCCGGTCGAAGGTCGAGAGCACGGCCGGATAGATGTACGACGAGCGGCAGATCGCGGGAGTGTTTCCGAGGGTGTCCGCGGTCTCCTTGATCGCCGCGACGACCTTACGCTTGCGCGCGGTCTTCGTCTCCGCGGCCTCCGTCCCCGCCCGCGCGAGGGCGCACGCGCAGATCAACGTTCCCGCCCACGTCCGAAAGTCCTTAGCGGAAAACCTCTCGCCCATTACATCCTTGATGTATTCGTTGATGTGCCGGCGCCGTATGTCGACCCACCGCCCGTCCTCGTCGCGATACTTGAAGACCTCCCCCGGTGCCCGCGCGAGCTCCCGCACGATGCGGGCGACCCGGCGGTCGCGCAGCTCCCGGTGCTGCTGCTTGCCAGACTTTCCGGGGAAGTCGAAAACGACGAGGTCTCCTCGGACGGTCACGTGCTTCGTTCGCAGCGTGGCGATCCCGTAGCTGCCGTTCTCGTCCGCATAGACCTGGCTGCCGGCGCGCAGAAAGCAGGTGGAGAGAATGCGCAGAACGCAGGCGAGGACTTTCTCGCGAGGGAGTCCCGAAACCGCCAGGTCCCGGGCGACCGCGCGGCGCATCGTCGGCAGCGCCTGCGCGAAATGGACCAGGCGCTCGAATTTCTCCTTCTCCCGCCTTGCGGCGCGCCGCTCGTGGTACAGGTACTGCCACCGTCCCGCGGCGTCCTTTCCCATCGCCTGCACCGATCCGTGAGGCGACGGGTGAATCAAGACGTCCTTCCAGGCCGGCGGAATCCTCAGGGCTTTGATCCGGGCGACTTCGGCGCGGGACGCGGACCGGCCGTCCGCGCGCTTGTAGCGGAATCCCGACTTCGGGGACCCCGACCGGCGCAACCCCGAGCCCGAGAGTTTTTCGACGAATGTCATTCAAAAGACCGGTAATGCAAGTCCCCGGCCCGCGACGAACCTGGCTGTTCGGTTAGCATCGATTGGTGAATTGTCGCGCCCGCGCACGACGGAACCAGGGTGCGCTGCCGCGCCTGATGCGTCTGCAGGGCGAAGCGACTTGCCCCTCTCTTCGCGCCTGGAGAAAGGGACGATGAGAGAAACCGCCCCGGCCAGGGGAGCGGTTTTCCTTCCCTGGTCGGTTTTCGCCGGATTTCTTCTCGTTTCCTGGAACCGGTGGATCGAGCCTTTCGTCGATTCGGGTCGGGAGCTGATGGTGCCGCGGAGGGTCGCGGCGGGAGAGCGACTGTATGCGGCCATCCACTTTCACCACGGGCCGCTCGCGCCGTGGGCCGGGGCAGCCTTGGAAACCCTGACCGGCCCCTCCTTCGCCGCCCGGACGGTTCTCGCCCTCGCGATCGCCGCGGCCGGGGTCGAGGCTCTGCGGCGGCTCGCCGTTCGTTGGATTCCGGGGACAGCAGGCCCTCTCGCCGTCTCGCTTGCCGTCGCGGTGGCCTTCTTCCTGCGTCCCGGCGGGTGGGCGTTCCCCTTCAGCTTCGACACGGCGATCGCCGTCGCGTCTCTGACGGGAGCACTCGCCTTCTCCTCGGGCGCAGTCTCGCGGTGGCGGGAGATCGGGACCGCCGCGTGCCTGCTCGCCGCGCTCCTTTCCCGGCCGGAACTCGGCGCCGCCGGGCTTGCCGCCGTGGCGATCGACGCGCGCCGGCGCCCGCGCAGTCTGGTTCTCTCCGCCGCGGTCCCGCTCGCCGCGGCGGCGGTCGTGTACGCCGCGATCTCCGCGGGGATCCCGCAGGAGCGACTCGTCGCCGACGGGTGGCTCGCGCTTCTCCATCCCCCCCGGGCTTTTCAGAATGTCTACCGGTCGTTCGCGGGATTGGACGAGCCCGGCCTCCGCGCGACACAGATGGTTCTCGCGGCGATCGTGCTCGTCCTCGCGGGCTGCGTCCTCGTTCTCGGAACCGCCGTGGCCCGGATCGCGCGGCGGTATTCGGACGCCGGCGGAAGAATCGCGGAAGGCGCCGCCGTGCTCACGCTCGCCGGTTGCGCGGCGCTGTTTCAGTTCCCTCCCGATGCGCTCGCGCCCGCCCTCTCGCTGTTTACACCGCTGGTTCGCGTCGTACCGCCGCTCTGCGCCGCTCTCTTCGCAGCGCGGCTCTGGACGGCCCTTCGCCGAAGGGCGCCGGCTGATCCCGTTCCGGAGGTCTCGGATGGCGCGCTGTTTCTCGGGGCGCTCTTCGGCGCGCGCCTCTTCCTCGCGGCCGGGTATTCGGGCCCCTACAACGCGTTCTTTCTTCCGCTTCCCGTCGTCCTCTCAGCCGCCGCGCTCCTTCGCGCGAGCGAGCGCCTCGCGCCGGCGATCGGGCCCTCACTGCCGGGACTCGTCCGCGGCGCGCTCGTCGTCTTCCTCGCCGCCCGGGTGCCGGCGGTCTGGGCCTCGTATCGCGGTCCCGGGTGGGAAGAGCTCGAAACGCGCGCGGGGAGTCTCGTCCTTCCCGTGCACGAGGCGAAGACGTCGCGCCTCGCGCTCGCCGACCTCGAGGCCCGGTTGCCGCCCCGCGGAACCCTCACGGGATTTCCCGAAGCGGGCTTCTTCGAATACGCGCTCGCACGATCGAACCCGCTCCCCTTCGAGCAGTTCTGGCCAGGCCATCTCGACGCCGCCGGGGAGGAGCGAGTCATCGGCCTGATGCGCGCTCACCCGCCGGATGCGGTCGTGCTGATCAATGCTCTCGCGGTCGGAGAAGGCCTGCGCGCCTTCGGGAAGGATTACTCTCTGCGGCTGGCCTCCTTCATCGACTCCGAGTTCGCTCCCGTCGCGATCTACGGGCCGAACGCGAGGGAGGGCGCCCGAATCGGAGAGCCCGATTTCTTCGTCGAGATTCGTGTCAAACGCCCTGCGCCGATCGCCGACATGGAAGTGGACCCGTGAGGCCGGGAGACTGAGGCTCGACCTCGCCGTCGCCCGCGCCTTTCACCTCTCCCGCCGCGCGGCGCGGGACGCGGTGCGCGCCGGCCGCGTCGACCGGGACGGGGTGACGCTCGACGAGCCGGGGCTCGACATCGCCGAGGACGCGCGGCTGACGTGGGATCCCAACCGGCCCGCGCGTCACAACGTCCGGACCCGCCTGAGCGTGCTTCACGACGACGACGACGTCCTGATCGTGGACAAGCCCACCGGCCTCCTGACGGTTCCGACCGCCGAGCGTGAGTCCGACACACTGCACGCGCGCGCGCTCGATTATCTCCAGCACCGCTATCACCGCCGCCCCTACGCGGGCATCGTGCACCGTCTCGACAAGGACACCTCCGGCACTCTCGTCTTCGCCCGCAATCGCGAGGCGCTGCACGCGCTGCAGGCCCTGTTCCGCGCGCACGACATCGAGAGGGAGTACATCGCCCTCGTCGCCGGCGAGCCTCCGGACTCCGGCGTCCTCGATGCAGACCTCGTGCGCGATGCCGGGCTCGGCCGAAGAGGTGTGGCCCGCCGCGGAGAGTCCGGCCGCCGGGCGGTCACCCGGTACCGCGTGGTCGAGCGCCTGAGAGGTGCGGCGCTCGTCTCGATCCATCTCGAGACCGGGAGGACGCACCAGATCCGGGTGCACTTCCTCTCGATCGGCCATCCGGTCCTGGGCGATCGCGTGTATCGGACCGGTCAGGGCGACGCCGGCGTCCCGGCCGCTCCCCGGCAGATGCTGCACGCCCGGCGGCTCGGCTTCCGGCATCCCCGGACCGGGGAGGGAATCGGAGTGCAGGCCGCCGCGCCTCCGGATTTCGAGCGGGCGCTCGCCGCCCTGCGGGAGCGGGGAAAACCGCGGGAGCCTGTCGATGCGAAACGCCCGGCGGCCCCCGGAAAGGGGGTTTCCGGCCGGAAGCCTCCGGAGAAACGGGAACACCCTCGTGGGCCGGCGGCGGACGTCGCCGCTTCTCCCGCGCGGCGCGCTCCGAAGGTCCGCCCGGGGCCGCGACGCGCCGGCGGTTCGGGGGACGCCGTCACCGGACCGCCCCTAAAAAGAAAGCCCCGCCGGAGCGGGGCCTTCGACAGAAACGGGACGGGACCTAGGCGAGGACGATGACGACGACGCGCCGGTTCTTCGAACGGCCCGTCTTGGACTTGTTCGGAGCCACGGGCTCATCTTCGCCGTACGAGATCGTGGACATCCGGTTCAGGGCGATTCCCTGCTTGTTCAGGTAGCGGCGAACCGCCTCCGCCCGCTCTTCTCCGAGACGGTAGTTCAGGCTCGAGGAACCCTTCGAATCCGTGTGCCCCTGCACTTCCAGATACACGTTCTTGTTCTCGGACTTCAACTTTTCCGCGAAGTCCTTCAACCGGCTTTCGGCCTCCTTCGAGAGCGCCCACTTGCTGGACGGAAACCTAACCGCGTCGTCGGAGAGCACCAGCGAATAAACGAACTTGCCTTCGGCGAGCTTGCCCGCGGCCTGGGCCCGTTCGAGAGCGTCCCGGGTCGACTTGTCGAGCTCCGTGATCCGCGTGTCGTGGTCGCGAATCTTGCCCTGAGCGGTTTCGACCTGGGATTCCACCTCGTTAATCCGCTTCTCCGACGCGGCGCTGCTTTTGGAGACCTCGTCGCCGACGTAGCGCTTGGTGGCGCATCCGCCGAGGCCGAAGGTGCCCAGAAGGAGCGCCCCGCCCACGATCCATGCATTCGATCTCTTACCCATGGACTTTCCTCCCTCCCTATCGAGTTAACCTGCCGGCGCGGGGACCGTTCCCCGGTACCCGCGCCGTGCCCTGACCACCCATTTCCCGGGTTTTGTCACGGACACCACTACCACTCTGTATTTTAGCTCTCCCTGGCCGGAAGGCGCGAATCCGAGGAGATATTGCTTGCGAACCTCGGTGTTGATTTTCGCCGCTATCGGCCTCAAGTCCTCCTCTCCATTCGCCAGAAACAGCTGCCCGCCGCTCGTATAGGCGAGAAGTTTCAGGTTGTCGAGAGCCAGATCCTTGCGCTCCGCGTCACTCAACCGGTCGAAGGCGGCGTTCTTCATGCCGACCGCGTAGACCGGTATGGACACCTGCTGCAGGATCGTTGCCATCTCGTCGGCCGAAAGCCTGCTGGCGTTGTCCACACCGTCGGTAAAGAGCAGGATCGCCCGCTTGCCGTTCTTTCCGGCGAGCATCCGAGAGGGGGTCGCCGCGACCGCGTCGAACAGCGCCGTGCGGCCCCCGGCCTCCAGATGGGTCAGGGCCCGCGAGACTCGCGAGGGATCGGGCGAGAACTCGGAGAGGAGGGAGAGCTCGTTTTCGGCGAAGGCGAACAGGGCGAAGTCGTCCCCCGCCCGGCGCCCTTCCAGGATGTGTCGGATGGCGCTCTTGGCCGATTCGAGCTTGCCCGCGATCTTCATGCTGCCCGACGTGTCCACCAGGAACGCGAACGAAGCCGGCGCCTCGTCGTCCCGCTCGAACGTGTCGAGTGTTACGTTGACCCCGCCGGCGTTGACCCGGAAATCGGCCTTCGCGAGGCCGTCCACGAAGCGCCCCTTCCGGTCGAAGACCAGCACGGGGAGAAGGACGTACTCGCTCCCGGCGCTTTCGGTGTAGGTCGGGAGAGGCGTCTCTCGCGGGGACGGGACGGCCGGCGCCGCGGCGGCCGGTGGGGCGGGGACCAGCGTCGAACCCGCGGCCGGCGTGGACGCGGCGACCGCCGAGGGCGCGGGAAGCGGCTGGGCGGCGGCGATTGCACCGCTCAGCAGGGCTCCCGCAGCGATCGCGAAGCGGAAACGTCGCATCTCTTTCAGAAAATTGTACTTCGTACCCGATAATTCCGCCGCATGCCTCTCCGGGAAATTTCGACCGTCCTCGTTCGGACACACACGCCGGGAAACCTCGGGTCGGCCGCGCGCGTGTGCAAGAACTTCGGCGTGACCGACCTGCGACTCGTGGATCCCGCGGCGGCCGCGGACGAGGACTCCCTTCGTCTGGCCTCAGGGGCCGACGACGTCCTGGGCTCGGCCCACCGCTTTCCAGATCTGCGCGAGGCCGTCGCCGAGTTCGACGCCGTCATCGCCACCTCCTCCCTGCGAGGCCGCGAGGACCAGCGCTCGCTCGAGCTCGGAGACCTTCCGGGATTCCTCGGCGAGCTCGGGCCCGGAGCGCGCATCGCGTTCGTCTTCGGACCGGAGCGCAGCGGGCTCACCGAAGAAGAGCGCTCGCGGGCCTCGGCCTGTCTGCGCCTTCCGTCCCGGCCCGAGTTTCCGACCTTGAACGTCTCCCACGCGGTCGCGGCCGTGCTCGCGGTAGCGCGGATGGGCGACGACGGCGCCGCCTCGTCCGATCCCGCGCCCGGCGATTGGGCGACCGCGCGCGAGGTGGAAGGGGCGCTCGAGCACTGGGATCGCGCCCTCGAGGCGATTGGGTTCTATGACACCGGCCACCGCGACCGATCGCTTCGCGCCTGGCGGAAGATCGTCGCGGGACGACCCCTCACGACGCGGGAGGCCGCGATCCTGCGCGGGGTAGCCAACCGCGTGCTGGTGTCGCTCAGGAGAAGTTGAGAGTTCGGAGTTCAGAGTTCAGAGTTGTGGGTCCCGCGAGAAACCCTCCGACTCTGAACTCTTGACTCTCAACTCTCAACTTCTCAAATCAGCTCCGCCTCCGCGAAGAAGAACGCGATTTCTTTCGCGGCGTTCTCCGGCGAGTCGCTCCCGTGAATGGCGTTGCGCTCGATGTCGGTGCCGTAGAGATTCCGCACCGTGCCCGCTTCCGCTTTCTTCGAGTCCGTGGCCCCCATCGCCGCGCGCAGCTGAGGGACCGCGTCGGCGCGCTCCAGGGCGGCGACGACGACGGGGCCTTCGGTCATGAATCGCACCAGCCCCTCGAAAAAGGGACGCTCGCGATGAACGGCGTAGAAGACCCGCGCCTGTTCGGGGGCGAGCCGGATCTTCTTCACGCCCGCGATACGGAAACCTTCTCGTTCGAGGTGAGCGAGAATGGCTCCGGCTTTTCCCGCGGAGACGGAGTCCGGTTTCAGGATGGTCAGTGTTCTCTGGCTCAACGATGGTCCTTTTCTGTCGCGCGGCGCCGCGACCTCGTTCGAATGGGTCTCAGAATTCCCGGACGTCCGCCGGAAGCTTGTCTTCCGTCGCGACGCCGGCACGGGCCAGAGCCGAGAGGAGCTCGCGCGGGCGCTGCGACCCGATCATGACGGTCGACCCATTCGTGCGCACGATCAGGACGCCGCGGTCTCCCCGGACGTTCAACGCGCGGCGTCTGCCGAAGCCGCGGATCCCCCAGCCGCCGTAGTCGCGCACCGGCCGGTAGGCGATGGCTTCGGCGCGCGCGATCTCGGAGAGGGGAATCCGCGTCGTGTTCAGGAAACCGAAACGCACGGTCACCGCGTCTGATCCGACCGTTGTCTTCATCTTCAGGGACCCGACCGACAGGGCGATCAAAATCATCATGGCGGCGACGGCGTACATCCAGAGGCCGAAGCCCTGCGCCTCTTCGTAGAGACTCATGCCCGTCATCGGCCGAGCTTTTCCTTCATCCGGCTGCCGAGATCCGCGGGAGAGCGCACGACCGCCACTCCCGCCGCCTCGAGCGCCTTCACTTTGTCCGCCGCGGTGCCGCGTCCCCCGGCGATGATCGCTCCGGCGTGCCCCATCCGGCGGCCCGGCGGGGCCGTCTGCCCCGCGATGAACGCGACGACCGGTTTGCGGAAGTTCCCCGCGATGAAGCACGCGGCTTCCTCTTCCGCGGATCCGCCGATCTCGCCGATCAAGATCACGGCCTCGGTACCGGGGTCTTCCTCGAAGGCGGCGAGGCAGTCGATGAAACTCGTGCCGTTGACCGGATCGCCTCCGATCCCGATCACGGTCGACTGGCCGAGCCCGAGCCGCGTCAACTGGTCGACCGCTTCATAGGTGAGAGTGCCCGACCGCGAGATGACGCCGACCGTGCCCGGCTTGTGAATCCGGCCGGGCATGATCCCGATCTTGCACTCCCCGGGCGTAATGATCCCCGGGCAGTTGGGGCCGATCAGGCGCACGGGGACTCCCTCCTCGGCCTTCCGGGCGAGGGCCGCCTTGACGCGGACCATGTCGTTGGTAGGAATCCCTTCGGTGATGCAGGCGATCAGGGCGACTCCGGCGTCCGCGGCCTCGACCACGGCGTCCGCGGCAAACGGCGGCGGAACGAAAACCATCGACGCGTTCGCGCCGGTCTCGCGCACGGCGTCGGCGACGGTGTCGAAGACGGGGATCCCTTCGTGGACCGTGCCGCCCTTCCCGGGCGTGACGCCCGCGACCACGGCGGTGCCGTAGTCCCGCGAGGCCAGAGCGTGAAAGCTGCCTTCCCGACCCGTCAGCCCCTGGACGAGGAGCCTCGTCTGCTTTCCCACCCAGATCATCGGACCGCCTCCACGACCTTCCGCGCCGCGTCGGCCAGCCCGTCGGCCGGGGTGATTTTCAAGCCGGATTCGCGAAGGATCTGCTTGCCGAGGTCCACGTTGGTTCCCTCGAGCCGGACCACGACGGGGAGAGAGAGACCCATCTCCCGCACGGCCGCAACGACGCCGTTCGCGATGATGTCGCACCGCATGATGCCGCCGAAGATGTTGATCAGGACGCCTCGGACGTTTTTGTCCGACAGGATGATACGAAACGCGTTCTTGACCTGCTCCTCGTTGGCGCCTCCGCCCACGTCGAGGAAGTTGGCCGGCTCTCCCCCGGCGAGCTTGACGAGGTCCATCGTCGCCATCGCGAGCCCCGCTCCGTTGACCATGCATCCGACGGTGCCGTCGAGCTTGATGTAGTTCAGGCCGAATTTCGACGCTTCGACCTCGAGGGGGTCCTCCTCCGTCAGGTCGCGCATCACCTTGATGTCCGGATGCCGGAAGAGGGCGTTGTCGTCGAAAGTCATTTTCGCGTCGAGCGCGAGCACCTCGCCTGCCTTCGTCACCAGCAGGGGATTGATCTCCGCGAGCGACGCGTCCGTCTCCATGTAGGCGCGGAAGAGCGCCGGCATGAACGCGATCCCCTTCTTGAAGCTCTCGCCGGAAAGGCCGAGCGCGAATGCGAGCTTGCGGGCCTGAAACGGGAACATCCCGAGCGTCGGATCGATCGTCTCGCGGACGATCGCCGACGCGTCCTTCGCGGCGACCTCCTCGATCTCCATGCCCCCGAACTTCGAGGCCATCATGAACGGGAGACCCTTGCCGCGGTCGAGCGTGATGCCGAGGTAGAGCTCGCGGTCGATGTCGAGCGCCTCCTCGACGAGGACCTTCTGCACAACGCGCCCCTCCGCTCCGGTCTGCGCGGTGATCAGGGTCATGCCGAGGATCTTCTTGGCGAACTCGTACGCCTCGTCGGGCGTCTTCGCGACCTTGACCCCTCCACCTTTCCCCCGTCCTCCTGCGTGGATCTGGGCCTTGACGACCGCGCGGCCACCCAGGCGCTTCGCGATCTGCCGCGCCTCCTCGGGGTTGTCCGTCACCTCTCCGCGGGGCACGGGAACGCCGTACCGGGCGAGGAGGGACTTGGCCTGGTATTCGTGGACTTTCATGGGGGGAGGAAGTTATCAGTATTCAGTTATCAGTTATCCGTGCTCCGTTGTCAGGGAAAGCCGGAGTGGAAACTGATAACTGAAAACTGACAACCGGCGGCTCGTTCAAGTCCCGAAGAGCTTCTTGATCCCGTACCGGGTCGTCGCCCGGTACATCTCCGCGATCGCCGTGGTCAGCGGAATCGATTTGGGGCAGGCGCGCACGCAATTCTGCGCATTGCCGCAGTCGTCGACGCCGCCCTCCGCCATGAGCGCTTCGAGGCGCTCGGCAGCGTTCATCGCGCCGGTCGGGTGCGAGTTGAAGAGACGCGCCTGCGCGATGGGCGCGGCGCCGATGAAGTTCGACCGCCCGTTGACCTGCGGGCAGACGTCCAGGCAGTTCCCGCACGTGATGCACTTCGAGTATTCGTAGGCCTGCTGCCGCTCGGGCTCCGGCATGCGGGGACCGGGACCGAGGTCGTAAGTGCCGTCGATCGGAATCCATCCCTTGATGCGTTTCAACGAGTCGAACATCACCTGGCGGTCCACCGACAGGTCGCGCTGCACGGGAAACTTCGCCATCGGCTCCAGGCGGATGGGCTGGTCGAGCGAATCGATCAGCGCCGTGCACGCCATCCGGGACACGCCGTTGATGCGCATCGCGCACGAGCCGCAGACTTCCTCGAGGCACGCGCGGTCGTACACCACGGGAGACGTGGCCTTTCCGGCGCGAGTCTTCGGGTCCTTGGCGATCTCCATCAGAACGGAGATCACGTTCTGCCGCGCCTGATAAGGGACCTCGTAGTCTTCCCAGTAGGGCGACGACGTCGGCGTGTCCTGGCGCTTGACGGAGAGTCGGATGCTGGATGGCATAGCTATCCTCGGATTCCGATTTCCCGTCGTTTCCCGTTTCCCGGCCATCAATATTTCCTCGCTCGCGGCTTGATCAGCGACGTGTCGACTGCCGCATAACTGATCTTCGGCCCATCCGGGGAGTGCTCGGCAATGGTTGTCTTGAGAAAGTTCGCGTCGTCGCGCGGAAGCGCGTTCTCCTCCGTTACGCCCTTCGACAGGTCTCTGACCTTGAAGTGTGCTCCGCGCGATTCTTCGCGCATCAGGGCGCCCCGCGTCATCACCCTCGCGATCACCAGCATGTTCCGAAGCTGGTTGATGAAGGAGAT
>JBDUBP010000111.1:0-16030 GCA_040004075.1 Acidobacteriota bacterium | reverse complement strand
ACATGCCGCACGATAAGATCGACGAGATCAAGCTCGCGCTCGTCGAGGCGTGCATCAATGCGTTCGAGCACGCCCACACGCGCGACGATCGCGTGCACCTGACCTTCCGGGTCGGACGAGACGACGACGAAGGGCCGGACTATCTGGAGGTGGAGGTCTTCGACCAGGGGACGGGCTTCGATCACGAGATTGTCGAAGTGCCGACGCCCGAGAAGACGTTTGCGGGCAAGAAGAAGCGGGGGTGGGGGTTGCAGATCATCCGCAGCCTGATGGACTCCGTCGCGATCACGTCGGGAGAATGGGGAACGCGAATCCTCATGAGGAAGTACAAGTGAGTGAATCCTGCAAGATCCAGGTCGAGCGGCGGGGCGACGTGGCGATTTTTCTGACGGACGGATACATCAACAATCAGGGGGGAGAGGAGATCGCGCGCCAGGCCTATGCGCAACTCGACGCGGGGGCGCGGGCGCTGATCTTAAACCTCGAAAAGACCCGGATCGTCAACTCGATCGGCATCTCGATTCTGATCGAAGTCCTCGAGAAGGTCATGGACCGGAAGGGCGTGCTGGCTTTCTGCAGCCTGACGCCGACGATCGACAAGACGTTCCGGATCATGGGGCTCGCACAGTACGCGGCGATCTACCCCTCCCAGGACGAAGCTCTCCGGGCCGTCGCCACCGCCGGCTGATCAGCAGGATCATGCTGCCGTCCGGCTCTCTGGCGATGCGGGGAGCGCGCGGACCGCGCGGCTCAGGGTGGGAGGCCGCCCGGCCGATGGCGGCCGATCCACCCGCTTCAAAGCCCGCCAGCAGAGGCTGTCGCGCAGATGCCCACGGCCTCCGGCGGATGGGGTGATCGCGATGTCCTCCGCCTCGCAGGCTTCCTCCCGGCCTCTTGCCTCCTTTTGGAGAGAGCTCCATGCCGCTTCGAGGTCCGGAGAGGATCGTCCTCTCCCGGCCCGGCTCGCCGAAGCCGCCCTCCAGTGGAGCGGAGCGCGCGCGGCGGCACTCCACCTGCGCGAGAAGGACGCCTGGATCGGCAGCGGGCAGTGCGGCGACGAGGCCGCTTCGCTCCTTCCGCCGGACCCTTCGCTCGAGACCGCCGGATTCGTGGGCGAAACGCTCTGGATTCCCCTCGCGGCGGAAGGCGAGGTCCACGGACAGCTCGGGCTGCTCGGTGTCCCCGCGGAGGAGGGGCCGGAGATCGCGGCGTTCCTCGGGTTCGTCCTCGGCGCGCAGGTCGCGGCGCACCGGCTGTCGCGCCAGGTCAAGGGGGCCGAATTCGAGATCCGGACGCGGCTGCTCGAGCTCGAGTCTCTGTACGATCTCGGCCTCTCCTTGGGCGGCCAGCTCGATCTCGGCGCGCTCGCGGACGAGGTCCTCTTTCGCTCGATCTCGCTCACCGACGCCGGCAAGGGGACGCTGGTCCTGCTCGACGACGGCGGGAGCATCCTCTACGAGCGCAACCTGGGAGGGGACTTCGTGCCGCGGGATCGATTCGCCTCGTGGCGCATTCCCGACGGCGAGGCGGTCATCAACAACTTCGCCGCGTCGCTGCCCACGGCCGGGGAACGGCTCTCGGGGTGCGAGAAATGTCTCGCGGTTTCGATTGCCGTTCCGGGGCGGCGGCTCGGCTTCCTGGCGGTGGCGGACAAGGAGTCCCGGGACGGCAGCGTCCTCGACTTCACGGCGACCGACGCGCGGCTGCTCGCCCTCTTCGCCAACCAGGCCGCGGCCGCGATCGAAACCGCGCGGCTGCACCAGGACGCCATCGAGAAGGAGCGCATCGAGCGCGAGCTCGAGCTCGCCGCCGCGATCCAGCGCGAGATTCTTCCCCGTTCGCTTCCGGCCATTCCTGGCGTGGAGCTGGCCGCGGTCAACATCCCCGCCCGCCACATCGGCGGCGACTACTACGACGTTTTCCCGCTGTCGGAGGGACGCGTCGCTTTCCTCGTCGCCGACGTCTCCGGGAAGGGAGTTCCCGCGGCCCTTCTCGTGTCCACGGTGCACGCGGCCGTCCACCTCCAGATCGATGAAGCGAAGACCATCGCCGACCTGGTCTCCAGGATCGACCGGCACCTGCGCCGCTTCGCCGCCACGCGGAAGTTTCTGACCCTCTTCTTTGGACTGCTCGAGCCGCACACCGGAGTTCTGCGCTACGTCTCCGCGGGCCACAATCCGGCGCTCCTCATGCGCGCGGCGGGGCAGCGGGAGCAGCTCGATTCGACGGGCGTCCCCGTCGGCATGCTCCCGAATTCCTCCTGGCGCGAAGAGATCCGCGACCTCCGGCCCGGCGATCTCCTCTGCGTCTATTCCGACGGGCTGACGGAGGCCGTCAACGCCGCCGACGAGGAGTTCGGGCTCGACCGGCTCGGCTCCGATCTGTCCGCCCGCCGCGCGCTGCCGCTCCGCCAGGTCTGCGACGAGGTTCTCGGGAAGGTCGCAGATTTCGCGCGGGGAATGCCGCAGTACGATGATCAGACGGTCCTGCTCGTCCGGCGGACGTGAGACCGGAGCCCCGACCGCGCGGAGGCGCTCCGTGTCAGCTTCCGGGCTAAGATCGCGCGGATGCCGTTGTCGTCGGGTTTTCTCACTCTCGTGATGGCGGCGGGGGCGTCGACCGCGGGGCCTCCGGATCTGCTCCTGGAGGGGGCGACGGTCTACGAATCCGCGCAATCCCCCGGTCGCCTCGCGTCCGTCGTGACCCGGGAGGGCCGCATTCTCTTCGTCGGCGACCCCGCGCGCGCCCGCGAGCTCGCTCCCTCCGCGAAGGTCGTGGCCGTGGCGGGCGCGGCCGTTTTTCCCGGCTGGGCGGATGCGCACGGACATCTTCTGGGTCTCGGAAAATCTCTGGAGACCGCGGATTTGAAGGGCGCCGCGACGCCGACCGAGGCGGCCGCTCGTATCGCCGCGATCGCTTCGAAGCTTCCTTCCGAGGCGTGGGCCGAAGGACGGGGCTGGGACCAGAACCGCTGGCCCGGGGGGAGCTACCCCGATGCCCGCGACCTCGACGTGGTCCGCGACCGGCCCGCGGTCGCCCGCCGCGTCGATGGACACGCGATCTGGGTCAACGGCGCGGCGCTTCGTAAGGCGGGCGTCGGCGCCTCCACTCCGGATCCGGCCGGGGGCCGCATCCTGCGCAGAGCGGACGGCTCGCCGACCGGGGTGCTGGTCGACAATGCGATGGAGCTCGTCACGCGCGCGATGCCGGGGCCCTCGGCCGGCGATTTCGCGCGCCAGATCGTCGCCGCCGCCCGCGCGTGCGCGCGCCTCGGTCTCACGTCCGTGCAGGACGCCTCCGGGTACGGGCCCGAGGACATCGACTCTCTGCGCCGGCTCGCGGACCGCGGCGAGCTGCCGCTGCGGATCTATGCGACGGTCTCGCCCGAAGCGTCGAACCTGCGCGCCGCGCTCGCGCGAGGGACGCGCGTCGGGCGGGGAGGCGATTTTCTGACCATCCGGGCGATCAAGGCGTACGCGGACGGCGCGCTCGGCAGTCGGGGCGCGGCCCTCCTCGCAGATTACTCGGATGAGCCCGGCAACCGCGGACTGCTCGTGACGCCGCCCGAGCGTCTGGCGGAAATCGCCCGTCAGGCCCGCCACGCCGGGTGGCAGCTCTGGATCCACGCCATCGGCGACCGCGGCAATCGCGTCGCTCTCGACGCGTTTTCCGCCGCGAGCCAGGCGGAGCCGCGGGCGCCCGCCGGCGGCGACCGGCCGCGGATCGAGCACGCGCAGGTGATCGCGGTCGACGACATTCCGCGATTTCCCCGCGACGGGGTCATCGCGTCCGTCCAGCCGACCCATGCCACGTCCGATAGGGAGTGGGCGGAAAAACGCGTCGGTCCCGACCGGATCCGGGGGGCGTACGCCTGGCGGCGGCTCGTCAAGGCGGGAGCGCGCCTGGCGGGCGGAAGCGATTTTCCGGTGGAATCTGAAAATCCTCTGCTCGGCTTCTACGCGGCGATCACCCGGCAGGACGTCTCGGGCCGGCCTCCGGGCGGATGGCGTCCCGAGGAGTGTCTCTCGCGGGCCGAAGCGCTCGCGCTGTTCACCTCCGACGCGGCCTTTGCCGCGTTCGAAGAAGACCGCCACGGCCGGATCGCGCCCGGCTTCGAAGCCGACCTGACTGTCTTCGCCTCCGACCCGATGCGGGCCCCCGCGGGCGAGATCCCGTCCATCCGGACGCTGCTGACCGTCGTCGGTGGGCGCGTCGTGCACGGACCCGATTCGATGCGGTCCGGGGTCTCCGGCGATGGGACCCGCGCCGTCCCAGCCGGAGCGGTGCGTTGAGGGCGCGCCGTGCGGAAGGATCGCGGCTGCTCTTCGCCTGCGCCCTTCTCCTCCTGGCGCCGTCCTGCGGGCCCTCCCGGGACGAGAAGGCCCGCGTGACTCCCGCTTCGCACGATGACACCGCCCGCCAACGGGCGCAGATGGTGGAGACGCAGATCGTTGCCCGCGGCGTCCGCGACCCCCGCGTTCTCGCGGCCATGCGGGAGGTGCCACGCCATGAGTTCGTCGACGCTTCGCAGCGGGATCATGCGCACGACGACGGACCGGTGCCGATCGGGGGAAGCCGCCAGACCGTCTCGCAGCCCTACATCGTCGCCCTGATGACGGAGCTTCTCGAGCTCGGGCCGAACGAGAAAGTCCTCGAGATCGGAACCGGTTCGGGTTATCAGAGCGCTGTGCTCGGACGGGTGGCGGGCCACGTCTACTCGATTGAGATCATTCCGGAGCTCGCGCGGGCGTCCGAAGAGCGCCTTCGCCGGCTGGGGTTCAACAACGTCACCGTCCGTGAGGGCGACGGGTACCGGGGCTGGCCCGAGCACGCGCCGTTCGACGGCATCATCGTGACGGCCGCTCCGGAAAGGATTCCCCAGCCGCTTCTGGATCAGCTGGCGCCGAACGGCCGGATGGTCATACCCGTCGGCGGATTCTTCCAGGAGCTCAAGGTCTTCAAGAAAGACGCGAACGGGAAATTGACCGAGAAGGACATCATCCCGGTGCGCTTCGTTCCCATGACCGGCGAGATCGAGAAGACTCCTCCCGTCCCGCCGCAGAATTGAGCAAGATCAACGAGGCGCCGCTTCCGGTGGCGGCCCCCTTCACGGCTCTGAACCGGACGTTCAAGGCGTTTACCTACCGGGACTATCGGCTTCTGTGGGCGGGCGCCTTCACTTCGAGCATCGGCACCTGGATGCAGCAGGTGGCGCAGGCCTGGCTGATCTTCACGATGACCGGCTCCGCCTCGCTCCTCGCCCTGGACGCGTTTCTTGGCGCCGCGCCGTTCCTGGTTTTCTCCCTGTTCGGAGGCGTCTTCGCGGATCGGTTCGACCGCCGCAAGATCCTGCTGTCCTCGCAGCTCGTCCAGCTCACCTCGGCCTTTCTCCTCGCCGGCCTCATCGCGACGAATCACGTCGCCGTGTGGATGATCCTGACGCTGTCCTTCGTCGTCGGCTTCGCGCAATCGTTCGGCGGTCCCGCCTACCAGGCTCTCGTCCCGACGCTCGTCGACCGCGAGGACCTCTCGAATGCCGTCGCGCTGAACTCCATTCAGTTCAACCTCGCGCGGGTGATCGGACCCGTGCTCGCGGGCATCGCGTTCTACAAGTTCGGCGCCGCGGCCTGCTTCGGTTTGAACGGCCTCTCCTTCGTCGCGGTGATCGCCGCGATCCTGCTTTTGAAGCGGGGCGCCCCGGTGGCGCCCGCGGCGGAGCCGGTCTGGCGAAGCCTGAAGACCGGAGTCAAGGCGGTGCGCGACGGCGGTCCGCTCCTCGGGCTCGTCGTGATGGCGTTCGCCGGAAGCTTCTGTTCTGTGGCGCTGATCACCTATCTGCCGGTCTTCGCCAAGGAGATCTTTCACCGTGACGCGAAAGGCTTCAGCGGCCTGCTCGCGGCGTTCGGGATCGGGGCCGTCATCGGGGCGATCGGCGTCGCCGCCTTCGGCAACGTCCGGCGCAAGGGGTTCGTGGCCGTCGTCACCCAGATGCTCTTCGGGGGACTGATGGTCGGCTTCGCCCTCTCCCGCAACGTGGTCCTGTCGTACGCGATCCTGCTCGTCGCGGGCGCGGCCCTCATGATCATCTTCGCGATGTTCATGACGCTCGTGCAGACGCACGTCGAAGACCACCTGCGCGGACGCGTGGTCAGCATCTACTCCCTCGCGTTCCGTGGGGCGATGCCGCTCTCCAATCTCCTCGGCGTCTTTCTGGCGTCGTTTCTCTCCGTTCCCAAGATCGTGGTGGCGAACGGCGTCGTTCTGTTCGCGCTCGGGGCGGGGGTTCTGCTGCGGCGCAACGCCGAGGGCGTGACGTCGCTTTGAGGACGGGAGGCGGAAGGCGGTAAGCGGAAGACGGTGGGCGGCCGGGCGTGGCCGCCGTCTAAGGCGTCTTCCCGGGACCGTCCTTTTCCCGGCGGACCGCCACCTTCTTGCCCTTGATCGTGCTCGCGCGCAGTGCGGAGACGATCGCATTCGCGAGCCGTTCGGGCACCTCGACTAAAGAGAAGCGATCCGCGATCTCGATCGCCCCGATCTCGCGAGATCCGATCCCTGCCTCTCCCGTGATCGCTCCGACCAGATCGCCCGGCCGGACCCCGGCCTGGCGTCCCGCAGAGACGTGGATCCGGGTGACCGGCTCTCCGGCGGGGCGCCGCGCCGGACGAAACGGCGGTCCACCGCCACGGCCGCCCTTCGGAGGAAAGCGGTCCCGGTTCGGGCCGGGCCGCGGCCTCTCGAACGGAATCGCAGACGGGATTTCGCGCTCGGTGCCTTCACCGTCTCCGCCATCCACCGTAGCCGCGTGCGCCAGCTTCACCCCGGCCGCCGCGATGTCGAGGACGTCGAACTCTTCCGCGAGCGACTCGACGACCACGCGGACCTCGTCGAGGCCGCCCCCGAGCAGTTGCTCGCGCAGCGAGGCCTTCGTCAGGTCGAGACGGCGCGCGCGGAGCTCGGCGACGGTGGGGACGGTCGCGACCTCGATCTTCTGCTTCGTGAAGCCTTCGATGAAGCGGAGAAGACGGTGCTCGCGCGGCTCCGCCAGCGTGATGGCGACACCGGTGCGGCCCACCCGGCCCGTCCGCCCGATCCGATGGACGTAGGCCTCCGGCGTGGACGGGACGTCGTAGTTGAAGACGTGCGACAGGTGTTCGATGTCGAGTCCGCGCGCCGCGACGTCCGTCGCGACGAGGAGGTCCACTTTCGTCGCCCGAAACGCCGTCATCACGCGATCCCTCTGTCTCTGCACGAGGCCGCCGTGCAGCGCCTCGGCCCGGTAGCCATGGGCGTTCAGCGACTCGACGAGCGTCTCGACCTCCAGACGGGTGCGGCAAAAGACGATCGCGGACGCGGGACTCTCCATGTCGAGAACGCGGGCGAGCGCGGCCGCCTTGTGGGCCCGCGAGACGACGTACGCGACCTGCCGGACCCGCGGAAGCTTGCCCGGGGACGTCTTCGCGCGGCCGAGCGTGACGCGGACGGGGTTGCGCAGGTGTTTCTCCGCGATCGCGACGATGCGGGAAGGGAGAGTCGCCGAAAAGAGCGCGGTCTGGCGCTCCCGCGGCGTGGCCTCGAGGATCGCCTCGAGCTCTTCGGCAAAGCCCATGTCGAGCATCTCGTCCGCCTCGTCGAGCACCAGAAAGCGCAGGCCCTCGAGCGCCAGGGTCTGGCGCCGGATGTGGTCGAGGGCGCGGCCCGGCGTGGCCACGACGACCTCGGCGCCGTGCCGCAGGGCGCGGATCTGCTGATCCATCGAGGCGCCGCCGTAGACGGGGACGACCCGGCTGCCGAGCTTCTTCGCGTACTTGTGGACGGCTTCGGCGACCTGCATCGCGAGCTCCCGAGTGGGGACCAGAACGAGCCCGAGCGTCTGGCCTCGGGCGGCCGGCTCCTGGGAGACGCGCTGCAGCATCGGAAGGGCGAAGGCGGCGGTCTTGCCCGTCCCGGTCTCGGCCTGCCCCAGGACGTCGCGTCCCGAGAGCAGGACCGGGATCGCCTCGCGCTGGATCGGCGTGGGCTCCTCGTACCCGAGGGCCGTCACCGCGGCGACGAGCGCGTCGGACAGACCGAGCGAGGCGAATCCGGCGGGAAGGGGATCGTTTGGTTCGGCCATCGGCGGAGATTACAACCGTCGTCGGCGCTGGTGCGCCTCCTCCCGCAGCGAAAGGCTCCCCCCTTCCTTCGGGCGGAAGACTCCTCTCGCTGCCAGAAGATGAACCGGTCTGCCGATCAGGCGACTCGGACTGTTGAGAGAGCCGGAGCCCCTCTTGCCCCCTCGCCCGACGACTTCCTGGAAAAAGGCGGCCCCTGAAGATCCAGCAGCTGTGGGTCAACCTTCCGTCGCGTCTGAAGATGGTCGAGCCGCGGTACAGCGGGCTCCGGAGAGACCAGATTCCGTCGTTCTCCGTCGACGACGCGCGCGTGACTGTGAGCCTCATCTCGGGCACGTGGGATGGCCGGACCGGCCCGATCGAATCCCTGACGGACGTCCACATGACCATGGCCCGGCTCGCGCCGGGCGGCCGCGTCGCCCTCGGGGCCCGCGGGAGAGGAGCATCTTTCTCTACGTGGTGCGGGGAGAGCTGACGATCGCGAGTGAGCACGCGATGGAGTTCCACTTCGTCGACATGAACGGCGACGGCGACGAGATCGCGGTCGAGGCGCTGACCGAGGCGCGGATCCTCTTGGGCCATGCCGCGCCGCTCCACGAGCCCGTCGCGTCGCACGGTCCATTCGTGATGAACACGCGGGAGGAGATTCTTCAGGAGATCCGCAACTATCAGGCCGGCAAGTTCGCCGGGAGATCGCGCTTTAGAGGTCTTGATCTCCCCCTCCCCGCGCCCGGGGATGTCAGCGGGGAGAGGGGAGGGTGAGGGGGAGAGGGGAGGGTGAGGGGCTCTCCTCGATCTCCCTCACGCTCGATGAGCGAGAGGTATCGTCCCGCCCATGCACGTCATCCTCTTCGGCGCGAGCAGGATGGTCGACCCGGGGTCCTCCGCGAGTGCCTCCCTCGACGCGGAGGTGCTCCTCGTGCTCTCGATCGTTCGCCGACGACGACCGCGCAAGTCGGGCGCGCGATGATCGAGGTGATGGAACGGAGCGCCGAAGCGGATTCTCGACTCGAGCGACATCAATGAGCTTTCGTCGGGCGAATCGCGGCGCATCGGCTCGCCGGACTAGACTGATGGCGACAATGCGGCCTCTCATCGAATGGGACCCTCAACAAGTCGGCAGGGCACGACGCCGGTTCCGTGGGAGGGTCTTCGGCCGGCCGCCTGCTGACCCCGGCCGGCAGGGTCGGCCCGATACCCCCGTCGACGCCTCTTTCACGGCCGCCCGGAACTCTTTGGGACTCGAGGACGGCACCAGCGCCCGGGGGCTCCGGATGCGCCTGGGCGCCGAGAATACAGTCGAGAGAAGTGTTTCGTGGAAGCCCGCCGCCGGAAGGAAGACGGGCGGCTGACGAATTGCCAGGCGTGGTGATTCCATTGACCCCGAGATGATGGCGGTCGGCGGAGCGGCGCAGCGGCTCCTGCCGCGTGTCGAACGTCACGAGGCGGGCCGTGTGGCGCTCGCCGCAGTGTCCTTCGTCTGCATCGCGGCCGGAGCGCTCATCGCCCGCGCGGCCGGTGACGCGCTCTTTCTCTCCCATTTCGGCAGCGGTCCGCTGCCGCTCATGTACATTGCGGGAGGCGTCGCGACGGGCCTCGGAACCTACGCGTGCGTCCGGGCTTCGCGACGTCTCGACACCGGCCGTATCGCCATCGGTGTCGGGGGCCTGCTCCTCTTCGCGAACTTGGCCCTCTTCGCGTCCTTTCGCGCGTTTCCGTCCATCGCGCGGGCCGGTGCGTACGCCCTCGCCGACATATCCGTTCGGATCCCCGTCCTGTTGTTCTGGGCGTTCGCGTCGGAGATCTTCGATGCGCGCGAGAGCCGCCGTCTCTTCGGACTGATTGGATCCGCCGGGACTGCGGCCTGCCTGCCGGCGGGGCTCCTCGTCGGCCCGCTCGCCCGCATGGCGGGAGCGGAGTCGCTCGTGCTCTTGACGGCCGCGTTGATGGGCGGCTTCGTCGTCTCCGCTGCGGCCCTCGTCCGCAGCGAGAGAAGCCATGCAGGGAGTCCGGGGGGCCTTGCGACGGGCGGTGCCGAAAGCTCCCGCCGCCTCTTCGGGCGACCCCAGTTCGTCAGCATCGCGGCGCTCGCCGTGGTGACGTCTCTGGTTGAAACGCTGGTCGACTACCAGTTCAAGACGACGGCGGCCACCACCGCGACCAGCGCGTCCCTCGCGGGGATCTTCGGAACGCTCTACGCGACGGCGAGTGTCGCCTCTCTTTTTATCCAGCTCCTGATCGTCCATCGACTGCTTGCCGGGGCTGGAGTCTTCGTGTCGCTCTGCATCTTGCCCGGAGTCCTCCTTCTGAGTCAGGCTGGCGTCGTCAGGTTCCGTTCCGCGGAATGGGTCTTCGCGACCAAAGCCCTCGACATCACGCTGACGACGACCGTCAACGGGACCGCCCGGCAGCTCCTCTATCGAGGGATTCGCAGGGAATCCCGTTTGACGGCCCGGGCGCTGGCCGATGGGCTCTATATGCCGCTCGCGATCGGGGTGGCGGGGGCGGGTCTCAGCGTGGTGTCCGGATCGGTCTCCGTCCCGGTCGCCGCCGGGGCGGCCGTTGCGGGATGCGTGATCTGGCTCTTTCTCGCGAGACGGGCCCACACGGCGTACGTCTCGGGGCTTCTGGACGCGCTCAAGGCCAAGCAGTTCGGCTTCTCGGAGGAACCTCTGGTCTCGCGCGACCCCGCGCTCGAAGCCTGGATCCGCAACGCTTTCGGGTCGGCCCCGGACGAGGACCTCATCTACCTCGCCTCCGTGCTGCCGCAGGTGGCGCGTCTCGTGGGTCCCGCGCAGCTGCGGGCCGCACTCGCGCGGGAGAGCCCGAAGCTGAAGGTCTCGATCCTCCAATCCCTCCGCGACAGCCGCCTGGAAGAAGGGCCGGCGCTCGCCCGCTCGCTCGTGCGCCATGCGGACCCGGATGTCCGGCGTGCCGCGATCCTCGCCGCATCCGATCCCATGGAGAAGGGTGCCGAGCTCGAATGGTTGAGAAACGCGCTCTCGGATCCCGAGCCGCGAGTCAGCGCGACGGCTGCGGCCGGCTTCGCGAATTCGGCCGATACGGAAGCCCGACGGCTCGGGCGCGAACGGCTCGACGCGATGGTCCGCTCGGACGAGCCGGAGTTTCGAGCCGCCGCCGTCGAGGCGCTCGAGCACGTGGAGGACCGGACCGCGATCGATCGAGAGATCCGTACTCGAATCCTCGTGGGGCTCCTCCAGGACCGTGAGGTGGCGGTAGTCCTCGCTGCCCTCGAGACCATCAGAGCGCGACGCCATTCGGAGCTCGCGCTGCCGGTCCTCTCGCTTCTCGGGCAGCCCGTTCTGGCGGGTGCGGCGTCGGACGCTCTCGTCGAGATGGGACCCGCAGCGATCGATCCCGTCTTCGCCTTCTTCGAAGGCTCTCCCGGCCGGCGACGCGACGCCGCCCTCACGAAGCTCCCGCAGGTCCTCGAGAGGATCGGCGATCCGCGGGGGCTCGCGGTCATCCTCAAGATGCTGACCCCCACGATTCCGGAGGAACGCACGGCTGTATTCCGATCGTACGTGCGGCTGCTCGGGCGAAAGGGCGCTGCGGACACACACCGCGAGCGGATCGATGCTCTTGTGGCCGAAGAGTGCCGCGCGGCGGAGGCCCGGCTGGCGAGCATGCGGCGGCTGGGGAGAACCCCCGCCGTGCGGCTCGCGCGCGACGTGCTGTCGGATCTCGTCGCCTGCCACGTCCAGAACGCCTTCATCCTGCTCGGGAGCCGCGTCGCAGACGTCGACATGATGGTCCTTCACGGGCAGATCACCCGCGGGTCGGGCGAGCAGCGCGCCCACGCGCTGGAGCTCCTCGAGAACGTGCTTCCGAAGGGATTGCGGGCTCCGCTCTTGAGCGTGCTGGAGCCGGCCGCCGAGGACGGAGGAACGGAGCCTGCGGCGGAGGTGAACGGGCTGCTTTCGGAAGGCGATTCGGAGTGGGTCGTCGCCGGCGCGGCGTGGGCCGCCGCTGAACTCGCGCTCGCCTCGTCCGCGGAACGGCTCGAATACTTGCAAGAGCACGAGAGTCCGGTCGTGAAGGAGACGGCTCTCTTCGCGCTTGAGCGGCTCGGGAGCACACGATGATTACGATGCAGAAAGTCCTTTTGCTCCGGAGGGTGGACCTCTTCGCCGACATGACCACGCGGCAGCTCGGCCACGTCGCGAGGGTCACGCAGGAGCTGGTACAGCCGGCGGGCTCGATGATCTTTTCGGAGGGAGATGCGGGAGGCGCCCTTTTCCTGATCGTGAGCGGCGAGGTCGAGATACTCCGGGCCGGGGAGCGGCTGAAGCTGCTGCGCGACGCCGACTACTTCGGAGAGCTGGCGGTGCTGACGGGAGAAACGCGCAACGCGTCGGTTCGCGCCGTGACGGATTGCCTCCTGCTGCGGCTCGAGCGCGCGGACTTTCATCAAGTCCTCGCGGGAAGCTTCGAGGCCGTCCTTGCGGTCATCCGGATTATATGCAGGCGCCTGCAATCCACTTCCGCCGACGGATCCTAGACTGTGCGAGGCCGCCCGGCGGTGATAACGAGAAACGCGTCTATCATGGGAAAACCCAAATGCCCCTACGCGTCCTGATGGCCCGCCTCCGCGCTCTCCCTGCCACCGTCCTGTCCCTCGGCCTTCTCGCGAGCCCGCCGCGGACATGCGTGGCGGCCCCGCAAGAACTGCCCGGCAAGCCGGCCGTCACGACAGGCGACGCGAGCCAGGCGTGGCACCTTCATTCCCCGTACACGGCGTTGTCGAAGACCCGGCAGCTCCTCGACGCGATCGGCTTCGAGGTCCTTTCCGCCTACGCGGCCCCGACCGGACCGGTGCGCTCCGGCCCGCTCGCGGACCGCCCGGGTACGCAGATCGGACGAACGTTTACGAAGGCGCTTCCAGACGGTTCAACGCGAAGCGTCGAGGTCGTCATCGCTGCGCACCCCTCGGCGGGATACGAGATCTACGTGACGGCCAGCCAGGTCCGCGACGGCCGGACGGAGCCGAATCCCGATCTGCCGGCCATCCAGGCCGGCATCGAGAAGCTCGTCGGTGCCCTCGCACCCGCGGCCGCGCAGGCCGAGAGCGCGGTGATCGACAGGCGCCGTCTCGCGTACGAGGTCTTCCAGCTCAGCTACGTCGAGCTGGACCGCGCGATGGCGCTTCTGAAGGCGCTCGAGTACACGACGATCGAGTTCAACGACACTCCAGGCGAGACCCTCTACGACAAGATTTTCACGCCCAACTTCGAAAAGGACAAAGTGCGCCTGCCGATCATCATCAAGATGATCAGCCCCTCGAAAACGAGCCTTCAGGAGAGCACGGCCGAGGCGCCCAGCTACGGCTCCCGGGGCAGCGACCTTCTCCCGGACCTCGGCGGCATCTTCCTTCACCGGACCACCGCCTCCGAGCCCCTGAACCGGCTCCTCATCGCCTATGACATCGACGACCCGGCTTCGCTGGAGCGCGTCGTGAACCTGCTGCACGACAAGGTCGACGTCGCGGCGCGCCAGCTCATGCTCGAGGCGCTCGTGATCGAGATCAACTCGGACACGACGAGGGACCTCGGCTTCTCCTGGGATGCGTCCGGGACCCAGAAGAATGGCGGGTACACGAACACCTACGGCGGATCGGTCCTGAAGGACGGCCTGCTCGCGAACGCTCCGCTCACCTTCCTTTTCAGCCGCGCCTCCGACATTTTCAACTTCAAAGTGGCTCTGAACGCGCTTCTCGAGACGGACAAGGCGAGGCTGCTCTCGAACCCCTCGGTCCTCGTGCTCGACGGGAGACAGGCAAAGATCTCGATCGGCCAGCGCATCCCGGTCGTGGAGACGACCGTCACGACGAACACGGCAACGGAGTCCATCCTCTACTTCCCGGTCGGCATCGTCCTCAACCTGCGCCCCCGCCTGAACAGGGACGGCAGCGAGGTGAGCATGCAGGTAGAGACGATCGTCAGCAGCGTCCGGGCGACGTCGACGAGCGGCGCGACGGTCACGAGCGCGCCCGAGGTCGAGAGCCGGCAGGTCCAGACGATTGTCCGGGTGCAGAACGACTTCCCGTTCATCATCGGCGGGCTGACCAGCAACGAGCAGACCAGCAAACAGAGGGGGGTCCCACTCCTCTCCAGGATCCCGTTTCTCGGCGCGCTGTTCCGGCGTGAAATCAAGGAGCACACCAAGAAGGAGATCATCATCGTCGTCACCCCCCACCTCGTCCCGGAGGACACGAAGACGTTCAGCTACGTGATCCCGCAGGAGTCGCTGGCGTTCGACACCTTCGGACGGGAGCTCCTCTACAACGCATACCGCATCAGACAGCAGGACGTCTTCAACCTCGGCTTCCTGGGCGAGAGCGACGCGTTCCGGAGCCTCGTGAGATGCGCGCGCCGTTACGCCGAGAGCCGGAAGCTGCCCGGCCGCACCGACCCGACCCTGGCCCCGGTGCTCTCCGGGTTCGTCCCCGGCGAAGAGATCCTCGTCCGCCGGATGCTCTGGGAGATCATCCGGAAGACCGACTACGCGCGCTTCGTCGACCTCGAGAACGCCATAGTCTTCGAGGAAGCCCCAGAGGCGGCCGGCGAGGGCGGCTTCAAGGTCTCGTTTCTGTCGGCGAAGCTGGCCGAGCGAAGCAAGGAGAGAAATACGCTGGTCTTGAACTTCAACGCCACGACCGCGGGGACTCGGGAGCACCCGTTCAGCCAGCCGACCGCGGGAGTGTCGTTCGAGTCGCTGAAGCCGGAGAACTTCTTCACCCGTCTCGCCCAGGGGAACCACCGCTCGAGGTCCGGCGCTTCCGAGTCGTGGACGATTCTCATGACGGACGCCTACTCGGGGACGGCGAGGCCGCTCGACGTTCTGAAGGGGATCATGGTTCTCCGCCGGCTCATCGCGCTGAACCCGAACCTCCCGCTCTCGATCGACGGGTTCAGGTCGGGACGTCAGATCATCTTCCCGACGGAGACGGAGCTGCGCCAGAGCCACCACCTCGTGGACGCCGAAGCGGCTCGTCTCTTCTACGAGGTCACCTCGTACTACCCGGCCTTTGAGGAGGAGTTCAAGCACCGGGCCCGGAGCCTCGTCGAGTACATGGGCGGCTGCGAGTGGTGGGATGCGACTCGACCGGTGTCCCTGGGTGGAGAGAGCGGGCATCCGGTTTCTCAACCGGGCCGTTGAGCCGGCGAGAGCGATGTCGTTTCCTCGAGCAGGTTGCGCGAGAGGGTGAGGAAGCGGCGCGCTACGGGCACGACGAAGGCTCCCTGATCTCGCCCCGGGGCCGCGTGCGGTCCACGCCCTGCTGACCCGCCCCGGCTTCACGCCGAACGGATATCTCGGGATTTACCACCCCCGACGGCGGACCGCGGGATTCCTTCGAAAAGGGCGGCCAAAGAAGACTCGGGAGGCGGGGGATGTTTGTGGGAAGAACGGCCGAATATCGGGCCTCCCCCGTATGGACCGCCAATCCCCGCGCCGGGTTGAGGCAAGGAGGGATGTCGTCTATCGGGCTCGAATCCATTCACTGGAACGATCGAGGGGACGGGGGGAGATTTTTCTGCCCTGGGCGATCAATGGTCCCGGCTCGTCCCTACCGTCTCCCCGTCTGCGGGTCCCCGTCTCCCCTCGCGTGAAGGCCGGCCTGTCTACCCGATCCGATTCCGCAGGGGCCGATCTCCTCCGCGAGGAAGTCATTCCGCGACTGATGCTAGGCTGCCGACAAAGGAGGACAGCCATGGCAAAGAGGATTCGGAACAGGGGAGGGATCCGCCTGCGCGTCGCGTTGATCGCCGTTCTCGCTCTCAGCTTCGCCTTCTCGCCGCCCATGTCGGCGGCTCAAATAGGAGGGTACGTCTACAACGGCGAGAGCCGGTTCGTAGACAACGTCTATAACTTCATCAAGCACTTCTCCTACCAGCAGT
>JBDUBP010000198.1:0-16114 GCA_040004075.1 Acidobacteriota bacterium | reverse complement strand
AAGTACCCGAAGCTCGTGAAGAAGTTGACGATCGAACGGAAACTGCCGTCGGGAAAGGGAAGCGCGCGCATGTCGCCGCGGACCAGCCGCAGAGCCTGGTTGCGGGCGTGCGCGAGCTCGAGAAGAGGCGCGGAGTAGTCGAGCCCGACCGGGGTCAAGCCCCTCTCGGCAAAGCGCAGGGAATGGCGTCCCGTGCCGCAGCAGAGGTCGAGCAGCGGTGTGGGCTCCGGCCCGAGCCGGGCGAGCGCAAACGCGACCTCCCGGCGGGCGGAGGCGAGGTCGCGGTGGGGGTAAAGCTCGAGATACTCCTCACCGAACCAGGACTCCCACCATGCCATCGGCGGATTATCCGTCGCTGCGCTCGCTGCGGGACGTGCGTTCGCCGCGGGCGACCGCACCGGCGAGCGGCTCGCCTGAGGGCTCGACCGTTCGCCTCGTCCCTCCGCTCGCTTCGCTCCCGCAGCGTGAGCCTCCTCCCTCCCTTCGGTCGGGAGACTTCTCACGCTGCGAGCGTAGCCACCATCTCGACGCAAGCGCAGCTCTGCCCCCTCTCCCCGCGTGCCGGGGAGAGGGCCGGGGTGAGGGGGCGGCGTGCTTTTCGAGTCAGCGGGACCAATGAGGGATGATCCGCGCGGAGGGTGGACGATGATTTTTTTGAGGAAAATTTCAGTGGCGCCCGTCATCGGCGCGGTTTTCTTCCTCTGGGCGTGCGGCGGGCTGCGGACGATCTCGAAGGACGGCTATCGCGCGACTCTCGTCTATTCGACCGGCGAGAGGTACGAGATTGCGGTCCGCGGCGAATGGGGGCGGGTCGAGGGGACGGTCGACGGGGCGCCGCTCGTGCGCATCCAGCGTCCGGATCTGAAGAAGACCTGGCAGTTCCGGCCATCCTCAAAACGCATTCTGGAGGAGTCGTGGGGACCGACCGACGAGATCGTTCCCGGCTACCCGCTCGAGCCCCGATTCGATCCCCAGGCGTATGCCGGCCGGTTTCATGGCGAGATCCTGAAGATCGCCGACGCCGCGCTCGCTGGGCATCCGTGCGATCGCTATCAGATGGATCTCACGACGGGAGATCGCGTGACCATCTGGGCGGCGCGCGACTTCGAGCGACTGCCCATGCGCATCGAACACCAGCGCAAGAAAGCCGAAGACGAGTACGAGCCCGCTTCTGACGTGCGGCTCGTCGACATTCGCGTCGGGGCGGATGCCTCTTTGTTCGAGAAGCCGAAAGGCTACAAGCCCGTGGGCAGCTATGAGGAATTGCGGAGGCTGAAGAGCTGATTCGTGGGCGCTGGGCGGGAGGGCGAAAAAGCGAACCGGGCCCGTATTTCCTTCGAATTCCCGATTCCCGATCTAGTTGACCGCGGAGTACCGCGGCCGTCTCGCTCCCGTTTGTCGCTCGGCTCCCGTTTCCCGGCTATCTCCCGGCGGCGTCGGCCGCGCTGAAAGGCGCGAACTCGCGGAAAAGGAAGTGATCGTAGAAGTAGTGGATCAGGAGAAATGACAGGACGACGACGTAGTAGCTGCGGTCCTGCGGCATTCCGAACCCCTTCCACAGCATCAGGTACACGGCGCCCGAGATCAGCGTGGCGCCGATCATTGCCGCGTAGAACTTCCCCGTGTGCTGGGTGCCGGCGAGCCCCTGCACGAAGCCGCTCCCGATCTCGCCCCGGTCCGCCTTGCGGCTCAGGATGAACCAGGTGAGCGCGAGGTACTGGAGCGAATGCCAGGTGTTGAAGCCCTGGAAGGCGATGTCGAGGTTCTCGAACACGGGCACGACGAACGCGAGCGCGACCGTGGCCGCCATGAAAACGAGCCGGGGCCAGCTCGACTCGCCGCGGCGGATCTCGCGCGCCGTTCGGACCGCGTAGAAGAGAAAGAGCGCCGCGAAGCCGACCGTGAATGCCCGCGCGACCCACAGATGTTTCAGGAATGCCGGGAAAAAGAGCGTCGACGAGCCCAGCGTGAATCGGTCCTCCACGAACTTGTACATGGCGACGGTATAGAGGGCGCCGAGAATGACGGCGCCATCGAGCCACCGGTCGAGCGCGGAGAGTCGCGCCGACGCCTTGCGCCGGTAGGTTTCGGAAATGTATTGCGCCTGGTGGGTCACGTGAAGCGAGGCCCAGAAGAAGAACCCCGTCAACAGAGTCAGAAACGAGTAGACGGACCCCAGGACCACGAGGGCCGGAATGACGACGAGCGGCGCGTACGCGAGAATGCCGAAGCGCTCCCGGAACCTCGGCTCCAGCGCGGTCCGGAGGTAGGTCGAGTACATGTGCGGGCCGCCGACCAAGAGGGTGACCGCCAGTCCGACGATGAGGCTGGCCGATTCCGACGAGCTACCCAGATTCCGCAGCAGCCCGTAGGAAAGATACGGGAGAAAAACCAGGACTCCAGAAGCCGTCAGAAAGATGAGATCGAAGCGCCGGCTGCGAATCCAGAGCCCTTCTTCGATCCCCGCCGAATCCCTCGCCCCCGCAGCGGTCGATGCCATCTGACCCCCCCGTTCGACGGCGGATATTATCCAAACCTTCGCCTCGTTGGTGTGCACTCCCGTACGGTCTAAAATCACCCCTCCATGCCCTCCTTCGGCAATGTCCTCGTCGATCCCCCCCTGGTGCTGGCCCCGATGGCCGGCATCACGGACCACGTCTACCGTTTGATGCTCCGGCGCATCGGCGGAGTCGGCCTGGTCACGATGGAGTTCATCTCCTCCGAGGCGATCAGCCGCGGCAACGCCCGGCAGATGCGCAAGATGGTCTTTTCCGACGAGGAACGGCCCCTTTCGATCCAGATCTACGGTTCGGACGCGGCGCGGATGGCGGCGGCGGCCGACATCGTCCAGGAGCTCGGCCCGGACGTCTGCGACATCAACATGGGCTGCCCGGCGAACAAGGTCCTGAAGGGGTGCTCCGGCGCGGCTCTGATGGGCGACCTCCCCCTCGCCCGGGACATCGTCCGCGAGGTCAAGCGGCGGTTGACCATTCCCCTGACGGTGAAGTTCCGGCTGGGGCTCGACACGGCCCGCATCAATTTTCTGGATCTCGGGCGCATGTGCGAAGACGAAGGCGTCGCCGCGGTCGCGATGCACGCGCGCACGGCCCGGCAGATGTACACCGGCCGCGCGGACCGGGACCGGATCGCGGAGCTCAAGGCCCATCTGTCGATTCCCGTCGTGGGCAACGGCGACGTCGACTCGCCATCGGACGCCCTCGAGATGTTCCGGCAGACCGGATGCGACGCCGTCATGATCGGCCGGGCGACGATGAAGAACCCCTGGATCTTCCGCCAGGCCGCGGACCTCCTCGCCGGCCGGCAACCCCGGGAGGCGACCCTCGAGGAGCGCCGCGACTTGATGCTCGGCCACTTCACCGCGATCGAGGCGATGGCGTTCGAGCCGAAGGAGGCCATGCACAAGCTCCGCACGATGACCGGCTGGTACACGCATGGGTTGCCCAACGGGCGGGCGCTGCGTGTCCGGATCTCGGGCCTCGAGACGCCTCAGGACTTCCGGGATGCGGTTTCCGGGTTCTTTGCGGGACTGGACACGGTGGATGCGGAACTCGTCGCGGTGGGCGCCTAGGAGCGGTTAAGCGTTGAGCGTTCAGCGTTAAGCGTCCGGCGAGGGACTCCGTTCCGCCTGCCGCCTCCCACCTGCCCCCTTCCGTCCCCCGTCGGGAATGCCCCCGCCCTCTCCTTCCGTTGCCTCGGGAAGCATGAACAAACTGCGGATTGCCCTCGCGCTGTCGGTCCTCTGCCTCGCGTCCGCCTCCGTCAGCCCGGCTCTGGCCCAGAAGCGCAAGGGCGCGGATTTGAACACGCCGGTCGGTAAATTCCCTCTGGAGATCTCGTCGGAGTTCCTCGGGATGGCGGCGGGAAAGACCGTCGTGCGGATCCGCCTCGCGTCCCCGGAGCTCACCAAGGGCCTGTCCGCGCGGGGCGTCCGGGGATTCTCGGGGCAGTTGAAGGGCACGCTGCTCCAAAACGGCGAGGTCTCGCAGACCTTTCAATACCCCGTCACGGCGTCTCTGGCCTCCGGCGCGTCGTTCTCCTATTCGTTCCTGCGGGCGGTCAAGCCCGGCACCTACCGGATCAAGCTGGTGTTCACGGATCCGGAAGGCGGGCGCGTCGTGGGCGACGGCGAGGCGGAGATCTCGGTGCCGGAGGTGAGCGCCCCGTTCCGCCCGGAGATGGCGCCCGCGGAAGCGAGCACGCTTCCGGACGCCGAGGGAATCGTCATCGCCGACGAAGCGGCGGGGACCCCGGCGAAGACCTCCGAGCCCCTGTTGAAGATCCTCCCGCCGGCCAAGGAAACGCCGGTCGGCCTCCTGCGTCTCGAAGCGGAGGTCCAGCCCCCGATCCGGAAGGTCGAGTTCTATCTGGACGAGAAGCTGCTTCTCGCGCGAACCCGTCCGCCGTACACCGTCGAGATCGACCTCGGCAACGTCCCTCGCCGACAGACGCTTCGCGCCGTCGGCTACGACGAGAGCGGGCGCGTGATCGACGAAGACGCCTGGGCGATCAACGAGGGAAACGCGCGCCTCGCCGTGCGCGTCCTGCCGCAGCCGGAGCCGTCCGAAGGCCGGGTACGGATCAAGGTCGCCGTCCAGTCGATCTCCGGCGGCGTGGCGAAGAAGGTCGATCTGTTCCTGGACGAAAAGAAGATCGGAACCTGGACGTCGGGCCCGTACGAGGCGACCGTCCCCTACGCGCAATACACCCGCGCGAACTACATCCGCGCCACGGCGTACGGCGAGGACGGCAAAGAGGCGAACGACATGCGGATGCTGCGGGGCCCGAGCACGACGGTCGAGAGCGTGCGGGTCGACGTCGTGCAGTTGCACGTGTCCGCGCTGGACAAGGCCGGCCACTTCGTGAAGGGGCTCGAGAAGGACGACTTCAAGATTCGCGAAGACGGCCATCCCGAGCCGGTCAGCGGCTTCGAGGTCGCCGAGAACCT
The DNA here is from genome assembly GCA_040004075.1 of Acidobacteriota bacterium. Lineage (GTDB taxonomy): Bacteria > Acidobacteriota > Thermoanaerobaculia > UBA5066 > Gp7-AA6 > JALYUA01. The sequence goes on along the minus strand of JBDUBP010000198.1, from coordinate 11,148 downwards.
TCCCTTGAACATCGGCCTGGTCGTTGACGCCTCCGGATCGATGGAGAAAGGCATGCCGTTCGTGCACGACGCGGCGGCGGAGCTGTTCAAGTCGCTGATGCGGGACAAGGACCACGGCTTCGTCATCGAGTTTCGCGACCGCCCGCGCTTTCTCCAGGAGCTGACGTCCGACTCACAGGCGCTGCAGAGGGCGGCGCGAGACGTGCGCGCGGAAGGCGCGACCGCCCTGTACGACGCGATGGTCCTCGGGCTGTATCAATTCCGCACGCTGCAGGGTCGCAAGGCGCTCATCGTGGTGACCGACGGCGACGACAACCGGTCGCACGTGGACTACGACGTGTTGCTGCGCTATGCGCGATCCGCGGGAGCGCCGATCTACTTCATCGCTGTCAACATTCCCCTGACCGACTTCAAGTCCAGGAGGATCACGAAGGAGATCGCCGCGGAGTCCGGAGGCGAGGTCTTCGCCATCGGAAGCGCCGCGAAGATGGGAGAGGTGACCAAACGCATCGAAGAAGAGCTTCGCTCGCAGTACGTCGTTGCGTACCGCAGCACGTCGACCAAGGCGCCCGGGGAATACCGGGGAGTCGAGGTGGCGACCAAGCCGGGGATTACCGTGAGGACGATTCGGGGCTATATACCGGGCTGAGCGGAGAGCGTTCAGCGTTCCAATAGAACGGATCGTCTCTTCCCGATTCCCGATTCCCGATTCCCGATTCCCGGCCTTCCCCGTCCCCCTCCCGCCTACCGCCTGCCGTCGTTCGTAACCACCCGATACTTCCCTCGCTCTTCGACCAACTTCGCGGCCGGCACGGCGGCGCCGAAGTCTCCCGCGTCGCGGGTGCGCAGCACGACGACGAGCTTCTGGCCCGAGCGCCAGCGCGTCCAGAAGTCCTCACGGGACCAGAAGATCTCGCGCCTGCGGGCTTCCGGCAGCCACCACGATTCGAGCTCGCCCGTGTGGTCGACGAGCGGCACGATCGACTGGATGGTCCAGGGGAACCCCTGCACGTAGATCCGATAGGAAACGATCTGGGCGCCTGACCCCGCGGCGTCCTTCGCCGACGTCGCCAGATCGTGGATGTCGCGGGCGAGCGGCATGCGCGGCCAGATAAGGGCCAGCGCGATGTAGAGGCCCGCCCAACCGAGAGCCAGCGCTCCCAGAGCGGTCTCGGCGCGCCTCCTCGCGGACCAGCACACCGCGGAGCCGATCAGGAGGCTGGCGGCGCCGGCGGCGGCGATCGGCGAGGCGCCGGCGGCGCCCGTCGCGGCGCGCACGCCCGGGATCGCGGCCGCGGCGATCGGAAGGAGGGCGCAGGAGCCGGCCGCAATGGCCCAGCCGCGACCGGATGCCCCGTCCCGCGACAGCGCCCGCGCCGCGAGCGCGGCCGCCGGAGGGAAGGCGGGGAAGAGATACGGCGAGAGCTTGCTGTGAGAGAGCGAGAAGAAGACGAAGACGACGGCGAACCAGATCAGGAAGAAGAGAGCCTCCGTCTGGTCGCGGCGGATCGGGACGACGCCGCGAACGAAGAACGCGAGTCCGGGCAGGAATCCCGCCACGAGGACGAGGACGAAGTAGGAGATCGGGCCCGGGCGATTGGAGACGGGTGTCGCGAAGCGCTGAAAGTGCTCGTGAACGAAGAAGAACTGCAGGAAGCCGGGATTGCGATGCTCCGCCAGCCAGAGCCACGGAGCGACCAGGAGGAGAAACGCTGGGAGGGCCGGCCCCAGGATCAGAGACGTCAGGTCGCGCGCGCGTCGCGTCGCGAGGCACCAGAAGAGCAGGATCCCGCCCGGGAGGACGATCCCGACGAGTCCCTTCGAGAGAAACGCTCCCGCGGCAAAGGCCCCAGTGAGCGCGGAGAGGGCCAGAGCCGCGCGGCGGCGGCTCTCGCGGGCACGGAGGGTCTCGTAACCCGCCAGAAGCGTTCCCGTGAAGAAGAACGTCAGCACCCCGTCCGTGAGGTTCAGCCGGGAGAACGTGAAGGCCAGCGGCGACATCAAAAAAAAGACGGCCGCGAAGAGACCCTGGCGCGCCCCCCACATGCGGCGCACGCCCCAGAGAAGAAGGAGCGTGGTCCCGAGACCCGCGAGCCGCGTCGCCAATCGCGCGGCGAAAGGCGTCTCTCCGAGCAGGGCGAACGCGCCGGCGTTGGCCCAGTAAAGCAGGGGCGGCTTTTCGAAGTAGGGCACCCCGTTCAGGCGAGGCACGACGAAGTCGCCTGTGGCCAGCATCTCGCGAGGGATCTCGGCGTAGCGGGGCTCATCCGGCTCCGCGAGCCAGGAGCCGGGCGGATCGAGCCATACGGCGGCGACGAGAAGAACGAGCGAAGCCAGAAGGAGACGATGTCCCGGCTCGCGCATCGCCGAGGAGTCTAATCGCGGCCGCGAGGGTGTTCTCCCGGAAACGCGCCGCCGCTCGCTTCCGAGGCCCGTCACCCCGGGCGCGGAAGAGGGGAGAGCCGGCGCGACCTGATAACATCCGGCCCGTTTTGGCACCCGAAACGGCAACCCGATGGGCCCTCGTCCTCGGCGCTTCGTCCGGCTTTGGCGAAGCGTGCTCGCTCGCGCTCGCGCGCGCCGGCTGGAACATCTTCGGCGTGCATCTGGATCGAAAAGCGACCCAGGCGAACGCGGATCGGATCGTCGCCGAGATCTCCGCCCTCGGTCGCAAAGCCGAGTTCTTCAACGTCAACGCGGCGGACGACGAGAAGCGCGCCGAGGTGATCGGCGCCATTTCGGCCGCCTGCGGGCAGGCGCCTCCTGAGTCGCGCGTGGGCGTGCTCCTGCACTCCCTGGCCTTCGGGACCCTGAAACCGTTCGTCGCGGCGGAGCGCGGCGGGTCCATCTCCAAGGCGCAGCTCGAAATGACTTCGGACGTCATGGCCCACTCGCTCGTCTACTGGGCTCAGGACCTGGTCTACACGGACCTGCTCGCTCCGGGCAGCCGGATCTTTGCGATGACCTCCGCGGGCGATCACATCGTGTGGCCGGCGTACGGCGCGGTATCGGCTGCCAAGGCGGCGCTCGAGTCCCACGTGCGTCAGCTCGCGGTCGAGCTCGCGCCTCGCGGGGTCGCGGTCAACGCCCTTCGCGCCGGTGTGACCGACACCCCCGCGCTGCGGAAGATTCCCGGAAACGAGGAGATGATCGAGCGGGTCGGCCGCATGCATCCCGCTGGACGGCTGACGCGGCCGGAGGACGTGGCGGGGGCGCTCGTCGCCCTCTGCTCTCCGGGAGCCGGATGGATCAGCGGGAACGTCATCGGCGTCGACGGGGCCGAGGACGTGGCGGGCGGGCGTTGACCGCCGGATCTCCTCGCATTTGAGCGGCCCTCCGATCCCCTCTGCGGCAGGGTCCGCTTTCGACTTCGTCACGGAGACGGCCGGAATCCGGGAGCTGCGCCTCCGGTCGAACGGCTTGCGCGTCCTTCTCCTCGAAAACGCGGTCGCTCCCGTCGTGACGTTTGCGATCGTCTACCACGTCGGCAGCCGGAACGAAGCGGTTGGATACACCGGATCGACGCACCTCCTCGAGCACCTGATGTTCAAGGGGACTCCCGAGTACAGCCGGGAGAAAGGGACGGCGATCGCCGCGGTGCTCGAAGCGATGGGCGCCCGCTTCAACGCGACCACCTGGTTCGACCGCACCAACTATTACGAGACGATCCCCTCGGACCAGCTGGAGACCGCCGTCCGGCTCGAGGCGTCGCGGATGCGGGGAGCGCTCCTGCGCGACGAGGACCGGGCGCCCGAGATGACCGTCGTGCGCAATGAGTTCGAACGAGGGGAGAACTCGCCGTTCCAGGTCCTGTACAAGGACACCTTCGCGGTCGCGTTCCGCGAGCACCCGTACCACCACCCGACGATCGGCTGGCGCAGCGACATCGAAGGCGTCACGACGGCGCGCCTCAAAGAGTTCTACGACGTCTTCTATCATCCGAACAACGCGACGGCGATGCTGATCGGCGACTTCACCGAGCCCGAGGCTCTCGCGATCGTGGAGAGGCATTTCGGGGCGGTCCCTCCCTCTCCCGCGCCGATCCCGCGGGTGTACACGGTCGAGCCGCCCCAGGAAGGCGAACGGCGGTTCATCGTGCGTCGGGCCGGCCAGGTGGCGTGGTGCGCGCTCTCCTGGCGCACCGTCGAGGCCGTGCACGCCGACACACACGCGCTCGCCGTCCTCGGGAACGTCCTCGGCGGCGGCCTCACGTCCCGGCTGTATCAGGCGCTCGTCGAAAACAGCCTCGCGCTTTCCGTGACGGTGGTTCCGTGGCAACTGCGGGATCCGGCCCTGTTCTCCGTCTTCGCTCCGGTGCGCCCCGGCGTCGAGCCCTCCGCCGTCGAGGCGGTCATCCGCGACGAAGCGGTCCGGGTCGCGCGGGACGGCGTCACGGAGGCGGAAGTCGAGAAGGCGCGCGTCCAGATCGAAGCGGAGGTCATCTTCGACCGGGACTCGACGGACCAGATCGCGGCCTCGCTCTCCGAAGCGATCGCCGTCGCCGACTGGGAGTGGTACGCGCACTACCCCGTTGCCATCCGCGCCGTCACCCGGGCGGACGTCCAGCGCGTGGCCGCGGCATATTTCCAGGACGACGGGCTTACGGTGGGGACGTTCCTTCCGAAACCCACCGCCGCCGTGCCGGGCGCTGAAGAAGATGAGGAAGACGAGGAATGACGCGCCGGGGCTTCGCCGAGCAGGTCCAACGCCGGATGCTCTCCAACGGCGCGGAGCTTCTCGTCCTCGAAAACCATTTCAACCCCACGCTCGCGCTCTCCGGATCGCTCTACGGCGGGCCGCTCTACGCTCCCCCGGACCGCCGCACGATCGCGTCGATGACCGCCGGCGAGTTGATGAAGGGAACGGAGCGAAGAAGCAAGCTCGAGATCGCGGAAGACCTCGAAAGCCGCGGGGCATCCCTCTCCTTTTCCTCCGACTCCTCGGACCCCGTGGGAACGGACATCGCGGGAGCGGCCCTTTCGCGCGACGCGGACCTTCTTCTCGACCGGCTGGTGGAGATTCTCCGAACCCCCACCTTCCCCGAGGAGGAGCTCGAGAAGGAGAAGAAACGGCTGGCCGGCGCGATCCGGCAGCAGCAGGATCAGACTTCCGCCCGCGCGCAGGACGCCGCGGCGCGCCGCATCTATCCTCCCGGGCATCCCTTTCACCGGCGGACCGGCGAGGAGCGCATCGCGCGGCTGGAGTCGCTCACGCGCTCGGATCTGCAGACCTTCTACGGCGCCCGGTACGCCGCGGGCACCCTCCGGCTGGTGGTTGTGGGCGACGTGGCCAGCGACGCGATCCTCGACGGCCTCGAGCGGCGCCTGGCGGACTGGAGACGCGGAGATCCGCCCGAGATCCCACCCGTGCCCGTGCCCGAGCCGGTTCCCGTGTCAGAGACCGTTGAGATGCCGGACAAGGCCAACGCCGACGTCGTGCTCGCGACGCCCGCTACCCTGACGCGCCCCGATCCGTTGTACCTCGCCTGCGTCCTCGCCAACTCCGCGCTGGGCCAGTCCTCGCTCACTTCGCGTCTCGGCGTGCGGGTGCGCGACACGGAGGGTCTGACCTACGGAATCCACTCGAGCTTTCACGCGACGCACGTGCCGGGACCCTTCGTCGTGACCGTCACCGTGAAGCCCGAAAGCCGCGACGCCGCGGTCGCCTCCACCCTGGACGAGATCTCCAGGTTCGTGCGTGACGGCCTGACCCCGCGGGAGCTGGCCGACGAGAAAAGCTCGCGGATCGGAAAGTTCAAGGTCGATCTCGCCTCCAACGCCGGCATTGCCCAGGCGGTCGATACGGCGCTCTACTATGGCCTCGGGCTCGAGTACCTCGATCGGTTCGGGACCCTCGTGTCCGCGGTCACGAAAGAGGAAGCCGACGCGGCCTTTGCCCGCATGGTGAAGCCGGACGCCTTCACGATCGTTTCGGCGGGAACGTTTGAAAAGGTTAAGAGTTAAGAATTCAGAGTTAAGGGTTCAATCCAAGATGAGAGCGTCGTCCCTGCTCTGGAACTCTCGACTCTCGACTCTCGACTCTCGACTCCCAACTTCCTATGACAGAATCGCGCCAGACAGGAGGCTCCCATTCCTCGCAGACCCCAATATCGCAAGCCCATCCGTCGCCGGCCCGGTGAGGCCGCACCGACGCACCGCGTCTGGTTGTCCCCGGAGGCCCCCGTCGCGGAGGGGCCCGCGACAGACGGCCGGACCTACTACCGAGCCCGCCTCGACTCGGAACCGTCTCCGGAATGGATGCGGGCGTACCGGGCCGGGATGCTCGGCCTGATGCCCGAGGACCGCGACGCCGTGCTTCGCATGGAGTTCCAGGGAGACAGCGTGCGATTTTCGGCGAGCGAGGGCGAGGTCGGCAAGCTGCGGAAGGTGCTCGAGCGCCGCCTGGATGCCGTCAACTCGATCCTCTCAGGCGGCCGCGGCGGAAGCGCGCCCCAGGCGTAGTTGTCAGTAATCAGTAATCAGTACTCAGTAATCGGTAATCAGGCGTCAGTGATCGGTCGAGTTCTCGGCTCGGAATTCAAAACTGAAAACTGAAAACTGACGACTCTCTTCACGCCTTCTTCCGCGCCGTCCCGTCTATCGGAGTCTCTCGCGGCGCCTCGGGCGTGGCCGGCGCCTCCCACTGCAGCTTGCGGTAATCGAACTGCGCCTCGTCCCTCGCGTTGAACTTGACGATCTCGAAGTAGGGGGAGAGGTCGAAGTCGCGCGGAACGCAGAGCGTCGGGTGCCGCGCCCGCAGAAGTCCGCTGTAGGCCCTCCGGGTCGGGCGGCCGAGGATCTGCTGGCGCAACCGCTCTCCCGCTGTATTCGCCGGCCGGCGCACCTGTTGCGGCAGGATCGGGTACTGGACGCGGGCGAACGCCTCGGCGAGGAGCGTCGAGCAGATCGTCTCCGTCGCGACCCCGCTGCCGAAATGCAGAGCGTCTTCCTGGAGCCGCGGCGGAATCAGGTGGAACGGCAGGAGGTACCGCGTCAGGTCCAGGAAGTTGCGGCGGTCGTACTGGTGGCCGACGCGGGAGAGGACGTAATCGAAAATCCTCTCGAGGTCTTCCGGACGAATGCGCATCGGCCGGCAGATCCGGATGTTCAGGTGGATGTACTTGATCAGAGGCGAAACGACGACTCCCTCCGCGACGAGCGCTTCGACGACGAGGTGTTTCGCCTCTCGGCCGAAACGCCGCTGCATCCGCCCGCGCGTCTCCGTGTCGCGCCGGAGCAGCGCGTCGCCGATGTACAGCGCGCTGTGCGACCAGGACGATTGCGTCAGGTACTTGACCGCCGAAGAGACCCGCTGATCCCCATCGACCAGAAGCACGTCGCCGGGCGCGATGGTCGCCTTCAGCTTGACCGGATCGTTGTAGACGAACCGGCGGTAGTTCCGACGCTGCCGAGTGATCTCCGCGACGAACCAGTCTGCGAGGAAGCGGCGGGGGGAGCGCATGTGTCGGTGTTGAGTTTTCAGTGATCAGTTTTCAGTCTACGGGCGCAACGGGGTAGAAAGCTGAAGTCAGCCCCAGACATTATCGCCCGATCGCCAAACTGAAGTCTCCGACGACCGATAACTGATGACTGATGACTGATGACTGATGACTCTTCTCACCTCTTCATCAGATAGGCCGATTCCTGCAGGCGGGCGCCCGCGGCGTCCGCGACCGCGAAGCGCGAAGGCGTGAATTTCTTCGACCCGCCGACGATCCCGTAGGACCCGTTCCAGAGGGCGGCGCCCGCGTATTCCCCCTTCCTGTTGATGACGTAGTAGTTCAGCTGGAAGTCGGGGCGTCCGTTCTTGTCGCGGTAGTACTTCGAGGCGTTCACCACGCGCTCGAGCGCCGCGAGCGCCGCGTCCTGCGGGGACTTGCCCTGCCGCATGAGCTCGACGACCGTGTGCGAGCCGCAGAGCCGGATGTTGCCTTCCCCCCAGCCCGTCGACCCGCAGGCGCCCACCTCGCCGTCGACGTAGAGACCCGCGCCGATGACGGGCGAGTCTCCCAGGCGGCCCGGGAGCTTGAAGAAGAGTCCCGAGGTGGTCGTCGTCCCGACGAGGTCTCCCGATGCCGTCACGGCGTTGCAGTTGATCGTGCCCTGCGGGCGGAAATCCTCCACTCCGAACTTCTCGATGTACCAGCGGATGTCGGGGTCCTTCTGCTCCTCGTCGCCTCGCTCCATCCAATCGTCGATCCCCGAGAGCTTTTCCTTCCAGTAGAGCCAGATTTTTCGCGAACGCTCCGTCAGCAGATTCTGCTCGGGCACCCCGTGGGCGCGGGCGAACTTCAGAGCGCCTTCTCCCACGAGAAACGCCCGGTTGGTCTGGTCCATGACGAGACGCGCGACGCGCGAAGGGTTCTTGATCCGCTCGAGGGCTCCGACCGCGCCCGACTTCATCGTCCGGCCATCCATGACGGAGGCGTCGAGCTGGACGACGCCCTCCTCATTCGGGATGCCGCCGAATCCGACCGTGACATCGTTGGGATCGTCCTCCACGATGTTGACGCCGGAGATCACGGCCTCGAGAGGGTCGCTTCCGGACGCGATCATTTCGTACGCCTTGCGCGCCGCTTCGAGGCCGTTCGCGGACGAGATGACCACCGGACGCGAAGCCGCCCGCGCGGAGGACGGCGGAGGACTCTTGATCTGGGAGGCAATCGGGAGAAGGGCGGCTCCCTTCAACAGGTCGCGCCGGGTCGTTCCGCTCATGAGTTTCTCCTTGAAAACGTGTCCGTCGCTTCCGCGCCGCGGGGCGGTCGGCTATTCGTCGGGGAGCTCGGGCTCCTCCTGGACTTCGCGCTTGGTTCCGGGCGCCATGAGATCCATCAGAAGCTCGGGAAGGGTCTCCGCGAACTGGCTGCGCGGCATGACGGTCGTGACCCCGGCGGCTTCCGCGCGCTTGCCGAGCTCGCGGTCCACGTGCGAAAGAAAGCCGACGACCGGGAGCGCGCCGTCCGGCCCGCTCGTCCGCATCGCAGCCACCGCGTCGACCGCTGCATCGGAGAGCTCCACGAGAGCCGCCACGGTCCCGGCTTCCCGGCAGGCGGTCGCGAGGCCGGCGGGGTTGGTGAAGCGGACCGGAACGTTCAGGTGCCGGGCGGTCGCGTCGATCTTGGACCGGAAAAAGAGGTCTTCCACGCAAGCGACGACCGACTTGGACATTTGCGCGGATTGTATGACGGCGGGGCGGCGCGCGGCGCCCAGCGCCCTCCCTCAGAACATCTTCACCAGATCGACGGTGAATCGGTTCAGCCAGGTGTTTCGATCGAGGCGCTGCTGGAACACCGCGGCGCCCTGCACGAAGATCCGCGGGGCCATCGTGAGCGCGAGGGCGAAACGGTGGCCACGATACCAGCTGTGGAACCACCAGTCGTCGGTGTTATAGGCGCCGACGACCGCGTCTCTCTGGACGTACTGATAGGTGTAGAAACCGCGAAGCCGGCCCGGCATTCCCACGTCGCCCGCCGTGATGCTGCCCTCGAAGGCCTTGTCGTCGCCGCGCGCCTCCGCGCGGGAGCCGAAGTTCTTGAGGCCGTCCAGAGAAACCGTCAAGGGAACGGAACCCAGCGGAAATTTCAGGCGCACGACGGCGTCGCCGATCCGGAACCGGGAGACGTACACCGGACCGCCGCCGGCGACGGGCCGCGAGTAGTTTTGCCGGATGTAGGCGGGCCGCAGGTGATCCGGCTGGAAGGTCCAGAACGAGCCCGCGGCCTCGACCGCGAAAGTCGCGGGGTCTCCCCGGCGCCAGACGAGCTGCCCGGCTTCGACGCGCGTGCGGTCTCCCTCCCGCTGCGGTCCGCGAAAGGCGCCGGCGGCGAGCGTGAGCCCTCCGACCGGGAGCTGCCAGGCGGCGGCCGCGCCCAGCGACTGGATGTCGCGGTCCCAGACCATCTCGGTGGCGACGAGCGGCATTCCGAAGCTGCCGAACCGGAGGTCCAACGGGCCCGGCCGCGCCTCGACGAACCAGCGCTCGAGAGTCGAGCCGGTCGTGCGGTAGTTGTCGAAGTTTCTGTTGTTGTCGGAATTCTGGTCGGTTCCGAGGTCTCCGATGGCCCGTGCTCCGATCTTGAGCCGGTCCGAAACGATGAGATCGAGCTCGGAGCGGAGCTCGAAACGCGCGCGGTGGATGCCGGGGCGAAAGACGAGCTTCTCGATGCGGTCGTACCGGGCGAGGAAGTCCCACTGGAAGTCGAGATGCGGCTTCTGTCCCTCCTCGAAGTACGCGGCCTCCCCCTGCGCGCGGGCAGAGTGCGGGGCCACGAGGCAGAGAAGGAGAACGGGAAGGAGGATCCGGCAGGCGCGCCGTGTCTCCACGCCCGCAGGGTCGAGCGCCGCGTAACGGCCGCGCCCCCGCTTCGCGGCGCCGTCCCGAGGCGTCAGGCGGCCGCCGCCGTGACCGATGTCAGAGCCTCGTAGAGATCGTTCACGGTTTGATAACGGTCGTCCGGATTCTTCTGCATGCAGATCAGGATGATCGCCGCGATCCGGGGGTCGATGCGCGGGTTCTTCGACTGCGGGGCGGGCGGCTTCTCCTGCACGTGCTTCAGGACGACGGCGATCGGGGTGTCGCCCTCGAAGGGGAGAGTTCCCGTGAAGATCTCGTACAGCACGACGCCCGTCGAATAGATGTCGGAGCGGAAGTCGAGAGCGAGGCCCCTGGCCTGCTCGGGGGACATGTAGTCGGGCGTGCCCACGACGGTGCCGGTCGCCGTCATCCCGCGCTCCTGGGTCAGGCGGGCGATCCCGAAGTCCATGATCTTCAAGCCGCCCGTCGGCTCGATGATGATGTTCTGCGGCTTGATGTCGCGGTGGATGACGCCGACTTCGTGCGCCGCCGCCAGACCCGCGCACATCTGTTTCGCGATTCGCAGGGCGACCGGGGTCGGCAGCAACTGGTCCTGCTCGACGAGGTGCTTCAGGGTGATGCCCTTGACGAATTCCATCGAGAGATATCGAACGCCTCCGGTTTCCCCGAGGTCGTGCGTCCGCAGAATATTCGGGTGCGTGATCTTGCGCGCGAGGCGAATCTCCGACTTGAACCGGTCGAGGAGGGTGGGGTCGGCGGAGAGCGCCTCGCTGCGGAGGGTCTTGATCGCGACGAGGTCCTCGAGGTCGCGGTCGAGCGCCTTGTAGACGATCC
>JBDUBP010000162.1:0-4758 GCA_040004075.1 Acidobacteriota bacterium | reverse complement strand
CGCTCTTCCATCTCTCCCACGGCCCACTTCAGCGCGTTGGACGCCTTCTTCGGGTCCGTGATGATCGGAGTCAGGAGATGGGGCAGGTTCTCGTAGATCTCGAGCTCCACCATCTTCGGGTCGATCAGGATCATCTTCACCTGGTCGGGCCGCGCCTTGAAGAGGAGCGAGGTCAGCAGCGAGTTGATCCCGACGCTTTTGCCCGAGCCGGTCGTCCCCGCGATCAGGAGATGCGGCATCGCGCGCAAATCGTCGACGACGGGCTCGCCGTGGATGTCCTTCCCGAGAGCGAGGGTCAGGAGCGAGGGAGAGCGGACGAACTTCTCCGACTCGACGACGTCGCGGAGCGCGATGACCTCTCCTCCTCCCGGGTTCGGCACCTCGATGCCGACGCTGGCGCGCCCCGGAAGCCTCTCGATTCGGATCGATTCCGCGGAGAGCGCGAGGGCCAGATCCTCCGACAGGCCCATGACCTGGTTCACCTTGATGCCCGCCGCGGGCCGGAACTCGTAAGTCGTGACGACGGGACCGGGATGGTACTCGGCGATGTCGCCTTCGACGCCGAACTCGGCGCACTTGGCGGCGATCACCTTTCCGCTCTCGGCGAGCCGCTTGCGGTCGACGGTGCCGACGTTTTCCCGGCGCTCGAGCAGCGAAGAGGGCGGGTAGGTGTACCCCTCGACGACCAGCGGCAGGTTCTGCTGCGTGTCGGGCTTCTTCCGGAGCGGACCCGCGGAGGCGCCCGCGGGAACCGGGGCCGTCCTGCGGGGCACCGTGACCTTCGTCAGCGACAACTTCCCCGGGCCGGGGCGCTCGACCAAGGCGAGCGAGGGCTCGTCCTGCGCGAACGGGACCTCGTCGAGAGAGACGGGCGACTGGCGCGCCTTCTCCAGGTGCTTGGCGACGACGGTGCGGCGCAGCCGTTCCTTTGTGCGCTGGTCGCGGCGGCGCGCCCAGCGGACGGTCCCCCGGCTCCAGAGTCCGGCGAATCGGATCCGCAGGCCGAGAAAGACCTCGGCGAGAGAAACCTGGGTCGCGAGCGGGATCGCGAGCAGGACGAGCGCCGAGCAGAGCAGCGCCGCGCCGGTCGTGCCGAGGCGCGAGCGCGCCGCTTCCGCGGCCGCGCGGCCGATGACCCCTCCGGCCTCCATGTCCTCGCCGGAGAGCGTGCGGCGGCCGAGAGAAAGCGACAGCAAAGCCGGCACGGCGAGCGCCAGCATCGCCAACCCCGCGGCCTTAGTCGCCGGATTCGAGAAGGGGCGCCGCCAGAAACGCCGCCAGCCCCAGAAGAGAAACAGGACGGGGACCGCCCAGGCGCCAAACCCGGCCGCGGCATATAGCGCGGCGGAGAGCGACGCGCCGACGGTTCCGATCCGGTTGGCGGGACTTGCGGCAGCGACCGGATTACCGGCGGAATGCGAGAAGAGGCTCGGATCCGCGCCGTCGTGTGTGAGAAGCGACAGGGCCACCAGGGCCCCGGTCAGGAGGAGAAGTACGCCGATCGCTTCGCTGGCCGGGCGGCCGCGCCAGAATGCTCCTTGACTCAATCTGGATCATTATGAGGCGGAACCGCCCGAAAGGCGAACGCAGAGGGGGCCGTCAGCTCTCAACGTCCGCCTTCCGCCTTCCGCCTTCCGCCTTCCGGCGTCGGCGCCGCGCGCCCGCTACTTCGCTTCGTCCCAGGCGGAGGCCGCGTTCGCCGCGAAGCGGTCCTTGTAGCCGCTCCATCCCTGGTAGGCGGGAAGGCTGACTTCTTTCGTGAAGGCCTCCTTCGATTTGCCGGCGGCCTTTGCCTTGCGCGCCGCGTCGAGGAGGTCCGAGATGTACGCGCGGAAGCCCTGCAGGCCCTTCACGTCGGTCACTTCTCCATGACCGGGGATGATCCTTGTGTCGGCCGGGATCTTCGAGATCGCCCTGTCAATCGCCGCGAGATAGCCCGTCACCGAACCGCCGCTCTTGACGTCGATGAAAGGAATCACCTGGTTGAAGAAGTCGTCGCCCATGTGGAGCACCTTCGCCTTCTCGAACCAGACCACGCTGTCGCCGTCGGTGTGGGCGGGCGGCAGATGCCACACGTGGATCGTCTCGTCTCCCATGTGGATCTTGAGCGTGGAGTCGAACGTCATCACGGGGGCGGCGATGTCCTCGACTTTCACGGTCTTCGCCCAGGCGAGCTGGTCTGACAGCGATTTCGCGGCGCGCTCGTTGCCCGCGGCGCGCGCCTGTTCGATGAGCGGGGGATAGTCGCGCGCGATGTCCACCGGGCTCGCGAGCATCCGAGTCCGCACGTTGTCGTGCGCGACGATCATGGCGAACGGGCGGAAGACCTCGTTGCCCCCGACGTGGTCGCCGTGATGGTGCGTGTTCAGGAGGAATCGGATCGGCTTGTCGGACACCTTCTGAATCTGCCGGACGATGCCCGGCGCGAGCTCCTTGAACTGGGAGTCGACGACGAGCACGGCGTCGGGACCCACGAAGAAGCCGACGTTGCCGCCGCGGCCGTAGAGCGCGTAGACGCTGCCCGAAAGCGGCTGGAGCCGGAAGGGATCCTCCGGGGCCTGGTCATGATGTTCCGCCGCACCCGGCGTGGCGCGAGGGGCGGGCGAGGGCGCCGGCGTCTGAGCGAACGACGCGCCGGAGCCGCCGGCGGAAAGAGCCGCCGCGATCAGGGCGGCAGAGAGGGCTTTTTTCATGGAAGCTCCTTTCGGCGCGTGGACGGGAGTCGGGAAACGGGAAACGGGAAACGGGAACGGAAACGGGAAACGAAAAATAACACGCTCACCTCGCCCCTCTTCGCCGCGCCCCCCTCGCCTCTCCTCTTTCGCCCTTAGCCTTTCGCCTTTAGCCTTTCGCGCTTCGCCCAGCGTCCAGCCCCATACAATGCCCGGCTGATGGAAGAACCACACTCAAAACGCCAGCGCATCCTCTCGGGCGTTCAGCCGTCCGGGAAGCTCCACCTCGGCAATTATTTCGGCGCCATCCAGCAGCACATCGCGTTGCAGGAGGAAGGCGAGTGCTTCTTCTTCATCGCCGACTTTCACGCGCTGACCACCATCCAGGACCGCGCCGCCCTCCGGGAAAACGTCCGTTCGGTGGCCCTCGACTATCTCGCGCTCGGATTGGATCCGGAGAAGGCCGCGTTTTTCCGGCAATCCGACGTTCCGGAGGTGACGGAGCTCGCGTGGATTCTCTCGACCGTCACCGGAATGGGGCTTCTCGAGCGCGCCCACTCGTACAAGGACAAGCTCGCGCGTGGCATGACGGCGACGGTCGGCCTCTTCAACTACCCGGTCCTGATGGCGGCCGACATCCTGATCTACCGGTCGAACCTCGTCCCCGTCGGGCAGGACCAGGTCCAGCACATCGAGATGACGCGAGACATGGCGGGGTACTTCAACCAGACCTGGAAGAGAGTGTTCCCCCTTCCCGAGACGCGGATCGAGCGAGCCGTGATCGTCCCCGGGACAGACGGCAAGAAGATGAGCAAGTCCTACCGAAACACGATCGACATCTTCGCGGAGGGCCCGGCCCTCAAGAGCGCGGTCATGAAGATCGTCACCGACAGCACTCCCGTCGAGGCGCCGAAGGATCCTGAGAAGGACAACGTCTTCGCGCTGTACTCGCTCCTCGCGACGCCTTCGGAAGCGGAAGGGCTCGCGGCGCGGTACCGGGCCGGCGGCCTGGGATACGGCGACGCGAAGACGCTCCTGATCGAGAAGATCGACGCCCGTTTCGAACCCGCGCGAGCGAAACGCAGGGAGCTCGAGAAGGATCCCGAGCGAGTCGAAGCGGCCCTGCGGCGCGGCGCCGAACGGGCGGGAGCGGTCGCGCAAGAGACCATGCGCCGCGTGCGCGAGGCGGTGGGACTGAGAGGGGCGGAAGGCGGGAGGCGGTAGGGGGAAGGCGGGGACGGATCGGGGCCGGGCGCCGAGCGACCAACGGGAGCGAGACGGCCGCGGTCCTCCGCGGTCAACTAGATCGGGAAACGGGAAACGAAAAAAAAAGTCTCGGCATCCATTCCGCCACGCCATCACGACCAGCAGATCCAGCGCACTGGCCTCCGCGTCCTTCGACCCTCGGCCTCGCGCCACGCCTTCCCAAAAACATCCAGTTGCGCTAGATTTACGCCTCCATGGTGACCCGGGTTTCCAATCCTCCCACTCCCTGGGACTCGACCCACGCGGAGTGGCTCGGCGAGCCTCCGGCCGCACGCCTCGAGGTGTTCGAGGAGCGGGCGAAGTCGATCATCGCGGAAAACGACAGCCCGGACGTCGGGTTCCGGTTTTCCATCAACCCGTACCGGGGGTGCTTCCACGCGTGCGCGTACTGCCTCGACGGGGACACACCGATCCTCATGGCGGATTCCACGACGAAACCGCTCGCACGAGTCCGCGAAGGGGACGAAGTCTTCGGGACGGTGCGGGACGGCGAGTGCCGAAGGTACACCCGGACATCCGTTCTCGCCCACTGGAGCCGGATCGCGCCCGCGTACGAGACCGAGCTTGAGGACGGGTCCCGCCTCGTTTCGAGTGGTGACCACCGATTCCTTACCAGCCGGGGTTGGAAATACGTTGCCGGCCGCGAGCGAGGCGCCGGGCAACGCCTCCATCTCACGGTTCAGAACCACCTGCTGGGGACGGGCCATTTCGCGGCGGGCCCCCACGAAACTGTGGACTACCGCACGGGATACCTCTGCGGCGTCATCCGAGGTGACGCGCTTCTCGGCTCGTATTCGTATGACGGACGCAGGCGGCAAAC
>JBDUBP010000170.1:0-16204 GCA_040004075.1 Acidobacteriota bacterium | reverse complement strand
TCGAGAACATGCAGACGATGTTTCAGAAGAGCATGCGCGCCGTCTACCGCGATCGCGTCGGCCGGATGCTCGATTCGTTCGCCAAGCTCGCGCTGGCGCTCGACGCCGTGCCGGGACGCAAGCACATCCTCTACCTCTCGGAGGGTTTCGACAGCCGGGAGCTCTCGGGCGCGACGGGGTCGAACGCGGGCGCGAAGGAAGCCGAGTGGGCGATCCGGGGACAGAGCTGGAAAGTCGACAACGACAGCCGGTTCGGGAACACCGACCTGAAGACGGGGATGACCAAGGCGCTCGCGCTCTTCAATCGTTCGGATTGCACCATCCATTCGATCGACATCGGAGGGCTTCGGGCGGGCGTCTCGCTGAGCGGCGTGGGCGCGGACATGCCCGTCAACGGACAGGACTCTCTCTTCGCGATGGCGGACCAGACCGGCGGCGAGTTTTTGAAGAACGCCAACGACCTCGGGCCTGGACTGGAGAAGCTCTTGGACCGCACGGGCCTCGTCTACCTCCTCGCCTTCCAGCCCGTGCGAATCCCCGAGAACGGCAAGTTCCACACGCTGAAAGTGAAGTTGAAGAACAAGTCCTGGCGCGTGTCGGCCCGGAGCGGCTACTACGAGCCCAAGACGCATCAGCAGATGACGCCAATCGAGCGAAAGCTCCTGATGACGTCCGCGATCGCCTCGGCAAGTCCGAAGTCCGACCTGCCCGCCTGGGTCGTCGCCGTTCCGTTTCCGAACGGCAAGGAGCCGGCGCGCGTCCCGGTGGTCGTCGAGATCCCCGGCGACCGGCTGCTCGCGAAGCACGACGGCCCGGCGATGAACGTCGAAGTGACGGTTTACGCGATCGACGCGAAAGGCACGACGCGAGACTTTCTCTACCAGCCGGTGGGTCTCGACCTCACGCAGGTCCGGAGCACGCTTCAGAACGGGGGCCTCAAGATCTATGGAGAGCTCGCCCTGATCCCCGGAAAATACATGCTTCGGACCCTCGTCCGAGACGCGGAGACTGACCGGTTCGGCGTCACCGTCAACGCCCTGACCGTGCCGGCCGATCCGGCGGCCGCGTTCACCCTGCCCCCTCTCTTCCTGGAGGAGGGTCGGCAGTGGATCATGGTGAAAGCCAAGCCGCACGGCACGGTGCCCGCCGCCGCCGAGTACCCGTTCTCGATCGGAGGAGAGGCCTTCATCCCGACGGCTCTGGCCGGCACGCGGAGCGGTGAGGCGATGCAGGTCTGCATGATCGGCTACAACTTCTCGCAGACGTCGGATCTGCAATACACGGGGCGCGCCATCGGAGTCGACGGCAAGACGCATGGACGCGTCGAGTTGAAGCTTCTCAAGGCCTCGGATCGGGAACACACCGGCGCGCGGAAGCTCCTCCTCCAGGTGAAGACGTGGGGCCTCGATCCGGGACGATACGCGTTGAACGTGAGGCTCGACGACGCCAAAGCCGGAAGGACGGCCGAGAATTCGTTCCCCTTCGACGTGAAGTGAAGCGGGCCGCGTCGCGGCGCGGGTGGCGGGCCGTCGCCCTCGCGCTGGCCCTCGCGGCCGGTGGATGCCGCCGGACGACGTTTCCGGCGGCCCCCGTTTTCGTCATCTCGATCGACACGCTGCGGGCGGACCACGTTCCCGCCTACGGCTACCGCGGCGTGGAGACTCCCGCACTGGACGCCCTGGCGAAAGACGGCGTCGTATTCGAGACCGCCATCGCGCAGGTTCCCCTGACCCTGCCCTCGCACGCGGCTCTCTTCACGGGTCAGCTCCCCTTCGTCAACGGAGTGCGCGACAACCTCGGCTACCGTCTCGCGAAAAGCGCGAAGACCATGGCGGGAGAGCTGCGGAGTCACGGGTACTCGACCGGGGCCGCCGTCTCGGCCGTCGTGCTCGACCGCGCGAGCGGCATCGCGGAGGGGTTCGACTTCTGGGAAGACGCCATCGAGGTGAAAAAGGCAGGGCAGGCGATCGGACAGGTACAGCGTCCGGGGCTGCAGACCGAGCGCCGTCTGGCGGAATGGATTGCCGGCGCGCACGCGGGAAAGCCCCTGTTCGGGTTCCTCCACCTGTACGAGCCGCACTCCCCGTACGAGCCGCCGGAGCCCTTCGCGTCGAAATATCGCGGGCGCCCGTACGACGGCGAGGTCGCGGCGGCGGACGCGGTGGTCGCGAAATTCATCTCGACGCTCAAGTCGCGGGGCCTGTACGACCGGGCTCTCATCGTCCTCCTGTCGGACCACGGCGAGGGGCTCGGGGATCACGGCGAGGACGAGCACGGTATTTTTCTCTACGCGGAGTCAATCCGCGTCCCGCTCATCCTGAAATTCCCGGGCGGCCGGGACGCCGGACGGCGAGTCTCGTCCCCCGCGGGTCTCGTCGACGTGTTCCCCACGGTTTTCGCGGCGCTCGGGCTCGAAGCGCCGGGCGGGCTGGCCGGTATCCCTCTGTGGCCGGGCGGGAAAGACCGCGCCGCGCCGCGGCGGATCTACAGCGAAACGATGTTTCCCCGGTTCCACTTCGGGTGGAGCGATCTCGCCTCTTTCTCGGACGGCCGAACCCACTACATCCACGCCCCCCGCCCCGAGCTCTACGACTGGACGTCGGATCCGGGCGAGCGCCATGATCTCTCCGCCGGGCTTCCGGACACCTTTCGTTCGATGCGCGCCGCTCTGCTCGCCATGTCGCGGCCGCTCGAGCCGCCCGGGACGTCCGATCCCGAAACCGTCAAGAAGCTCGCGTCTCTCGGCTATCTTGGAGCGGGCAAGGTCGCCTCTCCGGGAGGGGCCCTGCCCGACCCCAAGGACCGCATCGGTCTCGTGGCGCGGCTGAAGGAGGCGGGCCGCCTCGCGGAGGAAGGGAAGGCCGACAGCGCGATCGCCCTCCTCGAGACGCTGGTCCGGGAGAACCCCATGATGCTCGACGCGCGGCAGACGCTGGCGCGTACTCTGCGGGAGGCGGGGAGGACCGAGGAGGCGTACCGGGCGCTGCTGGAGGTCGACCGGATGGAGCCCGGAACGCCGCCGGTGCTTCTGGCGCTCGCGGATCTCGCCCTCGAGAAGCGCGACCTGGCCGCGGCGCGGAGGTACGCGAAGGCGGCGGAGGCGGCCGGCTCTCCCGACTCGGCGCTCGTCCTGGGCTCGATCGCCCTCGCGGCGATGCAGCTTCCGGAAGCGCGGACGCACGCGGAGGCGGCGATCCAGGCGCACCCGAAATCGCGCGCTCCGTTCCTTCTCGTGGCGCGCATCGAGCTCGCGGCCGGCAACATGGCGGGCGCTCTCGAAGCCCTGGCCCGGCTCCGGAAAATGGATCCGGAGGCGCCGCCGATCGAGGAGGCTTCCTTTCTCGCGGGCGATGCTCTCGCGCGCCTGGGCCGGAGCGGGGAGGCCCGCGCCGCGTTCCTGGCCGAGATCCGCGATTTTCCGGCGAATCCTCGCGGCTATACGGGTCTCGCGCTTCTCGAAGCGAGCGAGGGCAAACCGGCGGAGGCCGGTCGGGCGCTGCACGATCTCGTCGAGCGCGCGGCGAGCGCGGACTCCTGCTTTCTCGCGGCAAGGACCTACGACATCCTGGGCGATCGCGCGGCAGGGGCCAGGGCGCGGGCGGAGGCGGCCCGGCGGTTTCCCGGGGCGCGCGAGCGCGCGACGGACGGGAGGCGGTAGGCGGCAGGGGGGGTATGCGTTGCGTTGAATGTTGAGCGTTCATACGGGAGCGCTCGACGACGAGGACTACTGAAGCCGGTTCCTTCAAGTCTCGATCTAGTTGACCGCGGAGTACCGCGGCCGTCTCGCTCCCCCTGGTCGCTCGGCTCCCGGCTCCCGGCCCTGGCCCTCACTCGTCGAGCAGAAGACTTCTTCCGGTCATCTCTCCCGGCTCCGCGATTCCCTGGAGGGCGAGAAGGGTCGGCGCGACGTCGCCGAGGGAGCCTCCCTCGCGCAGAAGTCGCACCTCCTGCGCTCCTCTGAGGAGAAACGGGACCGGGTTGGTCGTGTGCGCGGTGTGGGGTTGACCGGTCGCTTCGTCGAGCATCTGCTCCGCGTTGCCGTGATCGGACGTCATCGCGAGGATCGCTCCGGCGGCGTCGGCCGCCGCTTCGAGCCGTCCGAAGCAGGCATCGAGAGTCTCGATTGCGGAAATCGTCTCGGCGATCTTTCCGGTGTGGCCGACCATGTCGGCGTTGGCGTAGTTCACGACGCAGGCGGGAGCGCGATTTGTCTCGAGCGCGCGCACGACTTCGGAGGTGATTTCCGCCGCGCTCATCTGAGGATGGAGGTCGTAGGTGGCGCCGCGCCAGGAGGGGACCAGGACCCGCTCCTCGCCCGGGAACGCCGCCTCGACGCCCCCGTTGAAGAAATAAGTGACGTGAGCGTACTTCTCGGTCTCCGCGATGCGGAGATTGGCGATGCCGTGGCCGCTCCAGACCTCGGCGAGGATCTTTCGCAGCGCGATCGGCGGAAACGCGGCGGGGAGGCCGAACTCCTTCTTATATTCGGTGAACGTCTTGAGGGCGATCTCAGGACGCGGTCCACGCGGGAATTCGCCGAAGGCCGGGTCCGCGAGCACGCGCGTGAGCTGGCGTGCCCGATCCGCGCGGAAGTTGAAGAAGATGGCGGCGTCGCCGTCGGAGATCCGGGGGGAGGGGGAGCCTTCGCTTCCGATGACGGTCGGAACGATGAACTCGTCGCCCTCTCCGGCAGCGTAGGCGTTCTCGACCGCCTGACGCGCCGTCGCGGCCCGCCGGCCGGCTCCGTTGCGAAGGGCGTCCCACGCGAGCGCGATCCGCTCCCAGTGCTGGTCGCGGTCCATCGCGTAGTAACGGCCGCTGACGGTCCCGATCGACCCGCCCGTTCGCGCGAGCACCGCCTCGAGCTCATCCAGATACGCCAGAGCGGAGCGCGGAGGCGTGTCCCGCCCGTCGGTGAATGCGTGGACCAGGACGCGCGGGACGCGCTCGCGCCGGGCGAGATCCAGGAGCCCGAAGAGGTGCCGGAGGTGCGAATGGACTCCGCCGTCGGAGACGAGACCCATGAGGTGGAGCGTGGAGCCGCGCGTGCGCGCCGTCTCGGCCGCCGCGAGCAGGGCCGGGTTGGAGAAGAAGGATCCGTCGCGCAGGGTCAAATCGATGCGCAGCAGGTCCTGGGGAACCATGCGCCCGGCGCCGAGGTTCAGGTGCCCGACCTCCGAATTTCCCATCAGTCCCGCGGGAAGCCCGACCGCTTCTCCCGACGCGTCGAGAGTGGTCGCGGGGCACCCAGCGATCCAGCGGTCGAAGACGGGCGTCCGGGCGCTCGTGATCGCGTTGCCGCGGGACGGGGGAGCGATGCCCCAGCCGTCGCAGATGACGAGGACGACCGGCCGAATCACGCGCCGAGCGGCCGCGCGAAAGAGGAAGGGCCGCGGCGCGCCGGTGTCACGCGATGTTCGAGGTCCGAGACGATGTGCATGAAGGCCATGTACGCCTCGTACGGAGAGTCGAACGGGGAGAAATATGCGTGGACCTCGCCGTCGCCGTACGACTTCGTCGCCATGTAGTAGAAGTGGTCGGAGGTCGTGAGCCGGCGGAAGTCGCGCATCGCGGCGTCCGATCCCGACGCCTTCGCCCGATCCTCGAGGGCGAACAGGCGCCGCAGCGCGTCGCGCTGAAGGTCATTGCCCTGCCAGGCGGAGAGGTCGCGCGCCTCATCCGCCCAGGAGAGCAGGCGAGGCGCGGAGAGCCGGTCGCGGGCGGGAAGCGTCGCGATCGCCTGCGAAGGGGTCAGGAACCGGGCCCCCGGGCGGGACAGGTACAGCTCGACCCAGGCCTCGAAGAACTGAAAGATCCCCGTCTCCTTCCACTGGTGCTCGCCGAAGGTCTCGAAGTCCATGAAGAGCGACAGGATCTCGCCCGTCAGCGCGCTGACCCAGCGGTCGTACTTCTCGGACGTGAGCGGGTGCTCCTTCCACGACCGATTCGAGAAGCGAAACGCGATGTCGTCGGAGAGCCGGTAATCGCGGAGAAGGAGCGGCAGTCCCCCGGGCGTCGCGGCGCGGTAGAGGTGGTCGGGCGAGAGCGTCCCCAGCAGAGGCTCGACTCCGTCCGCGAGCACTCCGGCGTATCCGCGCTCCTCCAGATACCGCGCCAGGTCGTCGGAGTAGATGAGCTCCGTGTTGCGGAACACGCGCGGCTCGGCGCCGAAGTCTTCCCGGACGCGCTCCCGGTGGAGCTCGATCTGGTTCTGGAACTCCGCCCGGGAGGCGAGCCAGGCGAGCGAGTGGTGAGAGGTCTCGGCCAGGAACTCGACGCGCCCCGTGCCGGCGAGCGCCTGAAAGGCCTCCCGGACTTCCGGCGCGAAGTCCCGAAACTGCTGCAGCAGACATCCGGACAGCGAGAAGGAAACGGAAAACGCCGGGTGTCGGTCGAGCAGCCGCATCATCATGGCCGTCGCGGGCAGGTAGCACTTGTCCGACACGCGGCGGAGCAGGGCTCGGTTCTTCTCGTCGTCGAAGTAGCGGTGCTCGCGTCCGATGTCGAAATAGTTGTAAGGCCGCAGCCGGTACGGCTGGTGGACCTGAAAGTACAGACAGACGGGAATCATGGAGCGGAAAGGATTCTATCGGTAGAGGCGAAAGGCGAAAGGCGAAAGGCGAAAGGCGAAGGGCTAAGGGCGAAGAGCGGGAGCCGGAAAACGGGAAACGGGAAACGGGAAACGAAGGGAGTCTTGCGAACGCTTAACGCTCGACGCTCAACTCTCTATAAACCTCCAGGCACTTCTCGGCAGCATCCTTCCACGACAGCCGCGCCACCTCGGTGCGTCCCCCGGACCCGAGGGCGTCGGACAGCGGGCGGAAGAGCAGCACCGAAAGGATCTTCGAGGCGAGGTCGCTCGTGTCGCCGAAGTCGACACGCAGGATGTTCCGCACGACCTCGGACACGCCGGCGTTGCGGGAGACGATGACCGGCGTGCCGTGGCGGAGCGCTTCGAGGGCGGTCAATCCGAACGGCTCGGAGACGGAGGGCATGACGTAAACGTCGGCCCGGGCATACAGCCGGTCTAGCTCGGCCGGCGGAAGAAACCCGGTGAAGAGGAAGTGGCGTTCGATCCCGTGCGCCGCGACCCGGTCCATCATCGGCCGGAGACGATCTCCGGAGCCCGCGACGGCGAAGCGCACGTTGGGGATCTCCCGGGCGACGAGAGCCGCGGCGTCGACGAAGAACTGCGGCCCCTTCTGCCACGTGATGCGCCCGGCGAACAGAACAAGAGGGTCGCGTTCCGAGACTTCCCAGGCCCCCACGCTCTCGTGAGCGTCGATGGCGTTATGGACGACCCGAATCCTTTCCCGCGGGACGCCGTACCGCTCCGCGACGGTATCCGCGGTGTACCGGGAAACAGCGATGACCCGGTCCGCCGTCGAGACGCCGAGCCGCTCCGTCTCGCTCACGAAGGTATTCCCGCCGAGCGCGGAGCGGTCGAACTCCGTCGCGTGGACGTGGACCGCGAGGGGCTTGCCCGAGGCGCGGCGCGCTTCGATTCCCGCGAGGTAGGTCAGCCAGTCGTGCGCGTGAATGACGTCGAACCGCTCCCGCCGCGCAATCCGGCCCGCGACCTCGGCATACCGCAGGACTTCCGTCGCCAGATCCGGGCCGTAGTGTCCGCGGAAGGTCGTCCCCGTCTCGCGCGCGGCGACGAGGTCTTCCTGATACGACGTCTCGCTGAGATACGGCCGGAGAAGGCTCGGGACGCGGCGGAGCCGCAGGAGAAACCGCTTCCGGTGAGGCCGGTCGTCTGACGCCGCGACCTCTCCCGAATCGACGATCGAGAGAAGCGAGTGCCCCGCCGCGAACGGGTGATGCGGCAGGACGAGAACCACCTCGGTGCCCGTCTCGAGGAGCCCGCCCACCAGTCCCGCGGATGCGACTCCCAGCCCTCCCGTGACGTGGGGCGGGAACTCCCACCCGAACATGAGAACGCGCACCGGGAGACGGTATCAGTGAGGTGTGGAGGACGAGGAGTCCGTCCTCATAATTTCCTGGTGCGCGAAGGCGTGTCTCTCGCTGCGAGCGGAATGCTCGGTCGGATTCTGAGTGAGGGACCGCAAGGCCCCACGCGAAAAATCAGTCCTGCGCTCCCGCTCTCGCTTCGGCCTCACCTCGCTCGCAACCGACATTACTCGGACGGACTCCTTTGACGCTCGGGCGTGTCCATTCCCTCGCGGGGAGGCGAAAGATCGTCACGCAGGTGCAGGACGAGCGCGCGCGAAATCTCCGCGACACTCACCGCGCACGCTCGCGACCCCCGCGGCCGGTGCGGAGCCTCGCCGTCGAAGCGTTCGGGAATGGAGCCCAGGCCGGCGTCGCGGACGTAGGCCCGCAAAGGCGCGAGCCACACCCGGAACGTGCGCAGAGATTCCGTGTGATGGCCGAGCACCCGGAAGTGCGCGTCCGCGAACGCGCCGGTCAACCAGGGCCAGACGGAACCCTGATGCGCCGCGAGATCCGACTCTCTCCGGGTTCCTCCGCCGCTCGGGAGATACCTCGGGTCGGCCGGGTCGAGCGTCCGGAGCCCGAACGGCGTCAAGAGCCGGTCGCGGACGGCGACGTAGACCGCCCGGGCGCGATGCGGAGGAAGCAGGTCGTCGGAGAGCGAGACGGCGAAAATCTGGTTGGGCCGGAGGGTCGAATCCGGGCCGTTCTCGTCGATGACGTCATAGAGGTGCTCTTTGCCGGCGCACCAGAAGGTCTCGTTGAAGCGGCGGGCCACTTTCCAGGCCTGCGTCTCGAGGTCCCGCGCGCGTCCGGGCTCCCCGGCGAGCCGCTCGAGCCGGGCGGCGGACTTCAACGCGGCGTGCCAGAGCGCCTGCACCTCGACCGGCCTCCCCGTGCGGGGCGTCACCGCCTGTCCGTCGACGATGGCGTCCATCCATGTCAGCGCGCGTCCGGGGGCGCCGCCGACGTCGACGAGGCCATCGGCGGCGACTCGTATGCCAAAGCGCGTTCCGGCGCGATACGAAGCGAGCACGGACCGCACCATCCCGAGAAGAGGGGAAGGACGAGTGGGGTTGCGGCGCCAGCGTCCGAACCACTCGACCGCGAGCACGAGCCAGAGCGGCGCGTCGGCGGAATCGTATTCGGGCTGGCCCTCTTCGCTGACGAACCGGGCGGGGATCAGGCCTTCGCGGCGCATCGCCGCGAAGGAGTTCACGACGCGGGCCGCCGATCCAAAGCGCCCCGTCGCGAGCGCGAGGCCCGGCGCCGAGATCATCGCGTCGCGGCCGTGGTCGGCGAGATCGGGGAAGCCGGCGATGATGGAAGCCTCCCGGTCGTCGCCGTCCACGAGGAACGTCTCCGCGCGGCGGGCGACCTCGTCGAACAGCAGGTCGCCGGACCGGGGAAACGCCGCGCGGCGCTGCCTCTCCGCTTCGAGAAGGTGCCGGGGATCGCTCGCCACCTCCTCGCGGGAAAAGAGCACCCAGGCGTCGGCTCGCGGCTCGAGGGTCCACGTCCAGCGCAGCGGGCTCCACAGATCCTCGGATGCCTCGCGTCCGCTCTCCGCGTCCCGCGGGTAGAAAAAAGAGCGGTACCAGAGGGGCTCCGCGGCGCTCGCCGAGCCGACGGCACGCAGATAGAGCCGGGGCAGAAAGGCCGCGGGACGCACCCACGACACTTCCCCCCGGATCTCGACGGTCGGATCGATCTCGTCGTGCTCGGAGCGCAGCTCGTGCGCGCTGCGGAAGCGGAGGAGAGGCCGGACCGCAAGCTCCAGAGGCCGTTCGCCCGTATTCCGGTAACGCACGATCGTGATCGACCTGTCACGAACGAGGCAGAGGGTCCGCTCGAGAGAAAAATGTTCCGTCTCGTAGCGCCATTCCGGGAAGGGGTCCAGCGAAAACTCGCTCAAGAGCAGGTCGCCCTCCGGGTGGACCGCCTCCTGGTAGATCTGCGTCGAGATTCCCGATTCGCGGCCATCCGCGGTCACGTGCTCCTCGCACCCGGCGACGAAGAGCCAGCGGCGGCGGGGCGGCGGGATGGCGGGGACGTACCAGCCGTGCTCCCGGCGCGTGCGGGCGCCCGCGACCGTCCCGCAGGCATACCCTCCGAGACCGTCCGTCTCCAGCCATTCGAGCGCCAAACGCCGTTCGCGGTCCCGCAGCGCCGCCGCCGTCCAGACGAGACGGGGCGGGGAGCCGGATGCGCCGCCGTTCTGCAGCGCGAGCGGGGAAGCCACGGCCGGATTCTCTCATTCCGGGCCCCGGCGGTGCCCGGCGGGAGGCGGCAGGCGGCAGGCGGGAAGCGGGAGGCGGGAGGCGGACGGGGCAAGGCGTGAGCCTGAGGGGCGCTGGGGCCCTCGGCGAGGCTCGGTCCCCTCGTTTCCCGTTTCCCGCCCTTCGGGAATCCGCCCCCGCTCCGACCCCGTAATAAGATTTGAAAAGGCCGCCGGGCGGCCGGATCCCGATTCGGAATTCCGTTCGGGTCGCGATTCGGAGGGTTTCCCGGCCGGTCGCCGGGTCCTTCCCGCAGCCGCGATTCTTCTGTCCTCGCGAAAGAGAGGGGCTCTTGAGCGCCGTTGAAAAGTCCGTCGACGAGCTTTGCGTCGACACCATCCGGACCCTCGCGATCGACGCGGTCCAGAAGGCCGAGTCAGGCCACCCGGGCCTGCCCCTCGGCGCCGCGCCGATGGCCTATATCCTCTGGCAGAAATATCTGAAACATGACCCGAAGGATCCGAAGTGGCCGGACCGCGACCGCTTCGTGCTCTCCGCCGGCCACGGGTGCATGCTGCTCTACTGCCTCCTGTACCTGACGGGATACGACCTCTCGCTCGACGACCTGAAGAGCTTCCGGCAGTGGGGGAGCAAGACTCCGGGGCATCCGGAGTACCTCGACACGCCCGGCGTCGAAGCCACGACCGGCCCCCTGGGGCAGGGAACGGCGAACGCCGTCGGCATGGCGATCGCGGAGCGGATCCTGGCGTCGCATTTCAACCGGCCCGAGCACGAGATGGTGAACCACCGCACCTTCGCTCTCGTCTCCGACGGCGACCTGATGGAGGGGATTTCCAGCGAGGCGTCCTCGCTCGCCGGACACCTCGGACTCGGCAAGCTCGTGTACCTCTACGACTCGAACCAGGTGACGCTGGACGGGCCGACGTCCGTCACGTTCACCGAAGACGTCGCGCGCCGCTATGACGCCTACGGCTGGCAGGTACTCCACGTGGACAACGGGAACACAGACCTGGACGCGATCGACAATGCGATCGGGGCCGCGATCGCGGAGGTCAGCCGGCCTTCCCTCATCGTCGTCAAGACCACTCTCGGTTACGGCTCTCCAAACAAAGGGGGATCGAGCGAGGCGCACGGCAGCCCGCTCGGGGTGGAAGAGGTCGCTCGAACGAAGAAGGCGCTCGGCTGGACCTGGGAGGCGCCATTCTACGTGCCTCCCGACTCGCTCGACCACTTCCGCGAAGCCGTGACCAGGGGCGACGCCGCGCGGAAGGACTGGACTGACCGCTTTGGCCGGTATTCGAAAGCGCATCCGGATCTCGCCGCCGAGTGGCCGCGCTGGATGAACGGAGACCTGCCTGAGGGATGGGACGCGAAGCTGCCGCAGTTCGCCGCCGGCGAGAAGGAGGCCACCCGGACCGCGGCCGGCAAGGCCATGAACGCGATCGGAGACACCGTGCCGTGGCTGATCGGAGGCGACGCGGACCTGGGGACCTCGACGAACACGGTCCTGAAGAAATTCGCCAGCTTCGAGGCGGGCACCGGGACGGGCCGCAACCTCCACTTCGGCGTTCGGGAGCACGCGATGGCGGGCATCGCGAACGGCATTTCCTACCACGGAGGGTTGCGCCCCTTCGTCGCGACTTTCTTCTGTTTTTCCGACTACATGCGGCCGTCCGTGCGCCTCGCCGCCTTGAACGAGCTGCCCGACATCTTCGTCTGGACCCACGATTCCATCGGCCTCGGCGAGGACGGCCCGACGCACCAGCCCGTCGAGCACCTCTCCTCGCTGCGGGCGATGCCGAAGATGACGATCATCCGGCCCGGCGACGCCAACGAGGCCGTGGAGGCGTGGCGCGTGACGATGGGGAGAAAGAGCGGCCCCGTCGGGCTCGTGCTGTGCCGGCAGAAGCTTCCCGTGATCGACCGGACGAAGTACGCGCCTGCGGCCGGCCTGGCCC
Organism: Acidobacteriota bacterium; assembly: GCA_040004075.1. Taxonomy (GTDB): domain Bacteria; phylum Acidobacteriota; class Thermoanaerobaculia; order UBA5066; family Gp7-AA6; genus JALYUA01. Next base: position 4,050 of record JBDUBP010000170.1, on the reverse strand, counting down.
GCGGCGCCTACATCCTGGCGGAGGGGTCCGCCAGGCCGCCGCGGCTCATCCTGATCGCCACGGGCTCGGAGGTGTCGCTCGCGCTCGCTTCCCGCGAGAGCCTCGAGGCCGAGGGCGTCTCGACGCGCGTAGTCTCCATGCCGTCGTGGGAGATCTTCGGAGAACAGGACGCGGGCTACCGCGAAGAGGTCCTTCCGCGCTCGGTCGGCGCCCGACTCGCGATCGAGGCGGGGACGTCGTTCGGATGGCACCGCTGGGTGGGCGACCGCGGGGACACCGTGACGATCGACCGCTACGGCGCGTCCGCGCCCGGCGAGGTCGTCCTGAAGGAGCTGGGATTCTCCGTCGAGAACGTGGTTCGCAAGGCGAAGGCGCTGTTCGCGTGAGGATCGCGATCGGCTTCGATCACGCCGGATTCCCGCTCAAGTCCGAGGTGATCCGCATTGTCCGCGAGGCGGGGCACGAGCCGCTCGACTTCGGGACCGACAGCACCGACGCCGTGGACTACCCTGACTTCGCGCGCGCCGTGGCAGTCTCGGTCGCCACTCATGAGACCGACCGCGGGATCGTCGTGTGCGGCAGCGGAGTCGGCGCGTCCGTCGCGGCGACGAAGGTGCCCGGCATCCGGTCGGCCCTGTGCCACGACACGTTCTCCGCGCGCCAGGGCGTCGAAGACGACGACATGAACGTGATCTGCCTCGGGGCGCGGGTAATCGGCCCGGCTCTTGCGGCGGAAGTCCTGTGCGCCTATCTCGGCGCCAGGTTCTCGGGGGCGGAGCGGCACGTCCGCCGCCTCGCGAAAGTGAACAAGATCGAGTCGGATGCCCGCAGGGGTATCTTCGACCAGGAGGGTGCGTCATGACGGGAAACCCGCTTCAGCGTTTGAATGCGCTCGGACAGAGCATCTGGTACGACTACATCCGCAGAGACCTCTTCACGAGCGGCCGGCTGGACAGGCTGATCCGCGAAGACGCGTTGACCGGCATGACGTCGAATCCCACGATCTTCCAGAAGGCGATCGCGGACAGCGACCTGTACGACGAAGACATGCGCCGGCTGGCGGGTCAGGGCCTCGACACCTACCGGGTGTTCGAGGGGCTCGAGGTCCAGGACGTTCAGCGCGCCGCCGATCTCTTCCGGCCCGTCTTCGACCGCACGGGGGGCGACGACGGTTTCGTCTCGATCGAAGTCGGGCCGCACCTCGCCCTGGACCGCGACGGCACGATCGAAGAGGCGAGACGTCTCTGGAAGTCGTGCGACCGGCCGAACGTGATGGTCAAGATCCCGGGAACGAAGGAGGGCGTGCCCGCAATCCGGCAGTGCCTGGAGGAAGGGATCAACATCAACATCACCCTTCTCTTCTCGGTCTCCCGGTACCGGGAAGTGATGGAGGCCTATCTCGCGGGGCTGGAGGCGCGGGCGGCGGCGGGGCAGCCGGTCGATCGGGTGCGCTCGGTCGCGAGCTTCTTCGTGAGCCGGGTCGACACGATGGCCGACAAGAAGATCGACGCGCGCTCGAAGGAAGCGGCCTCGGACCGCGAACGTTCGCTCGCGAAGGAGCTCCGGTCGAAGGTCGGCGTCGCGAACGCGCGGATCGCGTTCCAGGCCTTCGAGGAGATCTTCGGCGGCGCCCGGTTCGAGACGCTCGCGAAAAAAGGCGTGAAGCGTCAGAAACCCCTGTGGGCCTCGACCTCGACCAAGGACCCCGCCCTTCCGGACCTCTACTACGTCGAGGCCCTGATTGCCCCCGACACCGTGGATACGATGCCGCCCGAGACCCTCGACGCGTACAGGGACCACGGCGAGCCCGCCGTCCGCATCCACGACGATCTCCAGGGAGCGCATTCCGTGTTCCGCGGCCTGACCGAGCTCGGAATCGACGACAAGGCGATCTTCCGCGACCTCGAGGACGAGGGGATCCGGAAGTTCTCCGACTCCTACGATTCGCTGATGAAGACGCTGGGAGAAAAGCAGCAGGCCGTGGGCGCGCGTTGAAGCTCGAGATCGGGGCGGCGGCGGAAGCGCACCAGGAGGCGTTGCGCGGGCTCTCCCGCGACCGCGCGGTCGAGCGGATCTGGGCGGGCGACGCCTCGCTCTGGAAGGACGAGCCGTCGCATCGGAAGTGGATCGAGAACGCCCTCGGATGGCTGACGATCGCGGATCGCATGGCGGAAGGCGCGGCGGAGCTGCAGCAGTTCGCGGCGTCGTGCGCGCGGGATGCGGATCGCGTCGTCGTGCTCGGGATGGGCGGCTCGAGCCTTGCCCCGCTCGTTTTCTCAGATTCGTTTCCGCGCCGGGCGGGCTATCCGGCCCTGGAGGTCCTCGATTCCACCTCTCCGGCCGCCATCCTCGAGGCCGCGCGTGGCGCGCCGCCCTCGCGCACCCTCTACGTCGTCTCCTCGAAGTCCGGATCGACGCTCGAGCCCAACATCTTTTTCGACTACTTCTACGAGGCCACGCGGTCCGACCTCGGTGACTCCGCGGGCCAGCGTTTCCTCGTCATCACCGACCCGGGCTCGGCGCTCGAGAAGGAAGCCGCGCGCCGCAGGGTCAGGCGGGTTTTTCCGGGCGACCCGACGATCGGAGGCCGCTACTCCGCGCTCTCGAATTTCGGGATCGTCCCCGCGGCGCTGGCCGGGATCGACGTCGCCGAGCTCCTGCGCCGCGCGCGCGCGATGGCGCAGTCCTGCCGCAATGCAGGGCAGGACAACCCGGGCCTCGTCCTGGGAGCGGCCATGGGCGTCCTGGCGCTCTCCGGCCGGGACAAGCTCACGTTCGACGTCGGAGCTCCGATCCCGCGCTTCGGCATGTGGATCGAGCAGCTGGTCGCGGAGAGCACCGGCAAGGAAGGCAAGGGAATCCTCCCGGTCGAAGGAGAGACGCCGGGACCGCCGGACGTGTACGGGAGCGACCGGTTCTTCGTCTCGATCGCGACCGAGGACCGCGAAATGGAGCACGACGCGCGGCTGGGGCCGCTCGCGGCGGCGGGGCACCCGATTGCCCGCTTCCAGATCCAGGACGCGCTCGATCTGGGAGCCGAAATGTTCCGGTGGGAGTTCGCGACCGCGGTCGCCGGCAAGATTCTCGGGATCAATCCCTTCGACCAGCCCAACGTGCAGGAAGCGAAGGACGGAACCAACGCGATCCTCGACGGCGGCGAAATGTCGGACGCGCTTCCCGCCGACCAGAGAGACCCTGCCGCGCTCGAAGACCTCCTCGCCTCGATTCGGCCGGGAAATTACTTCGCGATCATGGCGTACGTTCCCTCGACGGCGGAGAACGAGGCGGCCCTGAACCGGGTGCGGCTGCGCGTGCGGGACGCCAAACACGTCGCGACGACCGTGGGATTCGGGCCGCGGTTTCTCCATTCGACCGGACAGCTTCACAAGGGGGGCCCTCCCTCCGGCGTGTTCCTCCAGCTGACGTCCACGTCTCCCGAAGACGTCGAAATCCCGGGCAGGCCGTGGGGATTCGGCCGCGTCATCGAGGCTCAGGCCGAAGGAGACCTCGGGGCGCTGAAGAAGCGGGGCCGGAGGGCGGTTCGGTTCTCTCTCGACGGAGACGTGGCATCCGGCCTCACGGAGCTCGGCGCGCGTGTCAACGAGATCCTGAATCGCGAAAAATGAAATCCTGATCCGCGCTGCAGCGCTGCAGCACTGCAGCGAGGCGGAGGGCTTTCCCTCCACTCCGCTGAAGGAGCTCGAATGAAACTCGGATTCGTCGGCCTCGGAAAAATGGGCGGCAACATGGTGCAGCGGCTCCTCCGCGACGGCCACGAGGTGGTCGCCTTCGCGCGCAGCGCCGAGTCGGTCCGCGAGGCGGAGTCGCACGGCGCCGCCGGGGCCGCGTCGCTGAAGGACGTCGTCGGAAAGCTCACCTCTCCGCGAGTGGTGTGGCTGATGATTCCCGCGGGAAAGCCCGTGGACGACTCGATCGCGGAGCTGACCTCGCTCCTCTCCCGCGGAGACATCATCGTGGACGGGGGAAACTCCCGATGGACGGACTCCGCCCGGCGCGCGGGAGAGCTGTCCGCCGCCGGCATCGGGTTCA
>JBDUBP010000117.1:0-16264 GCA_040004075.1 Acidobacteriota bacterium | reverse complement strand
TGACGACCGCGAGGACGACGAGGCCCAGAACGTCGTCCACGACCGCCGCGCCGAGGATGATGCGTCCCTCACGCGTGTCGAGCGCGCCGAGCTCCGAGAGAACCCGGGCGGTGATGCCGATGGACGTCGCCGTCAGCGCGGCGCCCACGAAGACGGACGTCACCACGGAATGCCCGAGAGCTCGCGTCAGGAAGAATCCTCCGGCGAAGGGCATCGCCATCCCTGCGACCGCGACGTTCAACGCCGGAACGCCGACCCGGATCAGCTCTCCCAGGTCGGTTTCCAGTCCGACCTCGAAGAGCAGCAGAATCACGCCGATCTCGGCCAGCAAGAGGAGAGAGTCGGAGACGGGGACCCAGCCCAGGATCGAAGGCCCGAGTACGACGCCCGCGAGGAGCTCGCCCAGGACCGACGGCTGCCCGATCCGCTCCGCGAGCTCACCCAGGACCTTCGCGCCCAGCAACGCGGCCGCGAAAGCGAGAAGGACGGCGGGGCCGGAATCGGGCCCCATCAGCGCGCCACGTCTCGGTTCATTGCCTGCCCAAGCTATTTTCTCAGCAGGACGGGCAGGGACTCCAGACCACGAAGAACGAGGCCCGGCCGCCGGCGCAGTGTTGTGGAAGGCGCGGCGAGACAGAGATCCGGCGCGCGACGAAGGAGGGTCGTCAACGCGATCCGACCTTCCAGCCGCGCGAGGGGCGCTCCGAGACAGAAGTGGACCCCGAGCCCGAAGGCGAGGTGGCGGTTGGGATCTCTCGACAGGTTCAAAACGTCCGGATCGGGAAACTGGCGCTCGTCCCGGTTTGCGGAGGCCAGCACCGCATAGACGAGGTCCCCCCGCGGGATCGTCGCACCCCGGATCTCGACGCCCTCCCGTGCGTAGCGCTCGGTCGCAAATTCGAGGGGCCCGTCGAATCGGAGCAGCTCTTCGATGGCTTTCGGTCCGAGATCCGCGTCCGCTCGCAGAAACTCGAGTTGATCAGGATTCTCGAGGAGTGCAAGCGTTCCATTGCCGATCAGGTTCACGGTGGTCTCGTGCCCGGCCACGAGAAGGAGGAAAATCATGGCAACGAGCTCGTCGGAATTCAGCCGCTGGCCTTCCTCCTCGGCCTGCACGAGCGCGCTGATCAGGTCATCTCGAGGATCGGCCCTCCGCCGTTCAATGAGTCTTCGGATATAACGGAGAAACTTCATGACGCTCGGGACCGCTCGAACCATTCCGGAACCCGAAGGATCCGCGGCCACGATCACACGCGACCAGCGGTGAAAACGATTCTGATCTTCGGTCGGAACGCCGAGCATCTCCGCGATGATGGTGGTCGGTATCGGAAGCGCGTAGTCGCGGATCAGATCGAACCGGCCGCCGGATCCGATTCCGTCGAGCAGCCGATCCGCGACCGCCTGGATGCGTTCGGCCATCCCCTCGACCAGACGGGGCGTGAAACCCTTCTGCACGATGCCCCGGAGACGCCCGTGATCGGGCGCATCCACGTCGAGCATGTTTCGGGTCAACGGTCGGAACATCCGAGGCATCCAGGGCTCCCGACCCAGCTCCTCGGGAGTCAATGCGTTCTTCTTGTCCTTCACGAACCGCGGATCGCGAAGCAGGGAGGCGACGTCCTCGAATCGAGTGACGAGCCAGGCGATGCGTCGGTCCGGGAGGGTCACTCTCAGGACGGGTTTCTCGTTGCGGAGTCGCGCATACGCGGGATAGGGGTCGGCTTTGAAGGCGCGCGTGCCAAGCCGTAGCTCGTTGGCGCCGAGGGGGGGACGGAACATCAACACGATCTCCAGGCCGGCTGAGCGTCCGCCTGTGTCTCCGGTGCTTTGAACATGAACCCGCGCATCGTCCCATGATGCCGGCCGGCTCTTCCACGGGATGGGCTTACCCTTCTCAGGGGGATCCGGCGGGCCTCCTCCTGCGCACCGGTGTCCGCGTCGCGTTCCGCCGTCTCGAGCGGGCCCGGGCACGCGCGTCGACATGCACCTCGAGAGAACCCGCGATCAGCGCGACCGCGGCGATCGCCGCCACCCCGGCGGCCGCGAAGCAGATGTGCCTCGCAGCGCCCGAACGGAGGCCTTCCGCGAGCGCTATCAGGACTGGCACGACGATGAGAGCGAGGATCGCCGCGGCGACCCGGGTCCGGGAACGGGAACCGCGCGGCAGTCGCACGGTCAGGCGGCGCTTCCGACCGGACGCCGGACCCGGACGGGCAGGACGACGGTCTCGATGCCCGCGAATTGCAGCCGCCGCTGGATCGCGAGCGCCGTCTCGTTGTGGAGGATCCGGTGTATGACGTTGTCCTTCTCGAACACGAGGGCACCAAGGAAGAACACGCATCGCGGATACTCGGCGCGGGTCGTCTGAGCGAGATCGGCGAGCGTCTCCACCACTTCCGTCGCGATCGCCTCCCGCGCTTCTGCGCGAAATCCAAAGCGCCGCGCGAACTGGACGTACTTCGCGAGGTTCTCCCGCGTCGACTGCCGGAGAGCCTCGACCTCGTCCGCGCCCTTGAAGCTGGCGGAGTCGATGACGCCGACGGACACGAAGAAGTAGTCCTTGAATTGCTGCGGAAAGAGCTGCTGGATCGTCAGGAACGTGTGGATGCCGACGCCGCTGAATCCGTTGACGAGGAGGGCGGCGACGGGCCGGGTGGGATCGATTGGACCTTCGGGCGCCTCGTGCGGCCGGACGGGAATGTGGAGCAGGACGTCGTCCAGCTGGCGAAGCTCCTCGCGGACCCGTTCGTAGTGGCGCCGGATCGCAAACGCCAGAAGGATGAAAGCGGACGTGACGACGACGGTCAGCCATCCGCCTTCCGTGAACTTCTCGACGATGCTCACGATCAGGATGGAGAGGCACATCGTCAACCCCGTCCCGTGGATCGCCAGATTGCGTCGCCAGTTCCGGTGCTCCGGATTCTTTCGGGTCGTGATCCAGAAGCGCGACATCCCGAGCTCGGTCAGCGTGAAGGTGAGAAAGACGTTGATCGAGTACATCAGGATCAGGAGATCGCTCTTCCCTTTCGAGTAGAGGAGAACGGCGACCGCCCCGGCGCCCATGAGAAAAACCCCGTTCTTCGTCACCAGCCGGTCCGAGAGCTGCGCGAACCGGCGCGGCACCCAGGAATCGACGGCCATGTTCGCGAGGATCCGGGGCCCGTCGATGAATCCGGTCTGGGCGGCGACGAAGAGCAGGGCTCCCTCCGATACCAGAGTCACGATGACGAGGGTGCCGCCGAGGTCGAACCCGCCGAGCTTCCACGGCCCGAAGAGCCGCTCGGCCAGAACCGCGTTCAAGGTCTTGCCCGGCGCCGAGTGGGCGTGGATCAGCAGGTAGCAGAAGAGGATTCCGCCAGCGGTGAACGCGAGCGACAGCGCCATGTAGAGCATCGTCCGCTTCGCGTTGCGGACCCGGGGCTCGCGAAGGATCTGCACGCCGTTCGAAACGGCCTCGATGCCCGTATACGTTCCCCCGCCGAGCGAGTAGGCGCGCAGGAGGATGAACAGGGTGGGAACGAGTCCGATCGCGGAAGAACTGGTGCGGGCTTCCGACACCGCTCCCCGCAGGACGGACGGGAGCGCCGAGAAGTGATCGATGAGGCCGTAGGAGATGAGGACCACATGGGTCACGACGAAAACGAGGAAGATCGGCAGAAGGAGCTTCACCGATTCTTTGACGCCCCGCAGGTTCAACACCACGAGGAGGCAGAGCACGAGGACCTCGGTCGTGAGCTTGTGGCTGATCCATGCCCGGGGCAGAAAACTGAAGACGGCGTCGCAGCCGGTGGCCACCGAGACCGTGATCGTGAGGACGTAGTCGACGATCAGCGCGCAGCCGGAGACGACGCCGAAACGGGGGCCGAGCAGCTTCGTGGCGACGAGATATCCCCCGCCTCCGCCCGGGAAATGCTCGATCAGGAGGCTGTAGGCAAAGGAGATGACGAAGACGGTGCCGGCCATCATCACGCAGAGAAAGACGGCGAGATACATGTGCTGCCCGAGCGCCTTGAACGCTTCCTCCGGGCCGTAGGCGGAGGAGGAGAGGCCGTCCGCCCCGAGCCCCACCCAGGCGAGAAACGCGACCAGCGAGACGTGGTGGAACACCTGAGGGTCCATGGGATCGCGCGCCTTGCCAACGATCAGGTTTCGCAGCCGTCGCGCCGGAGACTCCGGTTCGTTCCCCCGCACCGGCGGCTGCCCACCGACCTTCGGACCCGACGGGGGCCGGCCGGGGGTCCGGGCCTGCCGCGCGGCGGACTCTCTCTCTGTCACGATCCGAGTCTCACAAGACGGGACGAAAGAAATCCGAAAGAAACCCGAAAGATTGCCGGCGCAACGAGGCCCTGGTGACGCGACGCCCGGCGCGGCCCGATAGAATTCCGGCGTGCCCGCGCCCCGTCCGAATCTCTGGGCCGGTTATCCGGGCGCGGCTCTGCTCGTCGCGCTGACGGTCGGCGGGTTGAAGTTGTTTCCGCGGCTCACGGACTCGACGGCCGCGCTGCTCCTGCTCCTGTCCGTCTTTCTCTCGGCGTGGGTCTGGGAGAGCGGCCCCGGCGTTCTCGCGGCAATCCTCGGCACCCTCGCGCTCAACTTCTTCTTCATCCCTCCTCTCTACACCCTGCACGTCGAGGAGCCGCGCAACGTGGCGGCGCTCGTCGTGTTCCTGGCGAGCGGGCTTCTGATCGGCCGCCTTTCCGCCACCGGGCGCGAACGGCTTCGCCAGGTCGAGACCGAACGCGCCGACCTGGCCAATCTCACCCGGCTGTCCCAGGCGTTCCTGTCGGACACGACGCGGGAATCCCTCCTGGCGGTCGCGGCGGATCGCCTCGCGACGGCTCTCCAGGCGAAGCACGTCTCGGTCCTCTTGGGCGATCCTCAGCGCGGGCTCGAGCCGGTGGCGGCCACCTCGTCGCTCGACATACGACGGGACCTCGCGGAGATCGCGTATCGGCAGGCCCGATCTACGGAATTTCCCTCGGACCTCGGCGGGACGGACATCTACCTTCCGATTCCGATCGGAGTCCAGCGCGCGGGAGCCCTCGTCGCGAGGGGGATGGGCTCCAGCGATCGGATGGCGGAAGGCTGCGCCGTCCTGCTCGGCCTCGCCATCGAGCGCGAGCGCTTCCTCCGTCTCGAAAGGGAGGCGGAGGAAACGAGGACGAGCGATCAGATGAAATCGACGCTGCTCGCCGCGCTCGCGCACGACCTGAAGACGCCGGTGTCGGCCGCCCGCGCGGCGATCGAGAACTGGGCCTCGGAGAGCGGGAGCTCCGCCACGTCGCGGCTGGCGGTCGACCAGATTCAGGCGCTCACGCGGCGCATCGGAGAGTTGATGGATGTCGTCCGTCTCGACTCCGGGGTCGCGCGGCCGCGGAAGGAGGTCGTCACCGCCGCGGAGGTCGTCGAGGCGGCGCTGGCGCGATTCGGAGATTCGCTGTCGCGGCACTCGCTCTCGCTCGACGTCCCCGGCGAGGAGATCCGGCTCGACGTCGATCCGAGCCAGCTGACCGAGGCTCTGGGCCACGGGCTCGAGAATGCCGCCAGATACTCCCCCGTCGATTCGGAGATCCGCGTCTCCGCTGGCCGGCGCGACGCTCTCGTCTACCTCCAGGTCGCAGACCGCGGCGCCGGCATCCCTGCTGCAGATCGGGAGCGCGTCCTCGGACGGTTCGTCCGCCTTTCCGCGACGCAGACGACGCCGGGGACCGGGCTCGGCCTTGCCATCGCCCGGAGTCTCGTCGAGTTGAACGGAGGCACGCTGCGCCTCCTGGAGGCGCCCGGCGGCGGCACGCTGTTCGAGATCGAGCTGCCGAGGGCCGCCGCGTGACGCGGATCCTCGTCGCCGACGACGAAGCCGCCATTCGGAGGGTGGTCCGGGACGCGCTCGAAAAGGCGGGCCACGAGGTCGAAACGGCGATCGACGGCGAGGAGGCGGGCGACCTGCTCGATGCCGGTCACTTCGACCTTCTCGTCACGGACCTCAACATGCCGAAGGTCAACGGTCTCGAGCTGGTCCGAAAGGTGAGGCAGGCCTCGGCGATGCCGATCCTCGTCCTGACGGTCCGGCAGGAGGAGCGCGAGAAAGTCCGGCTGCTGGACGCCGGCGCTGACGACTACGTCACCAAACCGTTCGGCGTCGGGGAGCTCGTCGCCAGGGCCCGGGCCCTCCTGCGGCGCGGATCGGCGGAGTCCGTTCCTCTCGCGAGGTTCGGAGAGATCGAGGTCGACCGCGAGACACGCGCGGTCTCGCGGTCGGGAAACCCGATTCACCTGACGCCGACCGAGTACCTGCTTCTCCTGGCTCTTCTCTCCAAACCCGGAGCGGTCTGGACGCACCGACAGCTTCTCGCGACGGTCTGGGGCTCCACCGCCGGAGTCTCCAACGACACGCTTCGCGTGCACATGGGGACTCTCCGGCGCAAGCTCGAGCCTGACCCCGACCGCCCCCGGTATATCCGCACGGAGCCGTGGGTCGGGTACCGGTTCTCTCCGGAGGGCTGAACGGGCCGCTGACGCCTTTCGCGATTCTTTACAGCTTCTTCCGGACTTCGTCCGATCCTCCGGTCCACGCTTCGGGCATGGACATCGACACCCGTTGCGTCATGCGGCGCCTGGCCGGCCATGCCGCCGTGGCGCTCGTCGCGATCGCGGGTTTCGCCGCCGCCTGGATGACGGACGGCGTCTCCCGCGCGTTCCAGGGCGCGATTTCGTTCGCTTCGGCGGTGCTCTTCGTGATCGCCTTTCACGAGGTCGTCTCCTGCCGGGACCTCCTGCGCGAAATGCGGAACCGGTCCGGGGACCATGCCTGACGCCGGCGGCGCGGTCCCGGCTCGGATGCCGGCCGCCCGCGCCTATCGGGCGAGGATACGGAAAAGGGAACCGTCGCCGAATCGGCGGGCGATCCTTCTCCTGGCGCTCGCCGTCATCGCGCTCTCCGGGTTCGGAAGCCTGGCCTCCTTGCCGGCAGTCGGCGGAGGAGCACGGGTCGGGCTGGGGCCCTGGGTTACCTCTCGTTCGTCGGATTCTTCGCCGCCGCCATGCGCCGCTGGAGAACGGACTGGGACGCTCTCACCCGGTCCGAATCGACTTAGAACTCGGCGTGAAGCCGGGCGCCAACGACGTGCACAGGTCCGCGGTCGCGGTTGTAGGCGGGATGCTCGATGAACTGGTAGTTGACGGCCAGCCAGACGTGCTTCCGCAGCGCCGCCTGGTAGTAACCCTCTCCGATCGTCTCGAGGCCGTAGGAGAGCCGGCCGTCCCCGATCATGAACCCGTACCCTCCGGCCGCCAGATAGTCGCGATGATCGCGCGAGATCCCGTTGACGATCAGAGCAACTCCCGCCTCGTCGTCCGGGCGGAGCTTCAGCGGCGCTTTCCGGAGCGCGCCGGCGGTCACGGACCGGTCGATCTCCGCGTAGGCCCAGGACTCGTTGTGCCCGTCGTTCCAGCTTCCCCGAAGGAAGAGACCGCTCCGGGGGCCGAGCGCCTGCTCGAGGTTCACGACGAATCCCCACTTGCTGCGGCCGGTTCTCCGCGTGGCCGTGATGTCCGGCGTCTGGCCGGCTGATCCGTCGATCGCCTCCCGGTAGCTGCCCATGTGCGCGCGGTTGTAGAAGAGGATGAGCCGCGCGGTCCCCTTCTCGTCTCCGAGCTCATAACGGCGCTCGAACTCTCCGCTCAGTGCGTAGGCGTCGAGGGGATGCTTGTCGAACTCGAGCCCGTTGGCGAGCCGCGGTTGCGCCGTCGCGGCGGCGCGCGCGGCCCATCGCGCGTCGTTGTACTCGACGACGAACCCCCACGTGTATCCGCGCGTGTCGGCCGAATAGTCCCAGGCGCCCGCGGTCCAGTCCGCCCAGTTCATGAACTGCGTGCGCGGATCGTGCGAATAGGCGTTGTCGTCGAAGAAGTCGCCGATGCCGAACTTGCCGGCCGTGATGGTCCAGCGCCGGACCGGCCTGCGGCCTCCGAGCTGATTCGCTTCCTCGGGCACCTCTTCCGTCTCCGCGCCGGCGGCGATGGTCTGCCGGAGCATCGCGCGGGCGATAGAGAGCCGCGGCTGGGAATCGCCGACCCGGAAAGACTCTCCGTTGGGAAATCCGGCGACTCCGAGAGCGCGACTCAAGCCGCTTCCGCCCGACAGCTCGGGATCGACGTAGAGCTCCGCGCCGCCCCAGAGACGGGCGCCCAGCGAGAGCGTGGACGTGACTGTGGTCTCGTGCTCCGATTCCGTACTCAGGCTGTTCTTCCCGGAGTACCGCGCGTCGAAGGATGGGTGGAACTGTGTGACCGTCGTGAACTGGAAGTGGAGGCCGGTCCGCGCATCCGTCGAGGTAGAGGCCGGCGTGCCTTCCGCGAGACGCGCATTGTCCTGGGCGTACAGGGCTCCGCCCAGCAGAAACGGCGCGACGACGGCGAGCATCCGGAGGCGGGGCGGCGACATCGGTGCGCGATTGTCCGCGAGCCCTGGCCGAAACCGGGAGAGAATCGGAACCGTTCTTCCAGGCGATGCGATCTTCGTCCCCCGGCGCGCGCGGTACGGAGCCGGATTCTCTTTCCGATTTCTTTCGCGTCCTCTTCGATCTTCTTCCGTTCCGCCCCTCTAGCCTGCGGCATGTATTTCCGCCTGGCGCCGATGCTCGCCGCCTGCCTGCTGTTTTCGGCCGCCGGGTCCGCTGCCGGTGCCGCGGGGGCCGCGGCCGCGGCCGCAACGGACAACGGGGACGGGGGGAACGCGGCGCGGCGCGAGCGCGCGCTCCTGGACCGCATCGACAGCCTCGAACGGCGCCTCACCGCGCTGGAGTCCGGCCGGGCCGGCCCTGACCCAGCGCCGCCGGCCGATTCCGGACCGGTCACCGCGTCGGGAGGAAGCGCCGCCACGCCCGCGGCGGAGCCGGCGGCGGAAGCTGCCGCCGCGAAGCCGAAGCCCGGGGAGCCATTCGCCTTTGCGGATTTCACGTGGCTGACCGGCAACAGCCGCCAGAAGGACTCGCCGCTCGATTCGAGCGCCTTCACCGGCGAGTTCCGGCTCGACACCCGCTACACCTACAGTGTGAGCCACCCGTCCGACGACACCATCGGAGGATCGAGCGAGATCTTCCGGTCCGGCGAATTCCAGCTCACGCAACTCGGTGTCGGAGGCGATTTTCACTGGAAGAACGCGCGGGCGGCTCCTGACCCAGTTCGGGATGTATTCGCAGGCGACGCCGCGCAACGACGCGAGCACCGGGCGCGGGGAGTGGAATCTCGACAACGCCTACCGGTACATCTCCGAGGCGTACGGCGGGTACCACATCGACAAATGGAACGGCATCAACGTCGACGCGGGGATCTTCATGTCCTACGTCGGGCTCTTCAGCTATTACCAGTACGACAACTGGTCGTACCAGCCGTCGTATGTCTCGTCGAACACGCCGTGGTTCTTCAACGGCGTCCGGATTCAGGTCTTCCCGAGCGACCGGTTCAAGGCCGAGCTCTGGATCGTCAACGGGTGGCAGTCGTACGGCCGGTTCAACCATGCGCCCGGCCTCGGGTTTCAGCTCTTGTGGCGGCCGACGAGCTCTCTCTCGATTCTCAGCAACAACTACTTCGGGACCGACACTCCGGGCACCGCGGCGCGCAAGCGAATCCACACGGACGACAGCGTTCAGTACAAGTACCTCGAGAATCCCGGCCGCCTTCTCGACAGCGGTCCTGGCGGCATCACGCCGCTCGGAGGCAACTCCGGGCCGCCGGGCTCGGCGGTTCCAGGTTTCTTGCCCGATCTTCGCAGGACAGAGAGCCGCTTCACGGGCGCCCTCCTCGTCAAACTCTGACCGCCCGCGCGGGCAGTCCCGGACCGATCGCGTGAAAGTTCTCGCGAGCCTGCATCGTTGTGTCGCTCCGGCCGGAGGCGCCGCCGGGTTTCTGTGCCTCGCTGGCACAGCTACGCGTCCAAGAGAACGTCTGGCGCGAACCCGCGTACCTCGAAGTAGATGGCGCGCGCGGTGTCGGCGGAGTCGAGATGAGCCGAAGGAAGAGAGCCGCGGCGACTCCGCCTCCTCGGCCACCGGCCGCCGGCATTCCGGAACCGGCGGCGGCGCACCCGCTCCTGCGCGGCGGGGTAACGGTTCCGATGCCGCTCCTTCTCATCCTGGGCGCGGCGTTCTTCGTGCGGCTCGGCGTCTCCTCCGACCTCGGGAGCACTCCCCTCTTCCGCACGCCCCAGCTCGACTCGCGGGAATACTTCACCTGGGCCGAGCAGATCGCGGCCGGCAACTTCGCCTGGCCGGTGCCGCCCGCGCACGGCCCGGGTTACTCGTTCTTCCTCGGCGCGCTGCTCGCGATCTTCGACGGATCGCTCGCCGTCGTCCGGCTCGTCCAGGCGGCTCTCGGAGCGGTCACGTGTCTTCTGGCGGCGCGGCTCTCGACACGCCTCTTCGGCCGGACCGCGGGGCTCGTGACCGGATTCGCGCTCGCCCTCTACGGACCACTCGCCCTCACCGACGTGTCCGTCCTGTCGGAGGGCCTTCTCCTCTTTCTTCTGTGCGCCGCCTTTCTGGTCCTGTCCGGGCGTCAGGAATCGCGAGCGCGCCTAGCCGCGGGAGGCGTCCTCTTCGGCCTCGCCGCGATCGTTCGTCCGACGTGTCTCCTGTTCCTGCCCCCGATCCTCGTCTGGATCGCCTGGCGGGGAGGCTGGCGCGCGAGGGCGCTCGGCGGAGCGGCGATCCTCGCGGCAGCCTGCGCGATTCCGATCCTCCCCGTCGCCGTCGCCAACGTCCGCTCGACGCCGGGGCCCGTGCTGATCCAGGGCCACGGAGGCCTGAACTTCTACATCGGCAACTCTCCGCGGCTCGGCGGCGTGCCCAGCGTGCGGCCCGGCGAGGCGTGGGACCGCTTGGAAGCGGAGCCGGCCCGCCACGGGGTCACGCGGCCCGCGGGACAAGACCGATATTTCTACGCGAAAACGTTTCGTGAAATCGGGGACGCGCCGCTCGCCTGGGTCCGGCTTCTCGGCGCCAAGGCGGTGTGGGCGGTCCAGGCGGACGAGATCCGCGACACGTTCAGCTATGGCTTCTTCCGCAACGAATCCTCGATCCTGCGCCTTCTGCCCGGGTTCGGCCTGCTCTTCCCGCTGGCCGCCGCCGGCATTGCGGTCGCCGCCCGGTCTCGTCCTCGCCCCGTCCTCCTGTGGATCTGGCTCGTCACGGCGCTCACGACGTGCGTGCTGCTGGTGGTCGCCTCGCGCTACCGGCTGCCCGCCGTTCCCGCTCTCGCGATTCTCGCCGGCGCGGGCATCGCCGGCCTGATCGGACGGCCGAGCGGTTCCTGGCGCCTCCGGGCGCCGGCCCTCGCGGCGCTCTGCGCCGGCGCGGTGATCTGCCAACTTCGCGTCCACGAGCCGAGCCACCAGTTCAGCGAAGAGTGGAGCGCCTCCGGAACGGCTCTCAACCATGAGAAGGAGCTCCCGGCGGCGGTTCGCGATTTCGATCGCGCGCTCGCCTTGAATGAACGGTACGCGCCGGCGCGAGTGGGCCGCGGGGCCGTGCTTCTGAACCTCGGCCGGATGGACGAGGCGGAACGGGAGCTGCGCCGCGCGGTGGAGCTCGAGCCTCAGAGCCGGGTCGCGCTCACGGAGCTCGGCATCGCGCTCGACCGGCTGAATCGTCCGGGGGAGGCGGAGGCCTGGTATCGCGCCGCGATCGCGCTCGATCCCGAGGACCCGGCGACCCGCAGGACGCTCGGCGGGAACCTTCTCCGGCAGGGACGCGCGGCGGAGTCCGAGGCGGTTCTTCGAGACGTCGTCCGCCGGGCGCCCGCCGACGCCGGCACCCGCCTCGCCCTCGCCCGCGCCCTCGGGGCTCAGCGCAGGACGGCGGAAGCGCTCGTCGAGGTCCGTGAAGCGACCCGACTCGACCCCTCCAGTGGCGACGCGTGGCTGACCATGGCGATGCTGGCGGTCGACGCCGGGCAGCTCCCCGAGGCGGAGACGGCGCTCGAGGGAGCGGAGCGTGCCGGCGCGCCCGGCCGCGATACGTCCATGGGCCGCGCGCTGCTCTATCGGGCCGAGCGCCTGCCCGACCGGGTCGACCGCGAGCTTCGCCCTCTCGTGCGCTCCGACCCGGGATTCCGCCCCGCAGTCGAGCTTTTTCTTCAGAACGCGCGGGAACGCGGCGCCGAACGCGAAGCGATCGACTTCCTCCGGCAAAACTCACACCAGCCCTCCTGAACGGCACGTACGTCAGCGTACCGACCGCGACCACCGGCGGCGTTAACTTTTGCTTCTCTCCCGTGCGAATTGGTGCCCGTCCCCGGTGTTTGCCATGGGGTCCCTTTCCGGCGTCTGGACCCTCGCCGTTCCCGCGCTCGCTCCTCGAACCCGAGTTCCTCTCGATCGGGCTCCGGAGCGGCCGATGAACGTTCGAGAAAGATCGCGCACCCCCCAGAGCCACGGGCCGCAATCCGCGCCGGATGAGCGAACGCGCCAGCGGCCTCTCGCTCCTGTGAACGACCCGCTTCCGGAGATGACGTCGATCGCGCGAAAGCACCCCGGCGCGACGGAGCGCCGCTCGCGCCGGCGCCGCCGCTCCGACTCTGATCTCCCGTTCTCCACCGAGATCCTCGACCGGATGCCCGACGCGGTGATCCTGACCGGGCTCGACGGACGGATCGTCCGCTGGCTGGGCCGCGCGGAGGAAATCTTCGGGTACAGCGCCCACGAGGCCTCGTGGCGCGAGATCGGGTTCCTGCACCACGCAGACTCCGCGCCCGGAACGGCGGAGCTCGTTGCCCGGACACTGGAGTCGGGCCACTCCTCCGCGGAACTGGTCTGCGTGCGAAAGGACGGCTCGCAGGTCCCGGTCGAGATGACGACCAGCACGATTCACGACGAGGACGGAGAGCCGCTCTTCCTCATCGTCGTCTCACGCGACGTGAGCGAGCGCCGTCGCGTCGCGGCGGACCTTCAAATCAAAACGGACCGCCTCCTGGAATCGGAGGAAATGCTCCGGGAGGAGAGGGGCGTCCTCTCTTCCATTCTCGACAACATGGCCGAAGGCGTCGTCGTCATCGACAGCCAGCGGAATTTCCAGTTTTTCAATGCCGCCGCCACGCGCATCGTGGGACCGCCACCCGCGAGCGCCGATTCGAAACGGTTCGGCCTTTATCGATCCGACGGCCGCGTCTTCTCGTTCGGCGAGAGCGCTCTCGCCCGGGCCCTGGCGGGTGAGAACGTGGACGACGAGGAGGCCGTGCTCGATCGCGAGGACTCGCCCGAGCCGCGGCGGCTCTGCGCCAGCGCCAGGCCATTGCGGGACGCGACGGGAGCGATTCAGGGCGCCGTCTGCGTCTTCCGCGACGTCACCGCCCAGAAGAAGGCGGACGAAGAGCTGCGGAGACAGCACGCGCTGACGGACAGTCTTGTCCGCAGCAGCGCGGACGCGATTCTCGCCTTCGACCTCGACCTGCGGTACACGCTGTGGAACCCCGCGATGGAACGGGCGAGCGGACGGCGCGCCGCGGACGTTCTCGGCCGGCGGGCGCTCGACGTCTTCCCGTCGCTCGAATCCTCGGAGGAGCTACGCCTCTTCCTCGCGACCCTGGAGGGAGAGAGCTATTTCGCGGCAAACCAGACCTGCGAGCCGCTGGAGCTTCGCGGGTCCTTCGACTCGCAGTACGCTCCCCTCCGAAACGAGGAAGGCGAGATCGTCGGCGGACTGGCGCTCCTTCGCGAGATCAGCCAGCGCAAGCGCCTCGAGGAACAGCTGCGGGAATCGCAGAAGCAGGAGTCTCTCGGCACGCTGACGGGCGGAGTCGCTCACGATTTCAACAACATCCTGAACATCGTCGGCGCTTACGCCTCATTGATCCGAATAGAGGGGCGCGGCCTCCCCGGGATTGCGGCTCACGTCGAGACGATTCAGAAGACGGTCGAGCGCGGCGCGGGCGTCGTGCGGCAGCTGCTCACGGTCGCGCGGCGGGGTGACGCGCCCTCGGCGCGCGTGCAGCTGAACGAGATCGTCGAAGAGGTGACCGACCTCGTCCGGGAGACCTTCCCGAGATCCATCGAGATCCGCGTGGAGCTCGGCGCGGACGTGCCGGCCGTCGAGGGAAACGCCAATCAGATCGTTCAGGCGCTCTTGAACCTCTGCCTGAACGCGCGCGACTCGATGCCGGACGGAGGTGTGCTGTCGATACGTACGGAAGGCTGCGCCGGCGCGGTCATCCGGAAACGCTCCCCCTCGGCGGAGCATGACCAATACGCCTGCGTGTGCGTCGAGGACACCGGGACGGGGATGGACGAGCCGACGCGTCGCAGGGTCTTCGAGCCGTTTTTCACCACCAAGGGCGAAGGCGCCGGCACCGGCCTCGGACTGGCGGTGGTGTTCGGGATCGTGGAAACCCACGGCGGTTCGATCGATCTCCGGAGCCAGGTGGGCCGCGGCACCCGCTTCCGTCTCGCGTTACCCGCAGGGGCGCCGGAGCCCGACGGGGAGCCTCGAGAGGCGAAGACCGAGCGGGCGGTTGCCGACGCCCGAGGAAGGACGGTCCTGTTCGTCGAGGACGAGCCTCTCCTGCTCGAGTCCGTCCGGCAACTTCTCGCGGAGGAGGGCTATCGCGTTCTGACAGCGAGCGACGGCCTCGCCGCGGTCGAGGTCTTCGAGGCGCAGCACGGCGCGATCGACGTCGTCGTCACCGACATCGGGCTTCCGAAGCTCGGAGGCTGGGAGGCCTTTCTCCGCATGAAGGAGATCGATCCGCACGTTTCCGCGATCCTGGTCAGCGGCATCCTCGGCGCCGAGAAGCGCGCCAGCTACGCGGAGGCCGGCGCCCGTAGGACCCTGCGCAAGCCCTATTCGGCGGAGGAGCTGATCCGCTGCGTGGGAGAGGCGCTCGAGCCGACGGACAGTCTCTCCCGCTGAACGGATGAACGTCCGCTAACGCCGGGAGGCGAGGAGCTTCAGGGCGGCCCGGCAGATCGCGAGCGGGCGTGTCGGCGCCGACGCGGAGATCAACCGGACGTATCGGGTCAAGGTGGCGTCGGGATCCGGTGGATCGGACGGCTGGCGCCAGGAAAACGTCCAGGCGTTTTCCTCGCGGATCGCCATCCACCGCAGGGGGGGGCGATTCAGGTGCGCGATGACTCTTTCCGCCGCCGCGTCGTCGGTCGAATAGCCGGGCGGATCCGTGACGGGCTTGCGGCCGAACACCTTGAGCTCGATCAGCCGGTCGAGGTAAGGGCCGGAATCGAGGTCGGCCGGCGGAAGAATGGCCATCGGAAGCTTACCGGCGTTCCAAGCCGCAACCCTCGTGCCGCCTGATCCCGGGGGTCATGCGGGTGGCAGGCCGGCTTCGATTTCGGACTTGGGGATCGCCACCGCCTTCTCCTTCTGCCCGCGATCCACGCAGACGAAACACGCCTTGATGACGTCGTCGTAGCCCATCTTCATCTCGCGATTGGTGACGAAGATCTCGCGGGGCGGATACGGAATGTCGAGCCGCTGAAGCGTGATCAGAATCCCGTTCGCGTTGCGCGTGCGGCCCGTGAGGACGAACCGGTGTGGAGGCACGTTCGTGCACTGGAACGCCACGGCGGTCTCGTCGGCGGAGACCACTAATCGCCCTTACGCACCAGGATGGAACCCCGCGCGAGCGTCTCCTCTCCGGACTTCACGTGGCCTTCGAATTTCGCCATCGCACCGAAACGGCCGGCGAGACGGACCTCGACCGAGAGCGTCTCTCCGGCGCGAGGCCTGCGCACGAGCTCGAGCGCGTCGAGCCCGGCGAGGAATCCCTTCCTTCCGAGCTCCGCGTCTCCGCCTTCGAGCAGCAGGGCGGATTGCGCGATCGCCTCGGCCAGCAGCAGAGTCGAGCCCCAGCACTCCCCCATAGCCGCCCGCCCGTTGCCCGAGACGCGGAGCGACACCGTCCCCTCCGAAAAGTCGGCGTTGCGATCCCGGACGATCGCATCGACGAATCGGAAGGGATACCCGTGCGGCAGGGTCGGGGCGTTCAAGCCTGCTTTTTCTTTTCGATGAAGTCGCAGAGGGCGTCCACGGAGGCGAACGCCTTCACGCCGACCTCCTCGTCCTCGACCTTGATCCCGAACTCCTGCTCGAGGCCGAGCACGAGCTCTAAGGCGTCGATCGAGTCGAGGCCCAGTCCTTCGCCGAAGAGCGGGGCTTCATTGTCGATCGTCTGAGGGTCGATTTCGAGCTTCAGGCGCCGCACGATCAGGTCCTTGACGCGCGGCCTGAGGTCTTCCTTGGTCATTCAGGCTCCTTGC
>JBDUBP010000135.1:0-4847 GCA_040004075.1 Acidobacteriota bacterium | reverse complement strand
CGGGCGGGCATCTCTTCATCAACGTCGAGGCGGACTCGATCACCGCGCTGACGACACGCAAGGAGACGCTCGAGCCGCTTCTCAACCTCAAGCAGCGGGTCGTCATCGAGGTCACCGAGCGTTCCGCGATCCAGGACATTCCCGTGTTTCGCGAGGCGCTGGCGGCGCTCCGGGACAAGGGCTTCCAGATCGCCATCGACGACGCGGGCTCCGGGTACGCCTCGCTCCAGTCGATCGCCGAGCTGCGCCCGAACTACCTGAAGGTGGCCAACACGCTGATCACGGGCCTGCACGCCGACACGATCAAGCGCGACGTCGTCGAAATGCTCGTCAACCTCGCCCGCCGGATCGACGCGACGTGCGTCGCGGAGGGCATCGAGACCCCCGAGGACCTCGAAGAGTGCCGCCGGCTCGGCATTCCCTACGGCCAGGGCTTCTACCTCGGTGTTCCGGAGGAGATCCCCGCGACGGGACCCGCCCGGGACTTCGTCCGCGTGAAGTGAAGAGCCCGGGTCACTCCCCGCGGCGCGACGCCGAGCGCGGGAGAGCCGCCTGAGCGGAGCGCCCCGGCCCGGCGGATCGGGACCCGGCCGCGCGCCCGGCCCCATGGACGCCTCGGGGATCATCGCCGTGCGGACTGGATTTCTTCGAATGTCCCGCCGCCTGCGAAGGGCCCCGAAGAGGCCGCGCCCACCGTGGGCTTTGTCGTTCGGGCTCCTGGCGCTCGCTGCCGCGATGGGGTTCGGCGCGACGGTGCACCGGCGCTCACTCGAGCGGGAATTCGCGGAATCGGTCCGGCGCACCGCGGCGGTGCCCGCGGACGTCAAGCGTCTGCGGCAGGAGCTGGCAGACTCCGAGGCGGACGCGAAGACGCTCGGGTCGGAGCTCGACTCGCGGCTGAAGTACCTCGAGAGCGTCAAGAGCGAGGACTTCTTCATCGTCCTCGACACCGCGAAGAAACGCTTCCGCTTTCAGTACGGCGATCGCGTGGTCCGGGAGGCGGCGGCCGAGCCTGCCCCCGCGAAGACCATCGAAGAGGGGAAGCGGCGATGGACCTTTCCGGCGCTCTCGGGCGCGTATTCCATCCGCGAGAAGCTGCAGGGCGCCGACTGGGCGCCTCCCGCCTGGGTGTACGCGATGAACCGCGCGCCGGTTCCCGACCCGCTTCCCCGAATCGAGAACGGCCTCGGAAAGTACGTGATCGTCCTTTCCGGTGACGCCGTGATCCATTCGCTCCCTCCGACGGAAAGCCCGCTGAAGGGCGTCAAGCCGGGGTCCTTTCTCGTGCCGGAGAAAGACCTCGCGGCGATCTGGAAGCGCGTCGGTCCGCGCACCCGCGTGTACGTCTTCTAGATGGGAACGGAACAGACGTGAAATTCCGACTCGGCTTTCTGGGCGCCTGGGCGCTCTTCGTGATCGCGATCGGAGCCGTGGCATTCACCGCGACGGCGGAGATCGAGAACCTCCGCGACGCGGGCAAGCTCTCGCGCCTGCGCGAGATCGATCGGATGATCGCGGCGCGCATGGGCGGCCGGTTCGACGAGCTCAAGAGCGCCGCGGAGGAGAGCGCCGCGCGGGTGTCGGACCTCCGATCGAAAGTCGCGCGCACCGAGGTCCGCCTGGACGAGTCGGCCGACACGCCGCAGACGATCGTCATCTCGACTTCGGAAAACAGGCTCTGGGTGCGGCAGGGCGGACGGACCGTCTTCCAGGCGATCTGCTCGACGGGCAAAGGCACGACGCTCGTCGAAAAGGGGAAGACGACCCTTTTCGAGACCCCGACCGGGCGGTTCAAGATTCGGTCGAAGGAGGAGAACCCCGTGTGGGTCCCTCCCGACTGGCACTTCGTCGAGGAGGCGCGGAAGAAGCGCGCGACGGTCGTGCGACTCGAGCCGGGAGAGGCCGTCGACGCGGCCACCGGGGCGCCGATTCCCCCCGACCTCTCCCGCGCGGGCGGAGTCTGGTCCTGGGTCGAGGGAGGAGGCCGGCCGAAGCGAAAGATCCTGACGATCCGCAACGGTTCGGTGATCGAAATTTCGCCCGACGGCTCGACGAAGGAGCTGCCTCCGGGCCAGGTGATCTCGGCGGGCAAGACCGTCGTGGTGCCGCCCGTCACGACCAAACAACGGCGGTTCGACAAGGTCCTCGGCAAATACCGTCTGAACCTGGGCGGCGGGTACGCGCTCCACGGCACCCTCGCCACGGACCAGCTCGGCCGGAGCGTCTCGCACGGCTGCGTGCGGCTGGCGGACAAGGACCTGGAGACGCTCTACGAGTTGACGTCGGTCGGCGACCAGGTCATTATTTATTGAGTTGCCAGCTATCCGTTCTCAGTTTTCAATGGGTCTTTTCACCCGGGTCGGGCCATCGACAGGCCTGCCCGCGGGCCAAGAACTGAGGACTGAAAACTGAAAACTGACGACTCTTCACCCTTGCCTTTTTGCCCCGGATTTTGTACAATTCTCGTTCCTTGTCCAACCGATTCCGAATCGCCATTTCGGCGGCGCTTTTCTTCATTCTCCTCGGACGCCTGGCCGGAACGCCCTCTGGATTTGCGCCGCTCTCGACGCTGATCGGCACGTCGGGAAAGCTGCGCGCCGTCTTCACTCTTCCGGGCGAGGTCCCCGTTTCCGAGATCCCCGCGGAGCCCCGAGCGCCCGGCGTTTACGCCATGGACGCGGTGGGAGCGGCCGGGGCGGCCCTGCGCTGGATCGTGATGACGCCGTTCGCGGCGAAGGTCAACGGGCGGATCGGCCTCTATCGGATGGGCCACTGGCCTTTCGAGAACCGCGCTCCCGAGGATCCCGCCTACGCCAGCCCCAGAGGGTTCGTGCAGGTCACGCCGGGCAACGTCGGGCTGAAGGTTTCGGAACACTTCGCGCTCGGCCAGTTCCTCACCAAGAACCAGCCCGACGTGTGGCCCAAATACGTCGCCCTGCAGCCGCGGCTGCTCGACAAGCTGGAGCTGACGATCGCCGAGCTGAACCGCGAGGGCTACCGGGTCAAGGGCCTGTCCGTCATGAGCGGATTCCGCACGCCGGATTACAACGAAGAGGGCGTAGGCGGCGGCGGCCGGTCGGCCGTTTCGCGGCACCAGTACGGAGACGCCGCGGATGTCTACCCGGACGATTTAGGCCGCGGGCACATGAGCGACCTGAATCGGGACGGCCGCGTGGATCTCAAGGACGCGCACGTTCTCGCCCATGCCGCCGAGATGGTCGAGCTGTCCCACCCGGAGCTGACCGGCGGAATCGGAATCTACCCGGCCACGTCGGCGCACGGCCCGTTCGTGCACATCGACGCGAGAGGCAAGCGCGCCCGCTGGGGCGGCTAGCGATCGTCCGCCGGCGGCACTGCTGCGCCGTCTAGATCCCTTCGGCAGAAGACGCGGCGTCCCGAGCCGTCATCGAACCGCGGCGACTCCCAGCACGCCCTCGCGCCGGTAGAGAAAGAGGGGCAGACCGCAGGAAATGCCGACGAGGCACACGGCGGCGACCGGAATCCAGAGATGCGTCATGCCAACCCGCCGTCCCTCCACCAGGATGAAGCCGCAGACCACGACCGCGGAAACGAGAACATCGAGCGCGAACGAGGCGGCGATCCGGTTGGCGAACAACTCCCGAACGAAAAGCGGCACGTCGACCCCGTGCGCCACGAGCCAGGGCAGGAACTGCGAGTATGGGAGGACGGAGCCGAGGAGGCACAGGGCGAGATAGAAGTGGCGGCGCGTCATCGATCCCTCCTGCGGTCGATCTTGCCGGGGAGTCTATGCGTCACGGCGTCGGCGTGCTTCCCGACCTCTGCTCCCTCGCCTCTGCTTTCGCCCCGGGCACGGGGAGAGGGCCGGGGTGAGGGGTCCGACCCGCGTGTTCAACCGCCGATCGGCCGCATACAATCTCCTTATCGCGGAGGTGCCCGCCATCGTCGCTGCCCCGGAAATCCCGCTGGACGCCCCATGGAGATCCGCCCTCTGGCAGCAGTTCGGCGCGGCGATCGACATGCTCGACAACGCCGTCGCCGCCTGCCCGCAGGACCTCTGGAGCGACCGCTCGCAGACTCCCGAGTTCTGGTATGTCGCATTCCACGCGCTCTTCTTCCTGGACTTCTATCTCGGCGAGTCGCCGGACGGATTCGCGCCTCCGTCGCCGTTCACCCTCTCGGAGTTCAACCCGGAGGGTGAGCTTCCCGAGCGGCCTTACACGAAGGAGGAGCTCCGCGGCTATCTCCGCCACGGCCGGGAGAAGTGCCAGAGATCGATCGATGCCCTCTCGGACGAACGCGCGAGAGAGCGAACCGGCTTTCTCGACGGCTCGCTCGGCAGGCTCGAGCTGATGTTCTACAACCTCCGGCACGTTCAGCATCATGCCGGGCAGCTGAACCTGATCCTGCGGCAGAAGACAGAGTCCGCTCCCAAGTGGGTGCGCCGAGCCAGGGAAGAGGCGGAGACACCATGACCGAAAACGACTTCCGCAAGATCGCTCTCTCGCTTCCCGAGGCGACCGAAAGCGCCCACATGGGCCACCCCGACTTCCGCGTCGGCGGAAAGATCTTTGCCACCCTCATGCCCGAGAAGGGCTGGGCCATGGTGAAGCTGACGCCCGAGGAACAGGAAGCCTTCATGCAGATCGCACCGAACGTCTTCTCGCCGGTCAACGGCGCCTGGGGCCGCCAGGGCGCCACGCGGGTTCACTTGAAGAGCGCGACGAAAACAGTCGCCCGAGACGGCCTGACCGCCGCCTGGCGCTTCCGCGCCCCGAAGTCTCTCGTCGCGCGACTCAACGGCGAGAAGTAGACGCACGCGCCTGCGAAGGACAACTCAAGAAGGAGCGCGCAGACAAAGTCGCCTA
>JBDUBP010000034.1:0-16419 GCA_040004075.1 Acidobacteriota bacterium | reverse complement strand
CGCGCTTCCCGCGGCGCTCGAGCCAGCCGTCCCGCTCGCGCAGCCAGATGGAGGCTTTTTCGAGCCGCAGCGTGCCCGCGATGCTGGCCGTCAGGTAGTCCGCGATCTTTCCGAGGTCGAGCTCTCCGGTGATCGCCTCGCTCATCTCGAGGAGAGCCGTCTGGTAGTCGAACTTGTCGCGGAAGAAGAGCTTGTCGAGCGGCGTCTGCAGGCGGCGCCTCAGAAACTCGAACAGCGGAAGCACGACCAGGAAGAAGCCGAAATTGAAGAGGGCGGAGGAGCCGGGGCGGGAGCGTTTGAAGAGCGCGTTCGCGGCGGCGATCGCGATCGCGTAGAAACCGAAGAGGATCGCTGTGGTAATCGCGTAGAGGAACGTCCGCCGGACGACGAACTGGATGTTCAGCATCTGGAACCGGACGATCGCGTAGGCGAACGTCAGCGGGATGAAGATCATCGGCACGATGCCGTAGAACACGTACTCGTCCGTGTTGAACGCGGACGGCAGGATGATCCCGAGGAGGAGATAGGGAATCGTCCCGAGAATCGTGCCGACGAAGACGTGGAAGGCCTGGCGGCGCTCGCGCGCATCGGGCAGGGTGAACGCCGAGTGCGCGAGGGAGGCGAGGCCGAGGATCAGGTAGTCGCCGAGGAGCGCCCAGGAGGAAAGCGGCGCGCCGGAGAGGATCGACACCCGGTCTCCTCGCAGCTGGCGCAGGACGTCGTAGAGGAAGACCACGGGCGGAATCGCGTAGAGCAGGTAGAGCAGGGACGGGCTCGCGGACAGAAACGTCTGCAGCCGGCTCTTCCATCGCGGCGGCTCCTCGCCGCTCCACTCGTCCCGGTGCGCGAAGTGAAACTCCTTCGGCCGGGGGAAGATCAGGAAGAAGTGGAGGAAGACGGCGGGAAGCAGAAACAGACTGACGGTTCCCGTGTTCTGGACGAAGACGTCGATCCACCAGTACGAGGCGGGCCGGAGGCGGCACACGAAGAACAGCAGGAAGAGGACGCACAGAAGGAAGAAGATCCGCGCCGACCGGTCTTCGGGCCGCTTCCGGAAGACGAACAGCCCGATGAAGAAGAAGAGAAAGCCGAGGATCGCGGCGTAGAGGTAGGTCGTCCCCCCCAGGCGCTCGGAGGAAAGACGCAGCGGAACGATGCGAACCTCCCCACCGGGCTCGCCGACGCGCCCGGTCTGCGGGCACGGCCCGCGGCGCACCAGGTACGGGACCGTGTCTCCGACCTTGTGCTTGCGAAGCTCGGTCGAGGCGTCGGAAATCGAGTTGACGAGGTGGTTTCCGATCCCGAGCACGCAGTCGCCCGCCGGGATTCCCGCCCGGGCGGCGGGCCCGCGAGGCGTGGCCGCGCGGACTTCGATGCCGCTGCGGCTGTAGGGCATCGGGACGATCCCGTCGTACGGACGGGGCGAGAACATGTCCGCGATGGAAGCCACCGCGATGGCGAGGCCGAGAAAACCGACGACGTAGAACCAGCCCCGGAGGGAAGAGCCCCCTCCCTGAGTGACCGTCGGCCCCGAGGGCCCGCTTACGCCTTCCATGTCTATTGCTTACGTCCGGGAAACGTGCATGTTAGCCGGAAAGTACCGGAAGCGCGCCTCGCGCGCTTCCGGGCGAACGGCGAAGGCGGAGGGCGTCGGGCGGGCTGAGAGCGCCGGGCGTTCCGGCGATGCCGTGTACGCGCACTCTGCTCTGGGCTGTCAACTCGCAGCCAGACTCTTTCGGTCTTGGCCGTTCACCGTTCATCGGCCGCCCTCTTCCGACGGCGCCCTTCGCCCTTCGCCCAGTGAACACCTGATAGCTTCCCCCCGCATGCCTTTCATCACGTTCGAGGGAGTCGAGGGCTCCGGCAAATCGACGCAGCTCGCGCGGGCGGCGGAGAAGCTCCGCGCGCTCGGAGAGGACGTCTTCGACACGCGGGAGCCCGGGGGAACCGAGATCGGGCGGAAGATCCGGGAGATCCTGATGGACGTTTCGCACACCCATCTCGACCCGGCCGCCGAATGGCTTCTGCTCGAGGCGGACCGCCGGCAGCACGTTGTCCAGGCGATCCGTCCCGCTCTCGCCCGCGGCGTCTACGTCCTCTGCGACCGGTATTCGGACTCGACCGCGGCCTATCAGGCGGCGGGCCGCGGCCTGGACGCCGCGGGAGTCGAGTTCGTGGACGCGATCGCCCGGGACGGCGTCGTGCCGGACCTGACCCTGCTCTACGACGTCCTCCCGGGCGAGGGGTTGGCGCGCGCGCGCTCGCGCGACGGCGGGACGGGACGGTTCGAAGCGGCGGACGCCGCCTTCCACGAAAGAGTCCGCCTCGCCTACCTGGAGATCGCGCGCAGAAGCCCGGAGCGCGTCCGCATCGTCCCGGCGGCCGGCGCCCCGGACGAGGTCTTTCGGGCCACGTGGAGCGCTCTCACGAAAGACTTCTCGCTATGACGACTCCCGCCCTGCTCGAGCGGCTCGCGACCGGCCCCCAGGGCGGGTTCCCGGGCGCCCTCCTCCTCACCGGACCGTCCGAGAGCCGCCTCGAGGCGGAGGCCCGCAGGCTCGCGGGGCTCCTGCTCTGCTCGAACCACCGTTCGGATGGGTGCGCTTCCTGCCGCCGGGCGGCCTCCGGCGCCCACCCGGACCTCTTCGTCGCGGAGGCCGAGGGCGTGCAGATCAAGGTGGAACGCGTGCGGCAGGCGCTCGAGTTCGCGGCAGGCCGGCCCTACGAAGGGTCCCGCCGGGTCGCCCTGGTGCTCGGCGCGGAGCGGCTCGGCGTCGAGGGAGGCAACGCCCTTCTGAAGTCTCTCGAGGAGCCGGGAACGCACCTCCACTGGATCCTGACGGCCACGCGTCCGGAATCGCTCCTCTCGACGATTCGCTCCCGGTGCGCGGTCGCCATCGTGCCCTCGCTGACGCGAGCGGAGCGGACGGCTCTCTGGTCGTCGCACGGAT
This sequence comes from Acidobacteriota bacterium, assembly GCA_040004075.1. Lineage (GTDB taxonomy): Bacteria > Acidobacteriota > Thermoanaerobaculia > UBA5066 > Gp7-AA6 > JALYUA01. Next base: position 13,468 of record JBDUBP010000034.1, on the reverse strand, counting down.
TCGAGGACGACGAAGCCGCCGACCTCGCCCTCTTCGCGCCGGAAACGGAAGCGGAGCCCGCGGAGCGCCTGGCGGAGTACCGGGATTTCCGCGAGCGCGCCCTTCTCGCCTTAGACTCCGCGCTCGCCGGCAACCGGCCGGCCCCGCTTCTGATGCTCGCCGAAGATCTCGCGCGCGCCGAGCCCCGATACTCGGCCCTCGTGGCGGAGCTTCTGGCCGACGCCGCCGTCGCCTCCGGCGCCTCGGTCGAGCACATCCGCCATCGAACGGCCGCGGGCGCCGTGGGCGCCCTCGCCGCCCGGCGGTCCGGCGAAGCGCTGTCAAAGGCCGCCGTCTCCGCCGCCGACACCCCGACCGACAACCGGCGGGGTAACCGGCGCCTTCACTTCGAGGCGCTCCTCCTGGACCTCCTGGTCGGCGGCCTCATTCCGGCCGCGCATTAACAAAAAAAACGGGCGGCCGAGGCCGCCCGTCTGGAAGTGCCATTCCGGCCGGAGCCGGAGCGGAGTCAGCGCGTCAGGGAAAGATCCACGGTCTCGGTGGCGCCGTTACCGATCCGAACCTCGGCGCTCCGGTCGCGATACCCCGGCCGCGAAATGGTGACCGTGTGCTTACCGGGCGAGACCACGATGCCTGCGTCCATCGACGCGAGCTCATCCGCGGAGCCCACGAACCGGTCGTCGAGATAGACGGCGGCGTCGACCGGCTCCGCCTTGATCTTCAGGCGGCTGCGGTCGCCACGGACGGGGCGCGCCGACACCGTGGCGTCCGGCCGGACCGACACCGTGGCGTCCGGCCGGACCTTGGCCGGCGGCGCGCTATTCCGCCAGGCGGCCGGCGGCGGCGGCGCGACGTTGCGGTCCCGGTCGGCCTGGCCGTCGGTGTCCCCCTCGTGGTCCGACCCGCCGTCCGTGTAGGCGGAGACGTCCTCGTCGGCGTCCTCCTCGACGCTCACCCGGTCGCGGCCGTAACCGTCCGTACCCGGGGTGTCGCGGCGATAGGGGCGGACGTCATTCCGATCGCGGTCCCGGTCCCGATCGCGGTCCCGATCCCGGCGCTTGCCGAAGTAGCGCTGAACGTCCCCTTCGATCTTCGGAGGATCCGCCTGGTTGCTCATCCCCACGTTGCCGCGGGCGAGCTTGTTGTCGATCTTCAGTTCCCGCCCGGGCTGCGCGTCCACGTCGATCGAGAGGGGCTGGTATCCGTTCAGGCGGAACTCGAGGCGATAGTGTCCCGGCCGCAGGTACAGCTTGTCCGGCCATCCGTCGAAGTCATCCGCCGTCCCGATGTACTTCCCGTCTAAATAAACGCGGGCCTCTTCGGGCGAGACGTCGGTCTTGACCGCTCCCCAGTTGGAGTCCGCTCCATAGCCCGATCCGTAGCCGTAAGGACGGCCGTAACCGTAGTAGCCGGAGTAGTAGCCCGGATACCCGTACCACCCCCAGTAGGGGTTGATGAAGCCGCCGCCGTAAATGATCACGCGACCGCCGCGACTGCCGCCGCGAAATCCCCCGCCGCCGTGGAAAGATCCACGTGGTGCGGCGAGCGCCGAAGCCGCGGGCAGCGCGAGGACCAGAAGCGCGGCGATGGCGATCCCAAGCAGTTTCTTTTTCATGTTCACCTTCTCCCGGCCTTTTAACAAAGCAAGCCGGGGGCCAGTTCAGGGCTCGTGGGCAGCGCTTTTAAGCGCCTTGTCCTGCAGGAGTTGCGGGGCGCCGGTTTTCGGAGCCTTTCGCGCCGTGACCTCTGCTCAGGTCACTCGTGTTCCGGAAAGAGACACCGGCTCCGAAACCGGCGCCGGCCGCCGCGCCGAGAGCCGCCGGGAGAGCCCGCGCAGATAGTCCTCACGTAACACGCGATCGACCGCCTTCCTGGCTCCCGGAACGTCCCAGCGCTCCGCGAGCGCCGCCCAGGACGCCAGCACGCGGCGGGCGACGATCGAGGAGTCGCGGAAGGCTAGCGCCTGAGGGACGGCCAGAAAATCTCCCAGCTCCGGGTGCTTCGCATAGAAGATCGCGGCGGACTCTCCCGCCTTCTCCTGCCTAGTCCGAAAGGACGCGAACGTGATGTCGTGATGATGCCGGGCGACGGCGCTCGGCCGGTAGACGATCTTCATTCCGCGGCGCACGAGGCGGTAGGCGATCTCGATGTCCTCCCACGCGGCATGGGGAAAAGACGTGTCGAAAAGCCCTTCCTCGAGCAGAAGATCCCGTGGGAGAGAGATGTTGGACGTGTAGAAGAAGTTGAAGGGAACGGATTCGGGATCGGCGATCAGCGCGTACCCGAACTGCAGCCCGTACTCGTTGATGTGGTGGAGAAATGGAGAGACGCGCCGCTCGCGCGGCCAGGTCGTGTACCCGAGCACGGCCGCCGGATGCGAACGCGGCTCGGCATGCGCCGCGGCGTGGACCGCGAGCAGCTCCGGCTCGGGCACGGTGTCGTCGCCGAGAAAGAGAACGAACCGGCCGCGCGACTCCGAGACTCCCCGGTTGCGCGCCGAGGCGGGTCCCCCATTTTTCTGAGAAAAGAACCGGAAGGGGTATTGCGTCCGGTGGGCGGCGAGCCGCCGGGGCGTCTCGTCTCTCGATCCGTCGTCGACGACCACGACTTCGAATGGCGGGGGCGAGACCTGTTCTCCGAGCGCATCGAGGACCCGGACGAGGGTCTCCAGCCGCTCGAATGTGGGGACGACGACCGAGAAGAGCGGCGTCACGCGAAGATCTCCGAGAGGCTCGAGCGCACCAGCGCGGGCGATCGGCCGAGCAGCTCGCGGAAGTACGCGCCGTCGAAGCGCTCGTCGCCCGGATAGGTCGGCACGATGCGGAGGGGGAACCGCGCGAAGATCTCCGCGTCGCTGCGCCGCCGCGACGCCTGGACGTCGCGCCGCTTGGCCGCGAGCGTCTCGGAGCTCCGGTGAATCCAGAGAAGCGCCCTCAGGTGCGCAACCGTCAGCGGATCGTCGAGCGAGACCGGCTTCTCCCCCGAGGCTGTCCCGCCGGGGCTCCCGATTCCGAACAGGCGGCGCCAGGGATTGGCGGCCTCGACCGGCCGAGGCTCTCGATACGGGTCGCGGCGCAGCTCGCCCGCCCCCGAATTGCGTGTTTCGAGCATCTCGGCGATCCGCGCCATGAAGGCGCCGAGGATCGCCGGCATCAGCGCGCGGAAATGATCCTCGTCGAAGTTCTTGAATGCGGTCGCGAAGGCGTTTTTCTCGAACAGGAAGCCACGCGAGTAGAGGCCCAGCGCCTCACCCGTCGCGCCTCCGCGGTGGCGGGCGACCGCGCGCGGCTCGGAGACGATGCGGCGGCCTCGGATCCATTGACGCCAGCCGAAGTCGACGTCTTCCAGATAGGCGAAGTAGTCGTCGTCAAAGCCGCCGGAGGCGAAGAATTCCTCCCGCCGCACGGCCATCAGCCCGCCGCAGGCGAACAGCCGCTCCTCGCCGGGGGGAGACTCGGGCACGTGCTCGAGCGGCCTTCCGGAGTCGCGCTGAAAAGCGTGTCCGTCGAAAGTCATGAAGCCGTCGGAGAAGTCGTTGTTCCTCCCGGCGCGGTCGACGAGTCTTCCCGCGACCGCCGTCACGTCCGCGGGAGCGTTTGAAACAGCGGCGGAAAGACGATCCAGCGCGTCCGGCTCCACGGCCGCGTCGTCGTTGACGAACACGACGGTCGAGGCGCGGGCCGCCTCCGCGCCGAGCCGGCATCCCCGGGCAAACCCGACGTTGCCCCCCGCGGGGACGTGACGCACCTCCGGGTGATCGCGGAGAACCGTCGCCATCGCCGGACTCCCCCCGTTGTCGACGAGGATCGTTTCCACGGGGCCGCCCCCGCCGGCCGCGCGCAGCGCCTGCAGGCATTCCCGGAGGTGTTCCTCTCCCCGGTAATGGACGACGACCGCCGAGAGATCCGGAGTGGAGGACATGGCGCTCGGGAGTTTACAGGCGCCCGACCGCGCTCCCCGCCGAACCCGAAAACTGAAAACTGATAACGGAAAACAGCCAACTCATAGCTCCCTTCCCGTGACCCGACTCCAGAGAGAACGGGCGGGATTCGCCGGGAACGCCAGGCGTCCGGGATCGACCTTCGGGTTTCGGGACCAGGCCAGAAGCGGGACCGCGACCCGGCTCCACGCGCGCGCCGCCGCGAACCGCCGCGCCGCGTCGCCGGCGCTTCGCCGCCTTGCTGCGTCCGAAAGAAACGCGGACACGCTCGCGGCGATCGAGGCGGCCGTGGGCTCCGCGCGAAGACCTGCGCCGGCCTCCTCCAGCGATCGGGCGATCGAGCCGCCGTGGACCGAGACGCTCGGCACGCCTCCCCATGCGGCATCGAGGAGTCGCGTGCGAAACGCCAGGTCGGTTTCGAGGCCGGGCGAGGAGATCGAGACCACCAGGTCGGCCGCCGCGTAGAGATCGGCGCGCGAGGCGTACGGAAGCCACGGCGAGAAGAAGAGGGACGCGCCGCGGGGGTCGATCGCGCGCGCTTTCTCCAGGAGACGCGCATACACCTTCTGCGGCGTGCTCTCCGGATTGGGATTCTCGAAGAAGAGCAGCTTCGCCTGCGGCTGCCTCTCGAGGATGGCGGGCCACGCCGCGAGCAGGATCTCGGGGTCGTACCAGTCGTAGACGCCGCCGAAGAGGACGATCGGCCCGCCAGCGGGAAGTCCCGCGGCGCTCCGGCCACGGCTCGGGTCGCCGGCGGCGGGCTCGGCCGGGGCGCCGAAAGGCACTTCCGCGATCAGGCCCGCGAGCTCCGGGTCCCCCGGGAAATTGCGCGCGCCGACGCGCCCCGCGGCATAAAGCGCGCCGGCGTAGAAGAGCCGCTGCTCCGGGGACGCGCAGAGGTAGAAGTCGCCTCGCGCGAGGGCGAGGGCGAGCGTCGCCCGATCGTGGCGCGCCGTCTCCTCTCCGAGCACCGGCGCGTAGTGCAGGTTCTCGACGAAGAACGGGTCGTACAGGTCGACGGCGACGGGAACTTCCGGCGCCTGGTGAAACCACCAGTTCGCCGCGTGTCCCGAGACGACGGCCGCGTGAGCGCCCTGCGCCGCCGCGCCGAGCGCGCCCGGAGGCGCCGACTGGACGGGAATTCCTCCGGCGACCGCCGCCGCCTCGTCCGGGTCGTTCGAGACGAGAAGGCAGACGTCGTGCTCGGCCTGGAGCGCCCGCGCGAGCTCGAGAGCCCGGATCCCCATGCCGGCCATCCGGGGCCGGATGGGCTCCGGCGCCAGGACAACGACCCGGCGGCTCAACGGCGGCCGCGGAGGCGGTCCACGAGCAGGTGAAGCCGCCACATGCGGGAGGCATAGATCTGCTCGAGGATCCCGCCGAGGCGCTCGACTTCGGTCCGCATCGCCGAGAGCTCCCGGTCGTACCGCTCGTTGGCGCTAAAGACGTCGGCGAGGCGCGCGTGAACGAGCTCGTTCTCCGCCATGAGGCGGGCCCGTTCCGTCTGGAGCTCGGACACCCGCCGTCTCTCCTCCCGAAGATCGAGGCGGGCCGCGTCGCCGGCCGCGGCGCGCTCCGCAAGGCGCCGGTGGCTCTCCCGTTGATAGAGCATCTCGCCCTGGGATCCGAAATCCCTCTCGTACCAGAACACGATCTGCGCGCGCATGCGGTCGAACACCCGGGCGAGGCCGGCCTCAGTGCGCCGCGAAGCGTAGCGCGCGTAGATCTGCCGCCGCGCCTCCTGGAACGCCCCCGCTCCGGCGGCGACGTGGCCGGATTCGCCGTTCTGGTCCTGGAATTGACGGTATTCGCACGTGATCGCTCGAACGTGTCGGAATCCCGTGAGCTCCGACAGGCGGATCAGGAAATCCCAGTCCTCGGAGTACTCCATCGTCTCGTCGAAACCGCCCGCCTTCAAGAAAAGCGAGCGCGGAAGGAGCAGCGTGTGGAGGGGAATGTAGTTGGCGAGCAGGAGGTAATCCGGGTCGTAATCGAGGGAGTACTGGACTCCCCGGTGACGCGGCGTCCAGCCCTCGTCCGCCGCCGCATACGTGGCGGTCACCGCGTCCGAATACACCACCGGCTCGGGGCCGGACGTCCAGGCGCGCGAGAGCCTCTCGAAATGGTCGGGCGCGAGCAGGTCGTCGTCGTCGAGAAACCCGATCAGCTCGGAGGTCGCGAGCGCCACCCCGCGGTTGGCGGCGGCGGACCGGCCCCGGCGCTCCGGGAGCTCCTCGAGGACGAGGTCGAACGCGCCGCGATATTCGTTCAGATTCCCGAGGAGCGCTCCGCCGTCGTTGACGACGACGACCTGCCGCGGCCGGGCGGTCTGCGCCTTCAGGCTTTCGAGCGCCTCGCGGAGGAGCGCCGGACGGTTGCGCGTCCGCACGACGACCGAGACCGGGACCCTGGGGCGCGAGCCGTCGGTGTTCGCGCTGGGGCCGATGGACCTCCGGAACGACTCGAGAGAGAGGGTCGAGAGCAGCGCATAGGGGATGAGACGGAACGCTTCTACTGGCCCCGAACCCGAAAGGGTGATCCGCCGGTAGGCGTTCAACCCAGCGACGGCGCCGGCGTAGTCGCGGACCTCCTGCTGCGAAGCGAAGGCCGCGAGCGCCTCGCGCTTGCGCGTTTCCGCCGCCGAGACATCGACGAGAACGTTCGGAAGGATCGGGTGGGAGACTTCGTAGAACGCGATCTGCAGGAAGCGGTAGAGGTCGTGATCGGGATCTTCGGGACGCGAAGCCGCGACTCTCTCGAAGAGCGCTTCCGCGAGCGCGCGATGGTCGGGGTGAATCTCGACGGGCGACGGGCATAACACGAGCTCGGGCTGGACCTCGGCGATCTGGGCGGCCAGCGCCGCGTCGAGGTCTCCCCGCCGGTCCGCGAGGCCGCGGTCCGGAAGTCCGGCGAAGACCGGCGCCGGGATCCCGAGCGCCGCGGCCGCGCGGCGGGCCTCGTCCCGCCGGCGCTTTCCGTACGAATCCGCCGCCTCCGGCGCGACGCCCTCCTGCCGCGTTCCGTCCGTTGCGATCCAGACGCGGAGAACCTTCGCCGATGCGTTTAAGGCGAGCGTTCCGCCCGCGCCGAACACGTCATCGTCGGGATGCGCGCCGAGCACCAGAAGGCGCCCGGCCACGAGCTCGCTCGCCTGATACGGGATCAGGGATCCTTCGTCCAACGGCTCTCCCCTCGCTCTTTCCCGCAGTTTACCCGTTACGACAGCGCGCTCAGATGAGGTCGTAGAGCGCAGGAACCAGATGGACGGTCGCCGCGAACCGACTCGCCGCCTCATCGTCGAAGGAGCGCACGATCAGAGGAAACCCCGCGTCGGCGCGCTCTCCGGGAAGCCGCGAGATCGCCTCTCGCCCCGGGCCGCCGGGGCTCTCCCAGAGAACGATCTCTCGCGCTCCGAGTGTCGAGGCCTCGGCGGCCGCGGCGGACAGCAGCTCGGGGAGCCCCGGTCCCCCGGACACGCACAGCCAGTCGGCCACCAGCGCGCGATCGCCGACGACAGAGAGCGCGGCCCACGAAGTCATCGGGGCGGAACCGATCCAGACCATTCGGTAATAGCGCGTCGGCCGCGCGTGAAACCTCCAGTTCGCACGTGCGCGATCGCGCACCGCTCCGCTCGGAATCTCGGCGCGCGCCGTATCCCAGAGCGGGTCGAACGCCTCGCCGGCGAAGTCGCCGGCGCCGGTCCCGGCCGGCCGCGGGGGAAAGGCGCTCACGGCCACGCGCACCTCCCGGATCGGGAAGAGTGTGCGCGATCCGATCAGGCGGTGGCTGATCGCGAGAGCGCGCGCATTGGGAAAGCCGAAGCAGAAGGGGACACCCCGCGCGCGGACGGTCTCGTAGAACGCGCCCGCCATCGCCCGGTAGACCGCGCGGCCCAGGCCCCGCGCCCCGGGGTCCGTCGCCACGTCTCCGACCGAGTAGAGCAGCGTCTCCTGCCCGTCGAGGCGGAATCGCATGCCCCATCCGGCGTAATTTCCGACGATCTCCCCATGTTCCTCCGCGACGACGCCGTACCAGCCGTCGGGGTCGTGCTCGAACTTCCAGAGCCACTCGGCCTCGGAAAGCTCGGCGCCGAACGTCCGGGTGAAAAGCCGCCGGATTCCCGGAGCGTCGGCGGACGTGGCCTCCCGGATTCGCGCCGTCACGATCGCTCGAGCACGAACGTCTCCCGCGGCCGGCCGTCCGCGCCGGAGAACGTCGTGCAGAACCACTCTCCGGGGGGAAGCGAGGAGACGAGGTCCGCGGGAATTCGAAACGGTGTCGAGAGCTCGGCGCCCGCAAATGGAATTCGCGAAGCGTGCGGCGAGAGAGCGATCCATTCCCCCGGGCGTGCGGGAACCTCGTCCAGCCGCCGCGTTCGAACGCCGTCGAGCCGCGCCTGCCGCCGCTCCGCCCTCTCGAGCAGGACGCGTCCCAGCCGGCCATAGCGGCGCTGCCGGAAGAGCCGGCGCGACGCGCCGCGGCGCAGCGCCGTTTCGGGATCCCCCGAGGCGCTGCCGCCCCACAGGTGGCGAACGCGGGCGTCCGCCACGACCGCGAGGTCCAACCCGGCGCGACGCACGCGACTCTCCCACTCGGTCTCCTCGTACTCGAACGGAAACCGCTCGTCGAACCGTCCGACGCGGTCGAAGACGTCCCGGCGGGAAGCGAGGACCGCCCCGGAAAGATGGCGTGCCGCCCCGCCGCGCTTCCACAGGGAGACCGCCTCGCGCGCGAACCGCGCGAACCGCCGGTCATCGCGCGCGCGCGAGCTTCCCGCCCGGAAGAGGCCGAGCTCGCCGAAGAAACCCGGATCGAACCCCGGCGGAAGCAGGACGCGGCCGTCCGAGTCCCACTCGCAGACCGGGGCCGCGGCGCCGGCGCCGGGACGGGCCACCGCCGCGAGCAGGGCGGTGAGCGCGCCGGGCCGGAAGAGAACGTCCGCGTTCGACAGGATCAGATGGCGCCCTCGCGCGCGGGCGAGGCCAGCGTTCACGCCCCCCGCGTAGCCGCGATTGTCGGGCAGAGCCACGAGCCGGTCGGCGTCGATGCGGCGAAGGGCTTCGGCCTCGGACTCGCCCGACCCGCAATCGACGAGCACGATCTCCCCCGCGATCCCCTCCTGCGCGAAGGCATCGCGAAGGGTGCCCGCGCACGCGTCCGCGAGCGCGGCCTGCCGGTAGTTGACGACGATCGCCGTGACGTCCGGGTTCAGGAGCGCCCCTCTCCCGCTTCGAGCGCGCGGGCAAAAGCGCTCTCGAGCCGCTCGGCGACGCGCGAGGGATCAAACCGCTTCGCGACCTCCGGCCCTTCGAGACGCGCGCGAGCCCGAGCCTCCGGACCGAGAGCGGTCGGGAGCGCCGCGGCGAGCGCCTCCGAATCTCCGTCGGCGAAATAGGTGGCGGCGCGACCGGCGATCTCGCGATTCCCGGGCGTATCGGAGAGCAGGCAGGAAACGCCGCTGGCGAGCGCCTCCAGAGCGGGAAGCCCGAAGCCCTCCTCCGGCCGGGTCGGCCCCAGGAACACGTCGGAGGCCCGGTAGGCGAACGGCATGCGCTCGGGCGGAAGCGCCCGGTGGTAGTCGTCGATGACGGCCGACGCCGACTCCTCCGGCGTGGGCGGCTCGACGGCGATGCGGCGGAGCCGGAGCTTCCCCCCGCGCTCCCGGAAGAGCGCCAGGCCGGCGAGACCGATCGCGATTCCCTTCACGTCGGCGCCGTGAGGGCCGACCATCAACGCGACGGGATCTCCTGCGGGAGCCACCGCCGCGGACGGGAAGAAACCGGTCGCATCGAAGGCCTGCCCTACGTTCTCGACGGGACCGTATCCGGCCGCCTCGAGACGGGCGGCGAGAGTCGAGGAAACGGCGAGCTTTCTGGTCGGGAGCCGATAGGCGGCCTCGATCTGCTCTCGCTGCGGCGCGTAGAAGGAAAACGACGCCTCGTACCCCTGGGAGAGGTGGAAGACCGGGCCCGCGGCGCCGGCGACCGCGGGCCCGGCCGTCGTCCAGAACGTCGCCACGCGGACCTCCGCCGCGGCGAGCTCCCGCGACTCGGGGAAGGAGCGTCTCTCGAAGCGGGCGCGCGCGAGCGGGAACCAGCGCGGTTCCGGAGCCGGAGAAACGACGGACACGCGATGGCCCCGCCGGGCGAGGGTCTCCGCCTGCAGGAGGGCGACCCGGACTCCGCCCGAAAGCTCCGTCGACTCGAGCAGGTAGGCGATGCGCACCGGCCGTCCCCTTCAGGCCGTCGCGACCGCGATCCACTGGTACGCGGACAACAGGGCCGGCTCGAAGCCGGGCCACCCGGCCAGAGAGTCGAGGAATCCCTCCGCGCCCGGGGCCGCCGCGCTTCCGACGCCGTCGATCGACTCGACCCGCCACCCTCCCTCTTCGAGAGCCTCGGCGAGAAAGGATCGGGTGAACCAGCGCAGATGGCCGGCATCGAGCAGGCCAGCGGGCGCGGGGTCGAAGCGGCCGAGGGTCAGGTCCCGCAGGACCGACAGATGCCCCGCGTTCGGGACGCTCGCCACCAGACGCGCCCCCGGCTCCGCGGAGATGCGCCCGGCCGCCAGCACGGCGATCGGGTCGGCCGTATGCTCGAGCACGTCACCGAAGAGAAACGAGTCGAAACGCTGCCCCTCCAGGGCCAGCTCCGAGAGCGCGCTCGAGGCGTCCCCGCAAACGACCCGGTCGAGCCGCGCCGCCGCCCGGGCGGCGGCGGCGGGATCGATCTCGATTCCGGTGACCTCGAGAAGAGAGTCTCTTCTCTTGAGAGCGCCCCCTGTCGCGCCCGCTCCGCAGCCGACGTCCACGAGGCGGCGACAGCCGGGAGGCAGGCGCTCGATCAATTCCGGACGCTCGGTCTCCGAGGAATCGTCGGCGGCGAGAGCGGCGAGCCCGCGAAGGGGCGCTGCGGCCGGGTCGGCCGAGACCCGCTCCAGAAACGCCTTCACCGTCTCTCCGGCCCGGGGGGGGAACTCGGCGATCCGGAACGCGAGGAGAGGCGCGCGCCCGGGAGCCGCGGTGAGGGTCGGCGCTTCCGACTCGAGCTCTCGCAGGGTGTGCACGGCCGCGCCTCCGGGGCCGCTCGGGGAGAGACGGGACGCCAGACCGGGCGCGCCCGAGGGAACGCCGGAGATTTCGAGCCTTCCCGCGGGGACGGATCCGGGGACGAGCACGACGGCCCAGAAGCCCGCCCCGGCGAAGGCGCGGTCCGCGGCAGCGGATGGTTCGAGGTCGGCCTCGATGTCCGCGGAGACGGCGCGCCGCCACCGCAGACGGGAAAAGAGGCGGCCGTAGTCGAGCGGCTCCGGCGAGCCGACGAAAGCGAGCCCGGTCCTCAACGCCGGGCGGCACCCCGCCCGACGGCGGCCGAGAGCCCGGCCGGCCGCCGGTCGGCCGCGCCTTCCTGCTCGATCGACCAGACGTGCGGCGGGCGCAGGATCCCCACGGAGTATTCGGGCGCCACGACGGAGAAACCCGGGCGCAGGATCTTCAGGTCGTGCAGGTGGAGCGCCGTTTCGTCTCCGAGGAAGACGTAAAGGCGGAACTCCCCCTGGGCGATGGGAAGCTCGGGAAAGAGGAGCCTCAAGCTGTACCGCGAGCGGCCCGTCAGCGGCGCCCACGGCTCGCCGCGCGTGTCGACCGCAAACGCCTGAACGCCATCCTCGCGGTCGGCGCCGACGCGCACGTGAAAGGCGAGGGAGGGATCGGTGGTCTCGAACTCGACGTCGACCGCGACCGTCTCTCCCGCCGCGAACTCCGCGCGGGAATAGCCGGACCCGTCGTGCACGCGGACTTCCGTCAGGCGGGCGGGCCGCCGGCCGTTCGTGCTGGCGGGCTCGGACATGGCCGGCGCGGTGTCGAGACGCCGTTCCTTCTCCTGCAGAAAACGCTCGTACTGACGCACGACCTCGGAGGAGGGCCCCTGAGCCGCCACGGCGCCGTTCTTCAGCCAGATCGCCTCGTCGCAAAGCAGCGCGATGTAGTAGAGCGCGTGTGAGCAGAAGAGAAGCGTTCCCCCCCTCTGCTGGAACTCGGTGATGCGGTCGAGCGACTTCTTCTGAAAGTAGCCGTCCCCGACCGCCAGAGCCTCGTCCACGATGAGCACGTCGGCGTTGGCGTGGGTCGCGACGGCGAAGGCCAGGCGAAGCCCCATCCCGGACGAATACGTTCGGACGGGACGGTCGAAGAACTCGCCGAGCTCCGCGAAATCCCGGATCTCGGGAAGCCGCTTGCGGATCTCGGGCCCCGTCAATCCCAGGAGCGCCGCGTTCATCCTCGCGTTCTCGCGGCCGGTGAACTCGGGGTGGAACCCCATTCCGAGCTCGAGGATGGACGCGACGACGCCGCGCCGCTCGACGGTGCCTGAGGTCGCCGACGTCGTCCCGGCCACAATCTTCAGCAGCGTCGATTTGCCGGCGCCGTTTTCTCCGATCAGCCCGAGCGCCTTGCCCGCGGGGAGGTCGAACGAAACCCCCGTCAGCGCCTGGAAATCGCGATGCCGCGGCGTCCGCAAGAGCACTTCCCGGAGGCGGTCGCTCGGATTGGCATACAGCCGGTAGACCTTCGAGAGGTCGCGAGCCTGGACGGCGAGGCGGGCGCCGGGAGCGGGGCCGCCGCCCGCGGCCGACGGCTTCGGGTTTCCTCTCACTCGCCGATGGCGAACTCGCAGCGCCGGCAGAGAAAGTCCGCGGGCGCGTCCTCGACTCCGTAGGTCCAGCGGCGCAGCCGCGCCATGGTGTCGCCTCCGAGAATCCCGGCGACGGTCTCGGTTTTCAGATCGCCGACCTTGAGACGCTCGTAGTAGTCCTGGCAGCAGAGCACGGCCTTGCCGGTCGCCGTCACATGCAGGTGCTCGAAGGGCCTCGACCCCATGAGCTCGCAGCCGCGCAGCTTCTTCTTGAGCGGAGGCTCCGGGACGAACGTCCCGCTCGCCGGCCGGCTGCGGATGCGGAAGGGTTTGACTTCCCAGCCGAGCGGCTCGAATCGGGCGCGGATCTGCTCCACGTCGGCGCGATGCGCGTCGTCCTCTTCGCCGAGAACGACGATCGCCGTCTCTTCGGAGATCGCCCGGGCGTGAAGCGCGTCGACGTTTGCGAGGACCCGCGCGAGGTCCCGGGTCCCGTGCAGCTGCCGGTAGCGCTCCGGATCCAGGGTTGGCAGGTTGATGCCGACATACCGGAAGCGCCCGAGCGCCTCCAGCCGCGCCGCGCGGTCGGGTGTGAACTGGGACGCGTTGGTCAGAATCGAGACGGGCAGCCTCCGCTCGAAGAGAGCGCGGCACCGCTCCTCGAACAGAGGATCGACCGTCGGCTCGTTGTAGTTCGAAAGGAACACCACGAGGTCGTCGCCCCCGATGGCGGCGGCCTGATCGACGATCGACTCGAACAGCTCCGTCGACATCACCTCCCGCTCCCTCGGATCGACGGACACCGGGCAGAACGGGCAGCGGTGGTTGCAGACCGTGCAGGTTTCGAGAGACAGGAAGAGAAGGTGCGACCGGCGAGCCTCCCGATCGACGTCGTCGA
>JBDUBP010000114.1:0-16523 GCA_040004075.1 Acidobacteriota bacterium | reverse complement strand
CTGCGTTCCGTCAAGAACACGCAGCAGATCACCAAGGCGATGAAGATGATCTCGGCCGCGCGGCTGCGCCGGGCTCAGGAGAGAGCCGTCTCCGCCCGGCCCTACGCCCGAATTCTGCGGGAGGTCCTCGCCAAGGTGTCCTCCCGCGTACGGGAGATTCAGCACCCGCTGCTCGCCGAGCGTGAGGAGAAGAACGTCGCCGTCCTCGTCGTCTCCGGCGACCGGGGGCTGGCGGGCGGATTCAACGCGAACATCAACCGCGCCGTGCTTCAGCTCCTGGCGGAAAAGGGATGGGAGTCGGTGACGCTCCTTCCGATCGGCAAGAAGGCGGTCGAGTTCGCCCGGCGCCGCCGCGCGAAGATCGCCGAGAAGTCCTATCCCGGGATCTTTTCCAAAGTCGAGTACTCGACGGCGCAGGAGATCGCGGCCGGTCTTTCCGCGGAGTTCGCCGAGGGGAGGATCGACGCGGCGTACGTCGTCTTCAACGAGTTCAAGTCGGTCATCTCCCAGGCGGTGCGGGTCGAACGGCTGCTTCCGATCTCGCGGGCGCAGGCGGCGCTGGCCGAGGCGCCGGCGCCGGAATCGGGAGTCGAGCCGATCTTCGAGCCCGACCCCGCGACGATCCTGGCGCGCATCCTTCCCCGCTACCTCGAGTTTGCGATCTACCGGATCCTGCTCGAGTCCGGCGCCGCGGAGCACGCGGCGAGGATGACGGCCATGGACTCCGCGTCGAACAACGCGGGCGACATGATCGATTCGCTGACCCTGACCTACAACCGCGTCCGACAGGCGCGGATCACGAAGGAGCTGATCGAGATCGTGTCGGGCGCTTCCGCGCTCGAATAGGCTCCTTTACGGACGAAGAGAGGAAAGCCCCCCCATGGCGAACGAACAGATGGCTCAGAACGATCAGAATGTTCAGAACGATCAGAATGTTCAGAACGATCAGAAAGTTCAAGACGATCCCAAGCAGAACGACAAGACCGGGCGCGTGGTCCAGGTCATCGGGCCCGTGCTGGACGTGGAGTTCTCGACCGGGCATCTGCCGGCCATCTACAACGCCGTCATCGTGCAGGACGACGGGAAGGCGACGGGTCACCCGATCAACGTCGTGACAGAAGTCGCGCAGCACCTCGGGGAAAATCGCGTGCGCTGCATCGCGATGAAGCCGACGGACGGGATGGTCCGCGGGATGACGGCGATCGACACGGGCGCGCCGATCACGATCCCGGTGGGTAAGCAGACCCTCGGCCGCATCATGAACGTGATCGGCGAGCCGATCGACGAGCGCGGGCCCATCGAGACGAAGGAGCGCTGGTCGATTCACCGTCCCGCGCCCAAATACGAGGATCAGTCGACCGCGGTCGAGATGTTCGAGACCGGCATCAAAGTCATCGACCTCTTGGAGCCCTACTCCAAGGGGGGAAAGACGGGCCTCTTCGGCGGCGCCGGCGTCGGCAAGACGGTTCTCATCATGGAGCTCATCAACAACGTCGCCCAGCAGCACGGCGGCTACTCGGTGCTGGCGGGGGTGGGCGAGCGCACGCGCGAGGGCAACGACCTCTACCTGGAGATGAGCGAGTCCGGCGTCGTGACCCCCGGAGACCCGTCGAAATCCAAGGCGACCCTGATCTACGGGCAGATGACGGAGCCCCCCGGCGCCCGGCTGCGCGTCGGTCTGACCGGACTGACGGTGGCGGAGTATTTCCGCGACGAGGAGAAGCAGGACGTGCTCCTCTTCATCGACAACATCTTCCGCTTCACCCAGGCCGGCTCCGAAGTCTCCGCGCTGCTCGGCCGGATGCCGTCGGCGGTCGGATACCAGCCGAACCTCGCGACCGAGATGGGAGAGCTCCAGGAGCGCATCACCTCGACGAAGACCGGCTCCATCACGTCGGTCCAGGCCATCTACGTTCCCGCCGACGACCTCACGGACCCGGCGCCGGCGGCCGCGTTCGCCCACCTCGACGCGACGACGGTTCTCTCCCGCGCGATCTCCGAGCTCGGGATCTACCCGGCGGTCGACCCGCTCGACTCGACCTCGAAGATCCTCTCGCCCCGGATCGTCGGCGAGGAGCACTACGCGGTCGCGCGCGCCGTCCAGGCCGTTCTCCAGAAGTACAAGGACCTGCAGGACATCATCGCCATTCTCGGAATCGACGAGCTGTCGGAGGAGGACAAGCTGACGGTCTCCCGCGCGCGCAAGATCCAGCGGTTTCTCTCGCAGCCGTTCTTCGTGGCGGCGCAGTTCACAGGCCTCGAGGGCCGCTACGTGAAGATCGCGGACACGATCCGCGGGTTCAAGGAGATCGTCGACGGCAAGTGCGACGACATGCCGGAGCAGGCCTTCTACATGGTCGGGACGATCGAGGAGGCCCGCGAGCGCGCCGAGAAGATGAGCCAGACCGCGGCCTAGTTCAGTCTCCTGGGAAGGCCAGGACTGACCGGTAAGACCTCAAGGGCATGGACCTCAAGATCAGCGGACGCGTCGCGATGGTGGCGGCGTCATCCAACGGGATCGGAAAAGCGGCCGCGCTCTCGCTGGCAAAGGAGGGGTGCCGGGTCTCCCTCTGCGGGCGCGACCCCGGACGTCTGGAAAAAGCCCGCGCCGAGATCGCCGCGATCTCTTCCGGCGATCGCGTCCTCGCGAACGCGTGCGACGTCACGAAAGGGGAGGACCTCGAGGCCTGGCACCGGGCGACAAGCGGGGCCTGGGGTCCGGTGGACATCCTGGTGACGAACACCGGCGGTCCTCCCGCGGCGCGCTTTCTGGCGCTCACCGAGGACCAGTGGCGAGCGGGGATCGACTCGACGCTTTTCAACGTTCTCCGGCTCTGCCGCCTGGTGCTCCCGGCCATGCGCGAGCGGCGTTGGGGCCGGATCGTCCACATCACTTCCTTCGTGGCGAAGCAGCCCAACGACCTGCTGACGATCTCGAGCACTCTCCGGGCGGGGCTGTCGGCGCTGACCCGCACGATGTCCAACGAGTTCGCGCGGGACAACGTTCTGGTCAACGCGATTCTGCCGGGCCACGTGCTCACCGACCGCCAGGTTCACCTGAACGAGATCCGTTCGAAGGAAGAGGGGATCGCGATCGAGGCGTACGCGGAGCGGGTCGAGGGGTCGATTCCCATCGGCCGCTACGCGAGCCCGGGAGAGCTCGGCGACGTGATCGCGTTCCTGTGCGGTGAAGGGGCGAGCTATCTCTCGGGCGCAACCGTCCAGGTGGACGGCGGGCTGATTCAGAGCACGTTCTGACGAAGACGGAGGACCCATGGCATCCAGGCTCAAGCTGATCGTCGTCACCCCTCAGAAGCAGGTCGCCGAAGCCGAGGCGGACGAGGTCCAGCTTCCGGGAGAGCTCGGGTATCTCGGGATACTTCCGGGGCACACTCCGCTCGTCACGCTCCTGAAGGCGGGGGTTCTTTCCTATCGGAGCGGCGGATCGGCCCACGCCCTCGCCCTGTCTTCCGGATTTGCGGAAGTGTCGGACGACGTCGTCTCGGTGCTCGCGGACCTGGCGGAAGAGCCCGCCGACGTCGACACGGCGGCGGCGGAGCGGGACCGGGCGAGCGCGGCGGAAGCGATGAAGACGGCCGGAGCGGAAACGGTCGACGAGGTGCGCACCCGGCTCGAGTTCGCTCAGGCGCGTCTCGAGGTCGCGAAAAAATAAGGAGCTGTCAGCCGTCACCTCTTGGCCGTCAGCCACGGAGAACGATGAGTGGACTGAGACTGAGAACTGAGAACTGAAAACTCAGAACTGCTTACTGATCCGCTACCAGCTGATAGCGTCTCCGGCGTGAGCGAACCGAGTCCGAAAACCGGCTCCGAGGAGATCCAGCCGCCCCATCCGAAGCCGGAGGAGCGGTTCTTTCTGGAGGGGCCCCGCTCGCGGCGCCGCGAGCTCTACTCGGTCCTCACGATCCTCTGGGAGCTCGTGAAGGGGTTTCGCGCGCTCCATTTCGTGGGCCCGTGCGTCACCGTCTTCGGTTCGGCGCGGTTTTCCGAGGACCACCCGTTTTACGCGCTCGCGCGGGTCGCGGGCCAGCGGCTCGCGCGACTGGGATTCACGGTGATGACCGGCGGAGGACCGGGCATCATGGAAGCGGCCAATCGAGGCGCCCGGGAGGCGGGCGGCACCTCGATCGGCTGCAACATCGTCCTCCCCCAGGAGCAGAAGTTGAACGCGTACCTGGACCGGCGGATCACGTTCAAGTACTTCTTCGTCCGCAAGGTGATGCTCGTCAAGTACTCCTACGCGTTTGTCGTGATGCCGGGGGGCGTGGGCACGATGGACGAGCTCTTCGAAGCCCTGACGCTCATTCAGACGAAAAAAATCGACAGCTTCCCGGTCGTCATCTTCGGCACGGAGTACTGGAAGCCCCTCCGGGATCTCCTGAAAGAAATGGTCACGGCCGGGACGATCAGCGAGAGCGACCTCGACCTTCTCCTGTTCACCGATTCGATGGACGAGGGCATGGCCCACATCGAGACGCACGCGATCGAGCAGTTCGGCTTGATCCGCCGCAAGTATCCGCGCGTCTCGCCTCTCCTCGGGGAACATCCGGCGCGCCGGCCGGAAAGGGTCTCGAAGCCCTCGGACGCCGCGGGCTCTTAACCTGCCGCCGCCCGCTGCTTGCCGGTCTCCTTCTTCCCCTCGCGCCCGGCCTGCGGCCGGAATCCCGGCCCGCGCAGCGCTCGACCCGGGGTCTTCCCGGTCATCTTTCCCCCGTCGATCACGAGCACGCCGTTGACCGCCACGTAGGGAAAGCCCTCGCTGTATTGATTGGGCTCGGCAAAGGTCGAGAGGTCGCGCACCTTCTCGGGGTCGAAGACCGCCAGATCGGCGGCGAAGCCGGCCTTGACGAGGCCGCGGTCCGGCAGGCCCGCCGCTTCCGCGGCGAATGACGTCATCTTGCGAATGGCTTCTTCGAGCCGGAGGACTTTTTCGTCCCGCACGTAGTGACCGAGAATTCGCGCCGCCGATCCCCAGCCCCGCGGGTGGGATCCCTCCTTCGACAGGATCCCGTCGGTCGCATGCGCTCCCGAGTCGGTTCCGAACGAGACGAGCGGATGGGCGAGAGCGGTGCGGACGTCCGCCTCGTCCATGATCGCGATGATGCAGGCGGTGTTGGCGCGGTCGGCCAGCACGATGTCGATGAGGGCGTCGCGGGCGTCCTTGCCCTGGGCCTTCGCGATCTCCGCCAGCGTCTTGCCCTCGAGAGGCTTCAACGCCGGGGCGAGGACCGAAGCCACCATGATCCCCTCCGGCCCTCCCGCCCCCGCATACTGGTTTTCCCATTCCGTCGACGCGCGGTCCATGTCCGCTTTGACGCGGTCGCGCGCTGCGGGGTCCGCGAGCCTCTTCAAGAGCGCCTCGCGCCCGCCTTCCCGGACCCATGGCGGAAGGCAGGCGTCGAGTCCGTTGGAGGCGCGCGCGTACGGGTACTGGTTGGCGGCGACGTCGAGTCCCTGCGCGCGCGCGTCCTCGATCCGCTTCAGGACGGCCGGCATCCGTCCGAAGTTCGGCTTGTACGCGGTCTTCAAGTGCCAGATCTGGGTGCGGATTCCCGCCTCCTTCGCGATGCGGAACACCTCGTCGAGAGAGGCGTCGATCCGTCCGGATTCCGATCGCTGGTGGGTGAAGTACGCGCCGCCGTATCGCGCCGCAACGCGCGCCAGCGCGATCAGCTCATCGGTCGAAGAGTAGATGTTGGGGATGTACTGGAGCGAGGAGGAGACGCCGAGCGCGCCTTCGCGCATCGCCTGGTCGACGATCCGTTCCATGCGCGCGATCTCCTCCGGCGTCGCCGGCCGGTTCTCCCTCCCGACGACCATCGACCGCACGCTGCCGGACCCGATGAAAGTGCCGAGGTTGATCGCCGTGCCGCGGCGCTCGAGCGACCGGAAGTAGCCATCGAGCGTCTTCCAGTCGGGCCAGACGCCATATTTCTCCCACGTGTCCCGGCCTTCCGCGATGGCGGCGGCGTCGAGCGGCGCGATCGAATCGCCCTCGCCGGTGACTTCCGTGGTGATGCCTTGCGTGATTTTCGAGGCCGCGCGCTTGTCGACGAGGACGTTGTACTCGGACTGGCCCAGAAGGTCGATGAAGCCCGGCGCGATGACGAGGCCCCGGGCGTCGATCCGGCGCCGCGCCGGTCGGCCTCCGAGCCTTCCGATCGCCGCGAGACGGCCGGCCCTGACGGCGACGTCCGCCGCAAAAAGCGGCGCGCCCGTGCCGTCGGCGACGCGGCCTCCCTCGAAGACCAGATCGAACGGCGCCTCCGGCCGGGCCGCCGGTGGCCCCGAGAGAGCGAAGGACGCCGCGCAGAACCCCGCAAGGACGAGAAGAAGTTTTCGCATGCCGGGAGTCTATGATTCTCCGATGCGCGCCGCACCGATCAGACTGCCGCGGCGCCGGTGACGGACCGCGCCGCGGTGACGGACCGCGTACGGTGACGGACCCGGCATTCCGCGCCCGCGAGGTGCTCGAGGCGCTCGTCGCGATTCCCTCCGTCACGGGAGCGGAGGAGGACGTGGTCGCGTTCGTCGAGAGGCGACTGCTTTCCGCGGGGCTGTCGTGCGAATCGATCGCCGTGTCGCCCGGCCGCCGGAATCTGATGGCGTTTTTTCCGGGCTCCCATCCGCGGGTGGTGCTTTCGACGCACGCCGACACCGTCCCTCCATTCTTTTCCCCTCGACGCGAGGGAGGCACGCTATTCGCCCGCGGCTCCTGCGACGCGAAAGGGAGCCTCGCGGCGATGCTCGTGGCCCTCGAGGGCTCATCGGCCACGACTCGGGAGGCGGGTCTTCTTCTCTTAGTCGGAGAGGAGAGGGGTTCCGACGGGGCCCGCGCGGCAAACGTCAGCGCCCACGCCCGGCGGTCGGACTACATCGTGGGAGGGGAGCCGACCGGCAACCGTTTCGTCGCGGGTTCCAAGGGATGCTTGAGAGTCGCGATCGAGACGCGGGGAGTCGCCGCGCACTCGTCGCTCTCGAACGCGGCCGGCGCCCATTCGGCCGTCGACCCGCTGCTCGACTTTCTCGCCGAGATCCGCGCTCTCAACATCCCGTCCGATCCGGTCTTCGGGGAAACGACGATCAATATCGGAGTGCTCGAGGGCGGGACGGCTCCGAACGTGGTCGCGGAGAGCGCGCGGGCCGAGGTGCTGGTGCGGACCGGGGCCTCCACGGCGGCGGTGCTCGCGAAGCTGGAGGGGGCGGCTCGCGGACGCGGCGAGATCTCCATTCCCTATCGCTCCGAAAAGATCTCGTTCCGGCGCCCCCGCCGCGCCCCGGCGGGCGAGATCGTGTCGTTTGCCTGCGATCTCCCGCTGCTCGATCGATGGGGGATTCCGCTGCTCGTCGGTCCCGGGGACATCGCGCATGCGCATGCCGCGGACGAGCGCGTCGAGATCGAAGCGGTGGAGCAGGCGGTCGAGTTGTACCGGGAGCTGATCGCGGGGCTCTCGAGGGACGCGCGGGAATTTCTCGAGCCGCCGCCGTGATGGAGAGCTTGCCCTCGGAGCGCGAGGCCGAAGAGCGGTTCACCTTCGGTTCACTCGGTCTCTCCTAGGCTGAGGGTCGAAGGAGGCGATCGATGATCCTGGGCGCACTCGCATCGGTCCTCCTTGCCGGGTGGATTTCCCTTCTTCCCGCGCAGGCCACGCCGGCGTCTCCGCCGGGCAAATCCGCGAGCGCCGCCGCGAAGGCTCTTCTCTCCGCCCCGGCGAAGACTCCCGCCGCGAAGGCGCGAGCCCACGGGATTGCGCTTTCGGGCCGCGTTTCCGGTCTCGATCCCGCGAAAAAGACCTTGGCGGTTCGCGACCCTGCGGGACGCGAGACCTCGCTCGTCTGGACCGCGGCGACAAAGATCAGCGGCGGCGATCTGAAGGTCGGGGAGACGGTCACGTTGCGCTATCTCGACAAGGACACCCGCCACATCGCGACGACGATCCGGATCAGCTTGCCTTCGCCTCCGAGCGCCGGGCTGCCTGCCGCACCCTCAGGCTCCGCCCCCCCGCCTTCACCGCCGCCTTCCTGACCCGGCGCTGTCTCTAGGAGGCAGCGGCCGCGAGAGGGATTCCTGCGGGAGCTTCGGAAGCCGGAAGCACGGCGCGAAAGATCGCTCCGCCCCCCGGGCGCTCCTCGACCTCGACGCGGCCTTGATGCGCCCGCACGACCTGCTCGACGATGGCCAGCCCCAGCCCGGAGCCTTCGGGATTCTCGACGCGCGCGGTATCGAGCCGCACGAAGCGCTCGAAGATGCGGGCACGTTCTTCCGCTGCCACGCCCGGCCCCCGGTCGCGCACTTCCAGAAAAGCTTCCCGGCCGTCGGACCCCGCGGCGACTTCGACCACCGTTCCCGGCGCCGTGTAGAGCACGGCGTTCGAGATCAGATTCGAGGCGAGGCGCTGCAGGCCGGCGGGATCGCCGTGGACCCACGCGGGCGCGATGCGTCGGAACGCGCACCGGACGCCGCGCGGGCCTCCGAGAGGCTCCGTCGCCTCTACCGCCTGTTCGACGAGGTCGCCGAAATCGAGCGCCGAGCGCCGGGAGGGAGCGGCCACATCGCCTCGAGCGAGCAGCAGAAGGGCGTCGACTTCCCGCGCGAGGCCGCGCGAAACGCGCTCGATCGTCTCGAGAGACTCCCGCCGCTCCTCCGCGGTCGCGTCCGGGCGGAGCGCCTCCTGCGCCTCTCCGACGAGCACGGCGGTCGGCGTTTTCAGCTCGTGCGCGGCGTCCGCGATGAGACGCTTCTGGGCGCGAAAGGCGAGATCGAGCCGCTCGAGAAGGGAGTTGATGACGGCCGCCAGCCGCCGGAACTCCTCTCCCCCCGCCCGGACCCGGACGCGCCTCGAGAGGTCGGTCGCCTCGACCGCCTCCGCCGTCGCCGTCACCTCTTCCACGGTCTTCAACGCCCGCGCGACGACGCCCGCGAGAATCGCCGCGGTCCCGAGAAACCCCAGCAGGACAAATGCGACGAGCGCCCTGTCGAGCCGGGCGAGGCTTCGGAGGCTCGGCCCGATCCAGCGGAAGAGGACGAGCGTCGCGCCCTGCGCCTTTCCCTGCAGGTGCGTCACGAGGAACCGGCAGGTCCGGTTCTGGCCGCTGTAGGGCTCGACGGCCGTGTAGGGAACCTCCGGCCGGTCGCGATACGGCGTGATCCCCCCGGGCAAGCGCGTCTTAAGGAGATTTCCGTTTGCCGCGACCGGCGTGTCGCCGCGAAAGAGGATCGCGGAATGATTCGCGAGGCGGAACTCGAACGCGTTGACCTCGAGGCCCGCCTTCAGCGTGTCGCGTTTGGATTCCTCGAGCCCCTCGAGCTCGAAGCTCGATCCGAGCGCCACCGCCAGCGTGTAGAGCTCCTCATCGATGTCGGAGTACGTCTTCGCCCGAACCGAGGTTCGGGCGCCCCAGGCGAGCAGCGAGAGGAACAGCGCGCACAGAAGCGCGCCCGAGATCGCGAGCCGCGTCCGCGCGCGCTCGAAATGGAGGAAGGGGAGCTTCATCGCAGCCGGTATCCCATTCCTCGCACGGTCTCGATTCGCGACGGCTTCCTCGGCGCGTCGATCTTCTTTCGGAGGCGGCCGATCAGGACGTCGATCGTGTTGCTCATAGGCTCTTCGCGCTCGCCCCACGCCTGCTCCAGGATCTCCTCGCGGGAGAGGATGCCTCCGGGCCGGCGCATCAGGCTCTCGAGGATCGTGAACTCGCGAGCCGTCAACGAAAGCGGCTTTCCGTCGCGGGTCGCGGTGCGCCGCGCCGGGTCGAGCCGCAGATCGCCGAGCGACAGCTCGACGGAAGGCCGGTCGACGTTTCGCCGGAGCAAGGCGCGCGCGCGCGCCGCGAGCACCTCGAGGTCGAAGGGCTTGCCGAGGTAGTCATCCGCTCCGTCCGACAGGCCCTCGACCGTCGCCTCCGCGTCGTCGCGCGCGGTGAGCATCAGGATCGAGCGCGAGAATCCGTTGGATCGGGCGGTTCGGCACACGGAGAGGCCGTCGCCATCCGGGAGCCTTCGGTCCAGCACCAGCAGGTCGTACTGGTGGATCGAGAGGAGCTCATCCGCCTCGTCGATCCGGGCGGCTTCGTCGCACGCGAGGCCCGCCCGGGTGAGCGTGCGCACCACGAGGGAGCGCAGCCGGACGTCGTCCTCCAGCACCAGCGCCCTCAACGCGCGATGGATTCCATCCGCGAATTCTAGCTCCCGGGAAACCGGAGGCGGCCGCGTGTAAGCTCGGTGGATGCGCACCTGGAAAAAGGTCGCCATCGGGGCGGGCATCGTGGTCGTGGCGGCGGGCGCCGCCGGCGTCGCGTTTGTCGGCCCCCGCAACGTGATCGGCATGATCCGCTACGACAAGCGCCAGGAAGGGGCCCTCCGCGTCGGGGACCGCGCTCCGGACGTGACCCTCGTCGCGCTCGACGGAAAGTCGCGCATGCGCGTCGCCGACCACATCGGCGCGCGCCCGCTCGTCCTGGTCTTCGGCAGTTACACCTGACCGCCCTTCCGGCGCTCGGTCGAGCGCGTGAAACGGCTCGCCCACCGGTACGAGGGGAAGGCGGACTTCCTGACGGTCTACATCCGGGAAGCCCATCCGGAAGACGAGTGGCGGATGACGACCAACGAGAAGGAAAACGTCTGCTACGCCCAGCCGAAGACGCTCGCCCAGCGCCTGGCGATCGCCAACGACTTCGTGAAGCGATTCCATTACGACGTTCCGCTCGTCGTCGATCCCATTGAGAACCCGGCCAATGCGGCGTACGCGGGATGGCCGGAGCGGTTCTACATCATCGAAGAGAGCGGGAAGATCGTCTACAAGGGAAAGCCGGGGCCCTTTGGCTACCACCCCGAGGAAGTCGAGTGGTGGCTCGCCCGAAGGTTCCCGATTCAAAACTCAAAACTCAAAACTGAAGACTGAAAACTGAAACCGTTCCCGCTACCCCACCGCGGCTTTTCTCGCCGGCACCGTGTGCTCCTGCCGGAACTCGTTTCTCCGGGTCCAGAGAAAAATCAGGATCGCCACATTGACGGCGAGCAGGAGATAGCGCCGGATTGAGTCGGGACGGTGAAAGATCTCGTAGAGCTCCAGCGGAATTCCGAGAGCGGTCAACCCGATGGTGAGATACGTCGACCAGGGCACGCGCAGGGCGAGCAGGATTCCCTCGAGGATGAAGACGACCGCGATGACGAGGGAGGCGATTCCCGCCGCCGTGGCCTGGCGGGGCGTCACCGTCTGAATGATTCCGGCAACTCGCTGGACGAGCTCGTTCTCCCTCGAGACGCTCAGGAACTTCGCGATCTGAACCGCCGTGGGCATCTCCGCGGATCGAGAGAGCTTCAACGCGGCGATCCCGAGAACGATGAAGGCGAGACCCTTCAGGATCTTGAAGACGATGACGGCCAGAAACCCGCCCGACACCCGGCCGTGTTTCGCGGAGCTGCCTCGTTTTTTCGATTTGGTCATGAAGAGCCCGCTGTCCCCGCGCGATCCTATAGGAGCGCGCACACCGCGCGGCTCCGGACCGAAGGCTGCCCGCCGGCGGCGCCCGACCTGTCCGCTTCAGAGAAGCCCGGAAGGCGGGAGGCGGAAGGCGGAAGGCGGAAGGCGGAAAGATCCGGGCCGGAAAACGGGAAACGGGAACCTTTCCAAGTCAGCCCGCAATCTCATCGGAACCCGAGAAGCGGCTTTCTCCATCGCCCGACCCCCCGGGTCTCCCGCGTACACTGTCGCGCTCGAAGGAGGCCGCCACATGGGCCCGTTTCACATCGCGTTGATGATTCTCGCTCTCGCCGCCCCGGAGGCGCCCGCCGCCGACCGGCCCGTCCTCCGATACCACCCGTCCCACGCGGAGCTCCGGTACACGTTCGGAGGCGCGCCGCCCATCCGGCGCATCCGACCCGGCACCCGGATCCACAGCTGGACCGAGGACTGCTACGACGGAGCGGTGACGCGGCCGGACCAGCTTCCGACGAAAGTGATTCCGCCCGGGCACGACAATCCTCAGACCGGTCCCTTTTTCGTGGAAGGCGCGGAGCCGGGAGACACGCTGGCCATCCGCATCGAGAAGCTCGAGCCGGCGCGGGACGTCGGCATCTCCTCTTTCTTCCCCGGGTTTGGCGCGTTGAACGGCACCGACCGCACGGCCATCCTCGGCGCGGACCTTCCGGAGACGGTCTGGTTCTACGAGGTCGACCGCGCCCGCAGGACGGCAAGGACGCGCTCTCGCGACGGGAAGCTCGCCTGGGAGGTGCCGCTCGCCCCCTTCCTCGGTTGCCTGGGCGTCGCCCCCTCCGGCGGCGAGGTTCGCTCGACGGTCGTGCCAGACAACTTCGGGGGCAACATGGACTGCCCGGAAGTGCGCGCGGGCAACACGGTTTATCTGGGGGTCCGGGTGCCCGGAGCGCTCTTCTCCTTCGGAGACGGGCACTACGCGATGGGCGACGGCGAGATCATCGGAACGGCGGTCGAAGGCGCCATGGACGTGACCCTGACGGTCGACCTGCTCAAGGGGCGCGAGACGCCGTGGCCGCGCATCGAGAACGCCGACTGGATCATGTCGGTCGGCGCTGGCCGGCCCCTGGAAGACGCGGCGCGGGTGGCCTTCAAGGACATGGTGGCATGGGTGCGCGAGAAGACGGGGCTCGCGGAGATGGATGCCTACGAGTTCGTCTCGCAGAACGCGCGGGCCCCCATCGCCCAGATGGTCGATCCGCAATACACGGTTCTCGTCCGGATTCCGAAGAGCCGGCTGCCCGTTCCCGCCGGCCGATGAGCGCGCGCGACCTGTATCTCGGGATCGACCTCGGGGGCAGCAAGATCCTCTCCGGCGTCGTCACGGAGAAGGGAAAGATCCTTTCGCGAGCGAAGACGGCGACCCCGTTCTCGGAAGGGAGCGCCGCCCTTCTGGAAGCTCTGCGCGCGACGGCGTCGGCGGCGCTGCAGGAAGCCGGCATCTCGCCAGGCCGCCTCGCCGCGGTCGGAATTGGCTCTCCGGGCCCGCTCGATCCCGCGCGCGGCACCATCCTCCGTACCCCGAACATCGCGGTGAAGAAGCTCGCGGTCGGCGCCTGGCTCTCGAGGCATCTCGCGGCTCCCGTCGTTCTCGACAACGACGTGCACATGGCCGTCTACGGCGAATGGCTCGCGGGCGCCGCTCGGGGAAGGCGGCGTGTGGTGGGGCTGTGGATCGGGACCGGAGTCGGCGGCTGCGTCCTGTGGGAGGGGAAGGTGGTCCACGGTGTGAACCGCAACGCGGGAGAGATCGGGCACATGATCCTCGATGCGCGGCGCGCCCGCCCCGGAGAGGCGCGAGGGACGCTCGAGTGGGAGGCTTCGAAGACGGGGATCGCGCGGCACGTTCGGAAAGCGGTGCGGCGCGGGAAGAAGTCGAAGCTCGCCCGGCGCGTCGCGCGGGGGGGCGAAAGGCTTCACAGCGCCGATCTCGCGAAGGCGTTCGAGGCGGGCGACCGGCCCGCCGTCGCCGCGGTCGAAAACTCGGCGCGGTACGTAGGTCTGGCGATCGCGAACCTCTTCGACGTCCTCGCTCCGGAGCTCTTCGTTTTAGGCGGCGGAGTCTCGGCGTCGCTCGGTTCGCCCTACCTCGAGCTCGTGCGCGAGGCCGCGCGGGAGCACGCGTTCACGACGGAGCTCGGGAAGCCTCGCATCGTCCTCTCGCAGCTCGGGGACGATGCGGGCCTGCTCGGATCAGCGCTTGCCGCCCGAGACAGGCCGGAGCGGGGAAACGCGCCCGGCGGGTCGGGGACCCGCGCGCGTTAGAAGGGCGAACCGGCCCGTCCGGGCCGCGGGGCGTTTGTACGCCTCCGAACACCGAATCTCCTCCGCGTCTGCGAACGTATACTTTCGGAGGTTCGTTCAGATTCTTTTCTGCAGGGCCGGAGGGAGGGTCCGGGGGTCGAGGGCGCCTTTCCCGGGCGCTTCGAGGCCCGAGCGAACGTCATGAGAAGCGATTCGATCCGATCGGACGCGGAGGAGATCCCCGATCCGGCCGTCACTTCCGCCATGGACGCGGCCCGGAGATTCCTGCTTTCGATCCAGCACGAGGACGGCCATTGGTGCGGCGAGCTCGAAGGCGACTCGATCCTCGAGTCCGAATACCTCCTGACCCTATTTTTCCTCGGGCGCGGTCAGGACCCTCGATTTCAGAAAGCCGCCGAATACCTTCGACGGCAGCAGCTGCCGGAAGGCGGCTGGGCGATCTACCAGGGAGGGCCGCCCGAGGTGAGCGCCTCCGTCAAGGCTTACTTTGCCTTGAAGCTCGCGGGCGATCTTCCGGAGGCGGCGCACATGACGCGGGCTCGCGCCGTCATCCTCGGCCTCGGCGGCATAGACGCCTGCAATTCCTTCACACGCATCTACCTGTCCGTCTTCGGGCAGTCCGACTGGGCGGATTGTCCGGCCGTTCCACCGGAGCTCGTCCTTCTGCCGAACTGGTTCCCCTTCAACATCTACCGCATGTCCTCCTGGTCGCGGGCCATCGTGGTGCCGCTGTCCATCCTCTGGGCCCATCAGCCGCGATGCCCCGTTCCCGCGTCGGCGCGCATCGACGAGCTCCGTGTCGATTTCCGCGCGCCAGCCCCTCCCGCGCCCCTCCGTCCTGTCCGCGAGCGGCTCTGGCGCGGGTTCTTCGTGCTCGTCGACCGGACGTTGAAAGTCCTCGAACGCTCGCCCTGGAAGCCTTTCCGCCGGCGGGCGCTGCGGGCGGCGGAGGCGTGGGTCCTCGCCCGGCTCGAGAAGAGCGGGGGCCTCGGGGCGATCTTCCCCCCGATCGTCAATACGATTCTGGCGATGCGGTGCCTCGGATATCCCCTGGAGCACCCGACGCTCCTCTCTCAGATCGAGGAGCTCGAGCGCCTGGAAATCGAGGAGGACGACACGCTTCGCATTCAGCCCTGTTTCTCTCCAATCTGGGACACGGCGCTCGCGCTGCTGGCGCTGCAGGAGTCGGGGCTTTCCGAGGACCACCCGGACCTTCTGCGCGGCGCGGGCTGGCTGGTCGATCGGGAGGTCCGCAGCGTCGGGGACTGGCAGGTGACGGCGCCGGGGCTGGCGCCGGGCGGCTGGTTCTTCGAATACGAGAACGAGTTCTATCCGGACGCGGACGACACGGCCGAGGTCCTCGCGGCTCTCGCGGGCATCCGTTTTCCCGACGGCCGAGCGGAGGATCGGCGCCGCGCGGCGGTCGAGCGCGGCATGCTCTGGCAGCTCGGGATGCAGAACCCGGACGGGGGATGGGCCGCCTTCGACCGGTCGTGCGACAACGAGATCCTGACCTGGATCCCGTTCGCCGACCACAACGCGATGATCGACCCGAGCTGCGAGGACATCACCGGCCGGACGCTCGATGCGCTGGACAAGCTGGGACTCCCGTCGTCGGACGCCGCGGTGGCGTGCGGTGTCGAATTCCTGGCCCGCAGGCAGGAGCCCGACGGGACCTGGTACGGGCGCTGGGGCTGCAACTACATCTACGGAACCTGGCTGGCACTTCGCGGGTTGAAGAGCGCCGGCGTCGATCTCTCCGCGGAGCGCTGGCAGCGCGCGGCCAGCTGGCTTCGGCGGCATCAGAACGCGGACGGGGGATGGGGCGAGCTGCCGCGGTCCTACGACGATCCCTCCCTGAAGGGGATCGGTCCGAGCACCCCGTCTCAGACCGCCTGGGCGCTGATGGCCCTGCTCGCGCTCGGAGAAGAATCGGAAAGCGTCGGACGGGCGGTCCAATACCTGCTCCGCCAGCAGCTCTACGACGGTTCGTGGAAGGACGCGTCGTGGACCGGAACCGGGTTTCCCCGGGTGTTCTACCTGCGCTATCACCTCTACGCGACATATTTCCCTCTCTGGGCGCTCTCGCTCTATGATCGAGCGCGGGGAAGCTCCCAACCCCGCGAGCTCCGCAGCCCGGCCGGCGCGCGGCTCTCCGCATCCGCCGCTCCGGATTTCGAGGAGACGATCCCATGAGGTTTCCCCTGCACCTGACCGCCGGCACAATCGCCAATCAGACGCGCGCCGCTCTCCAGGGCCGCAAGCGTTTTCCATTCGTCCTCATGCTCGAGCCCCTCTACACGTGCAACCTGGCGTGCATCGGATGCGCGGTCGAGCGCCACACGGGAAAGCTCGCCGACCGCCTGCCGGTTTCGAAGTGCCTGGACGCGGTCGACACGTCCGGCGCGCCCATCGTGTCGCTCTGCGGCGGAGAGCCGACCATCTATCCCGAGCTGCCGGAGCTCGTCTCGGAGATCATCCGGCGCAAGCGCCACATCTATCTCTGCACGAACGGGCTGCTCCTCGACCAGAAGGTCTATGGAGTCATCCCTCCGGACAAGAGGCTCGTCATCAACGTGCATCTGGACGGCATGCGCGAGACGCACGACCGCGTCTGCGCGCGCGAGGGCGTCTTCGACAAGGCGATCGAGATGATTCGCGAAGGCCGCGAGCTCGGCCACCACATGATGGCCAACATGACGATCTTCAAGGAGACCGACGTCGAAGAGGTCGAAGAGCTCTGCC
>JBDUBP010000231.1:0-4885 GCA_040004075.1 Acidobacteriota bacterium | reverse complement strand
GGCGTCGAGCTGACGGACGGCTCGATGATGGACCCGGAGGCCTCGGTCTCCGCGATGGTCCTGCACCACCCGCAGGCGCGCTACTTCGCGGTTTGAGGCGGGGGGCGAGGGTCAGGGCGCGGGCGCGAAAGAGCCGCCGCCACACCGCCCCCGGATGAGCGTGCCGTCCGTCCCCAAATCCCGCGCGGCGCGCGCCCTCCTGCCGGCGGCGGTCTTTCTCGTTCCCTTTCTGGTCTTCCTGGCGGGGCCGTACTCCGGAAGCGGCGACACCGAACCGGCGGAGCTTCTTCCGATCTCGATTCTTCTCGACCACCGGCTCGACTTCGACCGGTTCTACGGCGGCCGCCAGGATCTGCCGTACCCGTACCGCCGGGTGCGCGGCCACGTGGTCTCGGCCTACCCGATCGTGGCGGGACTGGCGAACGTTCCCGTGTATGCCGCCGCGCGGATCCTCCGGACGGACCTGTATGCCGCACGGTCCCGCCTGTCGCACGTGACAGCGGCTCTTCTCGCGGCCGCCTCCGTCCTCTTCCTGTACGGGACGCTTCGGCGCGTTTGCCGCTCCCGCCGCGAGGCCCTTCTTTTCGCGGGCGTCTACGCTTTCGGCACGGAGGTTCTCGCGGTCGCCGGCCGGGGAGCGTGGCAGCACGCGCCCTCGCTCTTCTTTCTTTCCGCCTCCCTGTGGCTCCTCTGGCCGAAGCCGGCGGACGATCGTCTCGCGCGCGAGTCCGGCGCGCTCGATCCCGTCTGGCGCGTCCCGCTATCCGGGCTGACGCTCGCGGTCGCGGTGGTCAGCCGACCGACGAACGTTCTCCTCGCGGGCGCCGCCGCGGCGTTCGTTCTGGCGAGTCGCAGGAAACGGCTTCCTCTCTTTCTTCTCTTCCTTTTCTTCGCGGCGATACCGGCCGCCGCGGTGACGCTCTACTCGGCGGTCTGGCTCGCCAACCCGCTGGCGCTCGGCCAGCTCTACCGGCCGTTCGGGTTCGGAGGGCATCCCCTGCGCGGTCTCGCCGGGCTCCTCGCGAGTCCTTCCCGCGGCCTCTTCGTCTTCAGCCCCGTCCTTCTCGCGAGCCTTCCCGGGGCATGGATCGCGTGGAGGTCGCGCGAGCGCCGGTACGAGCCGTTGCCGTGGCTCACCGCCGGAGCGGCCGCGACGCTTCTTCTTTTTTCGTTCTGGGGCATGTGGTGGGGCGGGTCATCGTTCGGTTACCGCCTCGTCGTGGACGTCGTCCCGGTTCTCACGATCCTTTCTGCCGTCGGCTGGAGGCTGCGCGATCCCCGGCGCGAACGCGCCCGCGGCCGGGCCTTTCTTTTCGCGGCTCTCTTCGCGCTGTCCGTCTACGTCGAGATCCTGGGCGTCTTCGCTTACCCCACTCGATTCGGCGAGGGGCTCGATCTCGAACCAGAACGCCTCTGGGACGTGCGCGAGTCGGAGCTCGTGCTGGCCTCGCGGCAGCTCTTCGGCCTCGGCGCAGCCCCGGCACGGGATGTCGCGCCGGTCTGGTGGGCGCCGGAGAAAAACGACGACGCCATCCCCGGCTGGATCGACGAATCGCCGGGCAGCCGCACCATCCGCGGGACGCTGTCGGTCAGCGGCTGGGCGAAGTCGGCGGCCGGCGAGGTCGAGGTGGCGATCGCGTTCGACGGGGGACCGGTGGTCACGCCCCTGAGGTATCCGCGTTCCGACGTCGCTTCGGTTCTCCCCGAGCTCGGCGATACCGCGACGGCGGGGTTCCGCGCGGATGTCCCTGCGGCCTCCGGAGCGCTTCGCGACCGCGCGATGACCGTGGAGTTGAAGGAACCCGGCGGGCGCGTCCGCCGGATCGGGCCCATCCGGTTCCGCTGGGGCCCGATGCTCTGACGGCGCTGACGGCGCTGCAGCGGCGTGCGATGTCTTGACGATCCGACTCGCATATGGTCTCATTGGCGAATGATCGACTCCTTGGACGCTGAAATACTGTCGATCCTTCAGGAAAACTGCCGAACCTCCAACGCCGAGATCGCCCGCCAGGTGGGCCTTGCGCCCTCCGCGGTCTTCGAGCGGATCCGCAAGCTCGAGGAAAAGGAAATCATCCGCGGGTACCGCGCGGAGATCGATCCGGCCGCCCTCGACCTGGGCCAGCTCGCCTTCATCTTCATCCGTTCGAACGACCGTCCGGGCGGAGACCAGACCGCCCAGAAGCTCGCCGGAATTCCGGAGATCCTGGAGCTTCATCACGTCGCCGGGGAAGACTGTTTTCTCGCCAAGGTTCGCGTCCGGGACGCCGAGGCTCTCGGACGGCTGCTGCGCGAGCGGCTGGGGCGGATCTCGACGATCGCGTCGACGCGGACCACGATGGTCCTCGAGGTCGTCAAGGAGACCGCGGCTCTTCCCCTCAAGTCGGAGCAGGAACGCGCGGGAGCGGCGGCGCATGGCTGAGCCGGCCCGCGGCACGCGCACTCCTTCCGGCGTCCTGATGGCGCCCACGCCCCCGCGGTCCAATCTCGTCGCCGGGTTCGCCGCCGTTTACATCCTCTGGGGGTCGACCTATCTCGCGATCCGATTCGCGGTCGAGTCCTTCCCGCCGTTCGTCATGGCGGGTACGCGGCATCTGACCGCGGGGCTTCTCCTGTTCGCTTTTCTACGGGCGCGCGGCGTCGCGCTCCCGGAAAGGCGCCACTGGAAGTCCGCCGCGATCATCGGAGGACTCCTCCTTCTGGGCGGAAACGGCTTCGTCTCGTGGGCGGAGCAGCGCGTTCCCTCCGGTCTCGCGGCGCTGATCGTGGCGTCCGTTCCGATCTGGATGGCCATCGTGCAGGGAATCCTGCGCCGCCGCCGCCCTCCCGCGGCCGTTCTCGCGGGCCTCCTGATCGGCCTGGGCGGCCTCGTTCTGCTCGTCCTGCCGGGGCGCTTCGGGGGAGGCGAGCACGTCGATCCGCTCGGCGCCGCGGCGCTGATGTTCGCGGCGCTCTCCTGGGTGATCGGCTCGCTCTATTCACGGCGGGCCGCCCTCCCCGCCTCGACCCTTCTGGCGATCTCGATCGAGATGATCGCGGGCGGCGTTCTCCTCTGGATCGCGGGCCTGACCTTCGGGGAGGGCGCCCGTTTCCACGCCTCGGCCGTCTCGCTTCGCTCGGTGCTGTCACTCGGGTATCTCATCGTTTTCGGCTCGCTCATCGGGTTCTCCGCCTACATCTGGCTGCTCAAGGTGACGACGCCCGCGCGCGTGACGACCTACGCGTACGTGAACCCGGTCGTGGCCGTCCTGCTCGGGTGGGCCTTCGCCGGCGAGGCGTTGACGCTGAGGGTCGGCCTGGCCGCCGCGGCCATCGTC
Source organism: Acidobacteriota bacterium (assembly GCA_040004075.1). Classification (GTDB taxonomy): domain Bacteria; phylum Acidobacteriota; class Thermoanaerobaculia; order UBA5066; family Gp7-AA6; genus JALYUA01. The sequence continues at coordinate 1,571 of JBDUBP010000231.1, read as the reverse complement.
AGCGCCGTGGCGCTGATCATCCGGTACGGCGGCGAGGCGGAGACGCCCGCGGCGGCCCGTCCGCCGATCGAAGAGGCGGGGCTCGCGCGCGAAAACGCGTCATGACCGCGGCTCGCCGCGCGGTCTCTCCCTCCGTGGCGCTTCTCCTTCCGCTGATCGACGAGGCGTACGACTTTGCCGCGTGGCACGGTCCCAACCTCCGCGGCTCGCTGCGAGGGCTCTCGGCGGCGGACGCCGCCCGGCGGCCCGCACCGGGAAGGCACAACATCCGGGAGCTCGTCGTGCACGCGGCATACTGGAAGTACGCCGTCCGTCGCCGGCTCACCCGGGGAAAGCGCAGATCCTTCCGGCTCGAGGGCAGCAACTGGATCGAGCGGCCGGAATCCGATGCCTCGTGGAGGGACGACCTCAGCCTGCTCGAAGAAGAGCACCGCCTCCTGCGGGATGTCATCGCGGCGCTTCCCGAGTCCCGGTTCCGCGGGGCCGCCTCGGCGGGACGGCAATCGGCCGCGCGGCTCATCCGGGGAATCGCGGCGCACGATCTCTACCACGCCGGACAGATCCGCCTCGTGAGGGCGCTCGCGAAAGCTCGCCGTCGCGGCGCGGCGGAGTCGGCCTGACCGCTCTCGGGACGGGTCCGCTCGACCTCTCTCATCCGATCGAGTCGGGGATGACGACGTATCCCGGCCTGCCCGCGCCGCTCGTCGCGGAGCACCTGACCCGGGAGTCCTCCCGGGAACGTTATGCGGCTGGGACGACGTTTTCGATCGGACGGATCGAGATGATCGCCAATACGGGCACCTACATCGACGCGCCGTACCATCGTTTCGCCGGCGGGGTCGACATCGCCGGTCTGCCTCTCGACCGCGTGGCGAATCTCGCCGGCGTCCTCGTGGATGCGCGCGAGAAGGGGCGATCTCTGGGCCCGGAAATCTTCGACAAAACGGCGCTGGAAGACCGGGCCGTGCTGATATGGACGGGATGGGACGCACACTGGCGCACGCCCGAGTACGGATCGGGGAATCATCCGTTTTTGACGCGCGAGGCCGCGGCGCATCTGGCGGCGTCCCGCGCGCGTCTGGTCGGCATCGATTCGCTGAACATCGACGCCGCCGCCGATCTGACCCGGCCGGCGCACACGCTGCTTCTCGACGCCGGCATTCCGATCGTCGAGCACCTGACGAATCTCGCGAGCATCGGCATCGGATCGTCGCCGTTCCGATTCTTCGCGGTCCCGGCTCCCGTCCGGGCGATCGGCAGCTTTCCCGTCCGCGCCTTCGCTCTGCCTGGTTAAAGACTCCTTCAGCCAGGAATTTCCCGTCGCGGCATCCTCTTTGCGATGGAAGAGACCCATGACTTCTCTTCTCTCCGTCTGGCCTCGACGTAAGTCCCTGCTCACGGTGTCCGTCGCCTGCGGCGCGCTGGTCCTCCTGGCCGCGGGCCGGCCTGGTCCGGACGCTCAACGCTCGACGCTCGACGCTCGACCGTCCGCGGTAATGGCGGCGGCCACGGCAAGCGACATCGCGTTGCAGCCTTTGGCGAGCGGGTTGCCGGGGTTGACGGCGATCGTG
>JBDUBP010000262.1:0-4958 GCA_040004075.1 Acidobacteriota bacterium | reverse complement strand
GCAGGACGCTCATGCCGCGAGCGTCGATGGTCGGCGTGCCGGGCGGGACCGGCACTTCGGCGCGCGTGCCGACGGCCACGATCCGTTCGCCGGCGATCAGAACGACGCCGTCTTCGATCGGCTTTCCCTCATAGCCGTCGATCACCCGGCCGCCCACGAGCGCCAGGGTCGGCTTGCCCGCCGGCTCCGCGGCCCGGATCGGAAGGGCGATGAGAAGCGCGGCGAACAGGAGAGCGAGACGGCGCATGGGCTGAATATCCTAGCCGTGAAAAGGGAGCCCGACCCGGGAAAAATAAAACGGGGACGGGGAAGGCCCGGGAAGTGCGCAGAGCCGGCAGCTGACAGCTGACCCTTCCTCGTATAAGGTTTCGAGGCGTTGGGAGATAGAGGAGGCTTCGTGAAAAGACCTTTCCGCGCGAGGGTCGCGCTGGTGGGACTGGGACCGATCGGAATCGAGGTCGGCAAGGCGCTCGTCGGCCGGCCGAACGTCGAGCTTCTCGGCGCAGCGGATCCTGCCCCCGACAAGGCGGGTCGGTCGATCGCCGAGGTCTTCGGGTCTTCCGGCGAAGGCCCGTACGTCGACTCGACCGCGGCGGAGCTCTACTCCCGGTCGGCGCGCGAGCGCGGGAAGTCCGACGTGGTCGTTCTCTGCACGGGATCTCGCCTCGACAGCGTCGCCCCCCAGATCGAACAGGCGATCGAGGCGGGGCTACACGTCGTCTCGACCTGCGAAGAGCTCTCGTTTCCGGAGCTGCGCCACTCCGCCCTCGGCCGCCGGATCGACGAGCGTGCCCGGGCTCGTGGCGTGGCGATCCTCGGCACGGGCGTCAACCCGGGACTCGTGATGGACCGGCTCGCTCTCTCCGCGGCCGCCGCGTGCGTCCGGGTCGAACGCGTGAAGGTGACCCGCATCGTCGACGCGGCGAAGCGCCGCGGCCCGCTTCGCGCCAAGGTCGGCGCTGGGTTGACCCGCGAGCAGTTCGCGGCGGGCGTGTCGGCCAGGAAGCTCGGCCACGTCGGGCTCTCCGAATCCGCGGCCATGCTCGCGCTCGGACTCGGCCTGGCGATCGACGAGATTACCGAGACCATCGAGCCGGTGATCGCGGAACGCGAGACCGACGGAGTCCCGCCGGGCCACGTCCTCGGGCTCCATCAGATCGCCCTCGTACAGGGAGGCGATGAGCCGCGGGTCATCCTGGACCTGACGATGGCGGTGGGCGTCAGCGACCCGTCGGACACGATCGAGATCACCGGCGATCCGCCCGTGCACCTGCGCGTCTCGGGGGGATTTCACGGCGACCGCGCCACCGTGGGTTGCGTGGTCAACGCCATCCCGTTCGTCGTCGACGCCCCGGCGGGGCTCCACACGGTGGTGACGCTGCCGCTCTTCGGACTTCTGCCGCAGGAAGCATAGCCGCCGTCCCCTCCGCTCACTGCGGCGCCCGTTTAGTCACCATCTCGCCGGAAGCGCCGCTCTGCTCCCTCCTCTCCCTCCGCTCCCTCTGCTCCGTCTGCTCCGTCTGCTCCCTCTCCCCGCGCGCCGGGGAGAGGGCGGGGTGAGGGGGGCACTTGAAGAGAGGGCGATGCCGAGTACCAGATCCGGCTTACGGCGTCCTGCGATTCTTTTCCGCTGGACAAACATCCATCGACGCTTCGCGGGCTGACAGACTGCGGCGGTGCACGTCCTCGAGTCCACGACCCGGGTCCCGGCTCCCATCGAGGAGGTCTTCGCGTTTTTCTCGGACCCCGGCAACCTCGCCCGCATCACTCCGCCCTGGCTGCGGTTCCGGATCCAGCCTCCGCGGCCGGAACGGATGGAGGAGGGCGCGCGGATCGAGTATCGGATCCGCTGGCTGGTCTTCACGCTGCGCTGGGTCACCGTCATCGCGAGGTGGGCGGCGGGGGTCGAATTCCAGGACCGGCAGGAGCGCGGACCGTACCGAACGTGGGTCCACACGCACCGCTTCGAGCGCGACGGAACCGGCGTCCTGATGCGGGATCGGGTCGAGTACGAGCTTCCGTTCGGCGCGCTCGGGCGGATGGCCCACGCCCTCCTCGTCCGCCGTCAGCTCGAGGGGATCTTCGACTACCGGCGCCGGGCGATCGAGAAAATCTTCCCCGCACTCACGCGTTGAACCGTCATGCCGTCGAACACGATCATCCACTGGTTCCGGCGGGATCTCCGGCTCGACGACAACACCGCGCTGGCGGCCGCGGCGCGCGACGCCGGCCGCGTCGTTCCCGTGTTCGTCCTCGACGACCACTACGGCGACGATGGGGGGATCGGGCCCGCGCGCTTCCGCTTCCTGCGGGAGAGCCTCGAGGAGCTCGCAGCCGCGCTCGCCCCGGCGGGCGGACGCCTCATCGTCCGGCGCGGCCCGGCATCGCGCGCGCTGCCCGAGCTCGCCGCCGAGACCGGCGCGGCGGCGGTGTACGCCAACGCGGAGATCGGCCCCTATCCGGAAGCGCGCGACTCCGCGGCATCGGAGGCGCTGCGCGAAACGGGGATCGAGCTCCGCCTCTTCGCGGACGCCCTGCTGGTCGAACCTGACGCGCTTCTCTCCGGGTCCGGCTCCCCGTACGTGGTCTACGCTCCCTTCGCGCGCCGGTGGCACGCGGCCGAGAAGCGCCCGGCGGTGTCCGCTCCCGGCCGGCTCGAGACGCCGGACCTTCGGAGCGTGCCCCTCGCGCGCGTGCGCGCCTGGCGGGATCTCACGGCGGATCCTCTCTCGCCCCGTGGCGGCGCCTCGGAAGCCGGGCGCCTGCTGGCGCGTTTTGCGGGCGCCCTCACCGGATACGGCATCGAGCGAAATTTTCCGGCGCGGGAAGGAACGTCCCGGCTATCCCCGCACCTGCACTTCGGGACGATCTCTCCGAGGACCGTGCTCGCGAAGATCACCGACAGCCCGGACGGCGCTTCCCCCGGCGCGACCCGATTCCTCGGGGAGCTCGCGTGGCGGGACTTCTACCATCATGTCCTCTTCCACTTTCCGCGCGTCGCGAGCGAGAGCTTTCGTCCGGAGCTTGACGCTCTCGGCTGGCGATCGAACCCCGCCGGGATCGCCGCGTGGCGGGCGGGAGAAACCGGCTATCCCCTCGTGGACGCGGCGATGCGCCAGCTCTCGACCACCCACTGGATGCACAACCGCGCCCGGATGGTGGTCGCCTCCTTTTTGACGAAGGACCTCCACGTTCACTGGCGCGAAGGTCAGGCGTGGTTCGAGCACGAGCTCGCCGACGCGGATCTGGCCAGCAACAACGGCGGCTGGCAGTGGGCCGCCGGCTCCGGCACGGACGCCGCCCCCTATTTCCGGATCTTCCATCCCGTTCTTCAGTCGAAGAAGTTCGACCCGGACGGCGGGTACATCCGCCGTCATGTCCCCGCTCTGGCGAACGTCCCGGCGGAGAAGCTGCACGAGCCGTGGACGATGACGGCGCAGGAACAAAGCGCGTCGGGATGCCGGATCGGCCGCGACTATCCGGCGCCGATCGTGGATCATGCGGTGGAGAGACAGGAGGCACTGAGGATGATGAAGGCGTTGAGCGTCAAGCGTTGAGCGTTCGAAGCAATCGCCGTATAACTCTCAGCCCTGAACTCTCAACTCTCAACTCTCAACTCTCTTGAACTCCTCACCCGCCCCCCACCTCGAGATCCGGGCCGAAGGGCTGTACGCGCCGGCGTTCGACGCCTGGATCGACCCTCATGCGCCGGCGCCTCGCGCGATCGTCTCGCACGCGCACGCCGACCACGCGGCGGCCGGGCACGGCGAGGTGTGGGCGACCCGGGAGACGCTCGGCATCTACCGGCGGCGCAACCCCGATTGGATCGGCGAGGCGCGGCCACTCGCGTTCGGAGAGCCCGCCCGGGGAAACGGCGCCGAGCTCACCCTTTTTCCTTCCGGCCACATTCTGGGATCCGCCCAGGTGAGGATCGAAGGGGCCGAGGGCTCGGTGCTCTACACCGGCGATTTCCGCCGCGGCTCCTCGCGAACGGCGACCCCGGCGCAGGCCCCGGCCTCCGACGTCCTCATCACCGAGACGACGTTCGGGCTTCCCGTGTTCCGATTTCCAGCGCGGCCAACTCTCGAAGCGCGGCTCGTGGCCGCGTGCCGTTCCGCGCACGAGGAGGGCATCATCCCGGTGCTTCTCGCCTACGCGCTCGGCAAGTCCCAGGAGGCGGCGCTCGTGTTGGCCGAAGCCGGGATCCCGACCGTCCTGCATGGCGCGGCGTGGAAGCTCGTACCCGAATACGAGGCGGCGGGATTCTCATTTCCCCTTTCGCGCCCCTACGACAGCGGCCTGGCCCGGCCGGGCGAGGTCCTCATCGTCCCGCCTCACTGCGCGCGCACTCCGGTGGTCCGACAGGTGAAAAAGCGTCGTATCGCGTATCTCTCCGGATGGGCGCTGCGGGAGGCGTCCCGCGCCGAGCATGATGCCGAGATCCTGCTGCCATTTTCGGATCATGCGGATTTCGACGAGCTCCTCGCGCACGCGGCGCAGGTCGCTCCACGCCGCGTCCTCACGCACCACGGTTATGCGCGGGACTTCGCCCGGATTCTGTCCGCCCGCGGCGTCGAGACCCTCCCGCTCGCGGAAGGCGGCGAGCGGAGCGCGGAAGACCCGTGAGCGCGTATCGCATCCTGGCGGAGGCGCTGGAAGGAGTGGCGGCGACCCGGAGCAAGCTCGTCAAGATCGAGCGTCTGGCGGCGGCCCTCGCTCCCCTTTCCGGCGAGGAGCTCGTCGCCGCTGCCCGCCTGCTCTCGGGATCGCCGTTCGCCGAGTGGGAGCAGACCGTCACGTCCGTCGGATGGGCGACCCTCGCCCGCGCCGCGAACGCCGTCACCGGCTGGGATATGGAGACGATCGGCGCCTCCGCGAGGGCGATCGGCGACCTGGGCGAGGCTATCGGGCTGATGCTTCCGGAAGAACAGGCGGGCGGCCCGATCGCCGCCTCCGCG
>JBDUBP010000018.1:0-16861 GCA_040004075.1 Acidobacteriota bacterium | reverse complement strand
GATCTTCGAAGGCGGCCCGCAACGCGAAGCGCGGGACCGTCCGGCCGAGATCCCCTTCGGGCGCCAGCGTTCCGATGCACCCACGCAGATTCCCGTCTTCGCGCAGCGTCACGAAGAGGGCGCGCGGCCCGCCGAAGCCCTCGGAGCGATCCGAGGCAAGACGCGGAAGCGGCTCTCCGCGAAAGTGCGATTCGAGCGAACGGCGAGCGAGGTCCAGAAGGTCCCGGCGCGTCTCCCGCGAAAGAGATCCCGGCATGCTCAGCTGGAAACTGGAAGGCGGCGCAGGAAAATCCCGACGGCGGCCTCGAGCTCCGGAAGCTTCCCGTCGAAGAAATGGCCGGTCCCCGCGATCACGACGACCTCGGCGGAGTCCCCGAGAAATTCCCGCAGGCGCTCCGGCGGGCCGAAGGTGTCCTGCTCTCCCACGACGAAGAGGGCGGGGACGCTCGGACGCGGGGTCTCCCGGATCGATTCGGTCGCGACGGGAAGCCCGACGCCGAGAAACGCGGCGACGCGCGCATCCTCCGAAGTGGCCCGCAGCGCCGCCGCCGATCCGAAGGAGAATCCGCCGAAAAGGAGAGGCCCGCCGGTCCGCCGCTCGACCTCATCCGCCGAGGCCTCAAAATCGAGCGTCTCACCGACGCCCTGGTCGTGCACGCCCTCGGACAGCCCCACGCCGCGGAAATTGAATCGGAGAGTCGCCCAGCCGTTGTCTACGAGCGCCCGCGCCGCCCGGTAGACGACTTTGTTGTGCAGGGTTCCTCCGAAGAGCGGGTGAGGATGCGCGAAGACCGCGCCTCCCCGGCGAGGCGCTGCCACGTCCTTCCAGAGTCCCTCCAGGCGCCCGGCGGGCCCCGGAAACAGGATCGTCTCGATGCGTCCGGTCAGGCGCGACCCCGTTGCGGCGGGGCCGACATTGGCGAAAGCCTGCGTTCATCGTATTCTTCCGGCCTCTCGCCCGCTACACGGCCGAGAGACCGCGCCGCTCCGGGAACCGAAGAGTCGAAAGGCAAAGCAGGAAGCAAACGCATGAGCAAGATCGTACACGTCGTCGGCACCGGCACGATCGGCGAACCCCTCATCGGGCTGTTCGCCGACTTCAAGAAGTACCTCGGAGTCGACGAGATCACCTTCCACAAGCGAACCCCGATGACCACCGAGCGCGCCAAGGTCAACCATCTCCTCCAGCGCGGCGCAAAGCTGGCCGTGGACTCGGACAAGGTCGCCGATTTCGAGGCGCTCGGCCACAAGGTCGACTACGAGGCGCAGGAGGCGCTCGAGCGCGCGACGGTCGTGATCGACTGCACGCCCGCGGGCAACGAGAACAAGAAGGTCTACGAAAAGCTGTCCGGGCCGCGGGGCTTCCTCGCACAGGGCAGCGAGTTCGGCTTCGGGAAGCCCTATGCGATGGGGATCAACGACGAGGCGCTGATCGCGGGCGAGGACCGGTTCCTGCAGGTCGTCTCCTGCAACACCCACAACATCGCCGCGCTCGTGAAGACCCTGGCGGAGACCGAGGACCACGGCTCGGGGCTCGAGCAGGGGCGCTTCGTGTGCCTGCGGCGCGCCAACGACGTCTCCCAGGACTCGAGCTTCGCGCCCGCGCCGTCGGCCGGCAAACACGACGACCCTCAGTACGGCACGCACCACGCGCGCGACGCCTCCCGGCTTCTCGAGACCATCGGATGGAAGACGAAGCTTTTCTCCTCAGCCATGAAGCTGAATACCCAGTACATGCACTCGCTCTGGTTCGACCTCGAGCTCACACACCCGATGACGAAGGAGCGCGCGCTCGACCGCCTTCGCGCCAACCGGCGGATCGCGATCACGGAAAAACGCTCCTCGAACCAGATTTTTTCCTTCGGCCGCGACCACGGGTACTACGGCCGGATCCTCTCGCAGGCGGTCGTCGCCGCGCCGACGATCACGGTCAACGGCGATCGCGACGTGGTGGGCTTCTGCTTCACCCCCCAGGACGGAAACTCGCTCGCCTCCTCGATCGCCGCGGCCCTCTGGCTGATGGATCCCGACTACGACCGGCAGGCTCGTCTGGGGGTCCTCGACCGCTTCTTCTTCCGGGAGATATGAGGGGAGTTTTCAGTCGTCAGTTTCAGTCGTCAGTTCTTGGGGCTGAGGCGAGGGTCTAACGGTTTGATCGCCCAGCAAGGCCTCATGACGCGAGGCCCGGGGCTGAAGACTGATAACTGCAAACTGAGAACTGAGAGCTCGCTGCTACACTCGGTTCGATGGATTGGGTGACGTGCCCGAACTGCGGCTTCACGCAGATCCCGACCGAAAAGTGCCTCCGCTGCTCGCGCCCGCTCGACCGGCCGGCACCCCCCGGCGTTTCGCGGACCGCTCCGGACGCGGACGCGGTCGCGACGGTCGTTCCGTCGGCGGCGCCGCATCCCGCGCAGGCGACTCCTTCCCCGAGCCCGGCGCAGCGCCCCGAAAGGCCTCCGCCGCGGCCTGACGCTCCGGCGCCCCAGGCCAGCCGGATCCGGCCCGCGACTGCCGCCGCGATCGCCGGCGGGTTCGTCGTCCTGGCGGCCCTCCTGATTCTCGCGGTGCGCCCGCGTCCTCAGATTCTTCCCCGGGACGCCTCTCCGGCTCCGCGCACTGCCGCTGTGCCGGCGCGGCTCGATCTCTCCGGCCGCTGGGAAACGGAATTCCCCAAGACCCTCTCCTCTCCACCGCGGCCCGCTCTGAAGCAGGTGTTCGTCGAAACGGACGTCGAGGGCGCGATCCTCGCGGCCGGAGTCCTCCTGACCGATCCCGGCCGCGGGGGCGTCGGAGCGGGGTACCGGCTGGTCTCCGACGGCCCGCAGAGGCTGGGACAGATCTCCTCTCTGCTCGCCGCCTCGCCCGCGGGAGCCGCGCTGCCGATCGACTACATTCCGTTCCCCAGGTGGGTTCCGCCGCGCGAGCGCGTGTGGCGGGCCCTCGAAGGCCAGAGCCGGCGGGTCCTCGACGTGCGGTACCTCCTGCTCGAATCCGTCGAGGACGACTACCTCGTTCAGGCGGGTGTCAACCAGAGCGGGTTCCTGTCCTACGTCTTCTTTTCCCGGGAGTATGCTCGCCACCGCGGAGTGGACGCCCTGTCAGACGTCATCCACCCGGAACCGGGCAGCGACCTCCGTGGCTTCCGAAACCTGGTCTGGGACTTTTCAGGCGCGGCGCATTTCTTGAAGCTCGAGGTCTACGGCACCGTCTCGGGACCCGAGGGCGGCGCCGCAGACCGGCTCACGCTGAAGAGGAAGTAGCCGGACCGGTAAAAAGAAACGGGAAACGGGAAATATCCCGCGCCCGATCCCCGACCGGATCTTCAGACGCTGATCATGTAGCCGCCGCTTTTCGCGTCCTTCTTCATCGAAAGGATCTTCAGCCGCTCCGCGTCCTCGAGCAGCTCCGAGAAGGACTTGTAGCCGTAGTAAGACTCGTTGAAGTACGGCTGCTTGCGCTGCATCGTCTGTTTGATCATCGAGCCCCAGATCACGTCGTAGTTCTCTCTCTGGAGCGCCTGGATCGAGTCGAGCATCAGGCGGAAGACTTCCTTCTTCTTCTCCGGGAGGTTCTCAATCGACGGCAGCTCGCGGGTCTCCCGGACCAGGTCCTCGTAGAAGATGAACTCGTCGCAGTTGCTGATCAGAAGCTCCGAAGTGGAGTTCTTGACGCCCACTCCGATCACGCTCTTGTCGTTCTCCTTGAGCTTCGAGACCAGCGGGGAGAAGTCGGAGTCTCCCGAACAGATCACGAACGTGGTGATGTGACCCTTGGAGTTCGCGAGATCCATCGCGTCGACGACCATGCGGATGTCGGCCGAGTTCTTTCCGCTGTAGCCCCGCTGCGGGATGTCGATGAGCTCGATGGCGGCCTCGTGGAATTCGCGCTTGTAGTCGGAGTAGCGCGTCCAGTCCGCATACGCCTTCTTGTAGACGATCCGGCCCTTTTCGATCAGACGCTGCAGAACGAGATGGATGTCGAACTTCTTGTACTTCGCGTCGCGAGCGCCGAGCGCGATGTTCTCGAAGTCGATGAAGAGCGAAAGCCGCTGCTCGACCGAGACCCGGGCCGGCGGCGGAGGGGCGAGAGACATGGGCGTCATGGTGTGCGAGGAGGATACGGCCGGTGGGGCGGGCGCCAGAAGAGGCGCCGCCAGCACCGGGATGGGCGCCGGGAGCGGATGGTCGCCGTTTCTCTGCTCCTCCGGCACTCCGGCAACGCGCGGCTTGTGCCGGCGGGCTCCCCCGCGCCGACGGCGGCTCTTCTTCTCTCCGCCCTCTTCGGCGGCGGGAAACGGAATGGTGTCGTCGTTCATGGTTTTCCTTCCGGTACGTAATCGAACGAGGAGGTCGTCAGGAGAAACGAGGCGAGCACGCGGGCGACCGGCCGGTCCCCCGCGTCCACGATCTCGACCTCTCCGATGTTGAGGCGCCGCCCCTTCTTCAGGATGCGCGCGCGGGCCCAGACGTCTCCTCGTGCGCGACGGAGAAAGTGGATGGTCAGGTCCGCGGTCGCGAACCCCATCTTTCCGTCGAAGTTGGTCGAGAGCGCGAACGCGACGGCCGTGTCGGCTAGGGTCGCCAGGATCCCTCCGTGGATCGTCCCCGACCCGTTGCTGACCTCGTCGCGGTAGGGCAGCTTCAGGACGGCGTAGTCGAGGGAGAGCTCCTCTAAAACCGGTTGAAGCCGGCCGATGGCGGGCGATCCGGCGAGGCGGCTCCGCAGGCGGTCCAAGAGATCCGGAGCCAGAGTCAGGGGACCCGACTGAGGGGTCGTCATCGTCGCGCTCATAAACGGTTCATTTTAATGGAATTCCGCCCCGGAGGGACGAGCGATCAGACCTCGGAGGTCTCTTCCCGCTCGTAATAGGGCAGCTCCTCGGCTCGCTTGACGGAGTTGTCGAACTGCCTCGGCACCTCGACGATCGTGCGCGTCACGTTGGGGTCGCAGATCTCGTTCTCGCATTCGTAGGTGTACACGTTCTTTTCGGGGTTTTTCGTAAACCGGACGACCGTCTGGTAGGTGTCGCAGTTGCCGCACTTGATGGACATCATGAAGATATCGATCACGTGCCGGGCGGACTCTTCGCTGGCGTCTTCCACGAAGGGATAATACGACGGAAGGAGACTTTTCGAATGAAACGCCCCTTGCCCTCGATCGGCGCGGCCCTCCTCACCGCGGCTTTCTCGGCCGCCGCTCCCGCGGCCGCGGCCGACTTCGAGAAGACGATTCCGATCCCCCGCAGCGGCCGGGCGAGCCTCGGCTGGTCTGCTGGTAATTGCTCGGTCCGGAGCGTGTCGCTGCGCAATTACCCCAACGCCGACGACCTCCGGAAGGCGAGACACGAAGATCCGAGCGACAGCTCCTGGGTCTGGTGGGACTTTCACGTCGAGAACCGCGGAGGCGGCAAGTGCCGCATCGCCCTCGTCGTGGACATCTACGACCGCTCGGGTCGGGTCGTGAAGTCCGGAGACAAGTCCGACACGGTGGACGACCACAAGCTCGACGACAACATCCGCGTCTCGACGCGCATGCGGACGCTCGACATCGCCGACTCGCCGCACGCCCGCGTTCGCGGCCGGATCGGGCCGCGTTGACGCTGCCCTTCCGCGCGGAGCTTCGGGGCCGCTCGTGACACCCGGCGGACTCTTCGCGTATCGGGTCCGTCCGGCCGCCGTGCTCGACGTCACCGGCGCGGACCGGGCGGCGTTCCTCCAGGGACAGGTCACCCAGGACGTCCGCCGGTCGGAAGCCGGAGACGTGGTGCCGGCCGCGGGCCTGACGCCGAAGGGCAAGCTGCTCTTCGTAGCGCGGCTGATCGGAATGCCGGACCGCTTGCGGCTCCTGCTCCCTGCCGCTTCCCGGGAAAAGGTCCTGGCGCATCTGACGAAGTACGCCGTCTTCCACAAGGTCGCGATCGAGGACCGGTCCTCCGACTTCGCGCGAATCGGAATCGTCGGGGGGCCGCTGCCCGCTTCCGCCGCGTTTTCCGGGTGGCTCGCCCTTCCCGGGGAGTTCGAATTCTCGGGCGAGCTGCTCGTTCCCGCGGCGGACCGCGACCAGGCCTCCCGCACGCTCGAGGCCGCGGGCGCGGTTTCCTTGGACGACGCGTCGGCGGAGATTCTCCGGGTGGAAGGCGGCCGGCCGAGGTTCGGGCAGGATGCCGACGAGACGAATCTCCCGGACGAGGTCGGCCTTTCCGACGCGATCTCGACGACCAAGGGCTGCTATGTGGGTCAGGAAATCGTGGCGCGCCTCCGCACGTACGGCCGGGTCAACCGCCGGCTGGTGGGATTCCGGTTTCCGGAGGCGGCGCTGCCGCCGGGCACCCTCCTCAAACGCCCGGACGGCCCGGAGGACGGGAAGATCGAGATGGGACGGGTGACGAGCGCGGTCGTCTCGCCCCGCTTCGGCGCCATCGGGCTCGGCTGGGCGTTTCGCGATGTCGCACCCGGCGACCGCCTGGTCTCCGCCGGCTCGCCCGGCCTCTCCGCGGTCCCGTCTTCCCTTCCGTTCGCGTGATCGAGAAGCCGGTGCCGGCGACGCCGCGCCGCGCGCCCGCGGTCCGGTGGCCGGGCCTTTCACGAGCATACTTTTGAATCTCGCCCCGAGAGACGCCCTGCCCGGAGACGCCGCCCCGGCCGGCGCGAGCTGGGCCGTGCACGCGGCTCTTCTCGGAGCGCAGGCCGGCTTCGCTCTGTTTCCGATCTTCGGCAAGCTCGTCCTGCCCGTGATTCCGCCGCTCGTCCTCGCGGCCATGCGCGTCTGTTCGGCCGCCCTGTTGCTCGAGGTCCTGCGCCGGATCTCCGGCGGGAGAGAGCTCGAGCGGAAGGACCGCCCCGCGGTCCTCCTCTACGCGCTGCTCGGCGTTTCGTTCAACCAGATCCTCTTCATCCTGGGCCTGTCGATGACGACGGCCATCCACACGACGATCCTGACGGCGACGATCCCCGTGTTCACGCTGGCCGTCGCGGTGCTCCTCGGACGCGAAAAGATGGCGGCCCGCGGTCTCGCCGCGGTCGGTCTCGCGACGGCCGGCGTCCTCGTGCTCTTGAACGTCAGCCGGCTGCCGCTCGCGAACGGGTCCGTGCGAGGCGACCTCCTCATTCTCGCCAACTCGCTGTCGTACTCTTTCTATCTCGTGCTGTCGCGTCCCATCCTGGCCCGCTACTCCGCGGGAACGGTCGTCTCCCGCATTTTCCTGTACGGAGCGGGACCGATCCTCCTGGTCGCGGCGCCCTTCGTTCCGAGCTTCACGCCGTCGCGAGTGCCGGCCGTCTCGTGGGCGAGCGTCGCCGCCATCGTCGTCTTATGCAGCGTGCTCCCCTACCTCTGGAACTCCTGGGCGCTCGCGCGGACGCAGGCGTCGAAGGTCGCCTTCTACGTGTTTCTCCAGCCGCTGATCGCGTCCGTGCTCGCGGTGATCGTCCTTCATGAGCGCTTCGTTCCGCGGACGGCCGTGGCAGCCGGGCTCATCTTCGCCGGGCTCGCAGTTTCCGTCGCGGGCCGGCCGCGGAACGGCACGGCGCGGGGGTGAAGACGGCGGTCGTCATCCCGGTGTTCAATGAGCGCGAATCGCTCCCGCTCGTCGTCGCCGACATCCCCCGGCCGCCGGTCGGCGAGATCGTCGTCGTCGACAACGGCTCTACGGACGGCACCTCGCTCGTGGCTCAGGAACTTCCCGTGCGCCTCGTCCGGGAACCCCGGCGCGGATACGGAAGCGCATGCCTCGCCGGAGTCGCCGCGCTCGAGGCGAACCCGCCGGACGTCCTGGTGTTCCTGGACGGCGACTATTCCGACCATCCCGAGGAGCTGCCACGGCTTCTGGAGGCGATCGAATCGGGCGCCGACCTCGTCATCGGATCGCGGGCGCTCGGGCGGAGGGAGCCCGGGGCGCTTCTGCCGCAGGCGCGGTTCGGAAACCTGCTCGCGTGCTTTCTGATCCGGATCCTCTACGGCCACCGCTACACGGACCTGGGGCCTTTCCGGGCGATCCGCTGGGACGCCTACCGCCGGATCGGAATGGTCGACACGAACTTCGGCTGGACGTGCGAGATGCAGGTCAAGGCGGTCCGCGAAGGACTCGCGATCGCCGAGGTCCCCGTCTCCTACCGCCGCCGCGTGGGCGTCTCGAAGATCACGGGGACCGCGTCCGGTACGCTCCGCGCCGGTTACAAGATCCTGTGGACGATCGCGAGGTACGGGATCGGGAAACGGAAAGCGGGAAACGGGAAACGAGAAGAGCGGAGCCGATGCCGATGAGAGTCGGCCCGGGATTTCCAGTCGATTCCCGATTTCCGATTCCCGCCCGGTTAGATCTTGCAGCTCGCGAGGCCGCGCTTTTCCAGGTACTGCTGGTGGTAGTCCTCCGCTCGCCAGAAGCGGGACGCGGGGGTGATCTCCGTCACCACGGGGCGCCGGTAGCGGCCTGATTTTCCGACGCTCTCCTTCGACGCCCGGGCCGCATGCTCCTGGGCGGCGTCGTGGAAAAACACGGCGGACCGGTACTGCTCGCCGACGTCCGGGCCCTGACGGTTCAACGTCGTCGGGTCGTGGTTCTCCCAGAACACGTTCAACAGCTGGTCGTACGAGACCCGTTCCGGGTCGTACTCCACCTCGACGACCTCCGCGTGCCCCGTGCGCCCGCCGCACACGTCCTTGTAGGTCGGCTCCTCCGTCTGCCCGCCCGAATAGCCGACCGCGGTCGAGAGGACGCCGGGCAACTGGCGAAAGGCGGCCTCGACTCCCCAGAAGCACCCGGCGGCGAATGTGGCTTTGCTTGGACTCATCGAACCTCCTCTTGATTTACGACGGATCGGACCCGGCAGATTCGCGTTGGTCCAGGGACGAGTTGAGAGTTGTGAGTTGAGAGTCCGCCCGGAACTCTGGCCCTTAAACCTTAACTCTTAACTCTTAACTCTCAACTATCGACTCTTGACTCTCTTCCCGTCGAAATCGTTCCAGGGCCTCCATCATGGTTGCCGGGGCTCTCCTCGGCCGGCCGGCGCTGTCGGCGAACACGTGCCGGGTGGCGCCGTCGGCGAGCCGGGCGCCGCCGGCGCCGAGGACGTCGTACGAGAACGCGAGGCCGCGGCTCGAGAGCTCCGTCATCCGCGCCTGGATCCGGATTTCGTCGTCGTACCGCGCGGAACGGCGGTACGTGCACTCGACCCCGGTCACCAGGATGAGCAGACCGGCCTCCTCCATCGCGCGATACGGGAGGCCCGCCGCGCGGCAGAATTCCGTCCGTCCGATCTCGAACCACACGATGTAGTGCGCGTGGTAGACGATCCCCATCCGGTCCGTCTCGGCATAGCGCACGCGGACCCCGGTCTCGACGACGCGGAAAGGGGGTCCTCCGCTCAAAACTTTCCGACCAGGCGCCGCAGGACGGGATCGGGAACGAGTCCGTGCACGTCGGCCCCGAGTCGCGCGACTTCCTTGACGAGCCGGCTCGAAACGTACGAATACTCCTCCTTGGCCATCAGGAACACGGT
Organism: Acidobacteriota bacterium; assembly: GCA_040004075.1. Taxonomy (GTDB): domain Bacteria; phylum Acidobacteriota; class Thermoanaerobaculia; order UBA5066; family Gp7-AA6; genus JALYUA01. Next base: position 7,361 of record JBDUBP010000018.1, on the reverse strand, counting down.
CTCGATTCCGGGGGCCAGTCTCCGGTTCATCAGGGCCATCTGGAGCTCGTACTCGTAGTCGGAGACCGCCCTCAGCCCTCGGACGAGAAGGGTCGCCCCCATGTCCCGCGCAAAATCGACCAGGAGGCCCTGGAACGACAGGACGGGCGTCGCGGGGTCGTCTCCCACGATCTCGCGGATCATTTCCAGCCGTTCCGCGATCGAAAAGAGCGGCGTCTTCACGTCGTTTTCGAGGATCGCGATCACCACCCGGTCGGCGAGCCGGCGGGCGCGCGAGAGGATGTCCAGGTGGCCGTTGGTCAGCGGATCGAACGACCCGGGGTAGAGGGCGACGCGATCGGTCATCGGTTCACTTTCTCCGTTGTCGCTGCCCGCAGCCCTTCGGCCAGAAGATTATAGGCGGCGACCGTCAGGAAGAGGGCCAGCCCCGGGAAGAGCGCGATCCACCAGGCCTCGTCGATGTAGGCCGGGGCGGCCGCGAGGATCCCCCCCCACGACGCCATGGGCGGAGGGAGGCCCACGCCGAGGAACGACAGCGCGGCTTCGGCGAGGATCGCCCAGCCGACCCCGAACGCGGCCGAGACGAGGAGGGGCGGCGCCGCGACCGGGAGAAGGTGGCGCAGCAGGATCCGCGGCGTGCTCGCCCCCGCAGCCCGGGCGGCGCGCGTGTAATCGAGGTCGCGCGCCTTCAGGATCTCGGCCCTCGCGAAACGCGCGTCGCCCGGCCAGGTCGTCAGTCCGATGACGAGGATGACGGTCGACGGCGACGGCGGGAGAAACGCCGCCAGCGCCAGGAGGAGGAACAGGACCGGAAAGCAGAGCACGACCTCGATGGCCCTCGAGAGAATCAGGTCGGTCTTCCCGCCGAACCAGCCCGCCGCCGCGCCGATCGCGAAACCGACGAACACGGAGACCGCGGCTGCCGTCGTGCCGATGGCGAGCGAGAGGGGCGTCGCGGCGACGACACGCGCGAAGAGGTCGCGCCCCAGGTCGTCGGTTCCGAAGAAATGCGTCCCGGACGGGGGTAGAAGCCTCTCGGTCAGTTGAATGTCCGCGGCGCGGCGCGACGCGAGCGGCGACAACGCGGCGACGATCCAGAGAAACGCCACGATCCCGAGCGCCACGCGGGCGGTGCCGGGAATGCGCGCGCGCGGGCGCGGCGAGAAGACGAGAGCGGGAATGGCGCTCATCCGAGAGTCCCGTCGCGCACGCGCGGGTCGACCGCGGCGCCGGCGATGTCCGCCGCGAGCGTCAGGACGAGCGTCGCCACGGCTCCCAGGAGAGAGAGCGCCAGGACGACCGGATAGTCGCGCGCGAGGATCGAGTCGAAGTAGAGCCGCCCGAGCCCGGGCCACGCGAAGATGCGCTCGATGATGACGCTGCCCGAGAGAAGCCCCGGCAGGACCAGCCCGAGCAGCGTGACGAGCGGCAGCAGGGCGTTCCGGAACGCGTGCTTCCACAGCGCCTCCCGCCGTGAGAGGCCCCGGGCCCGTGCCGCCAGCACGTAGTCGGCGTTGCGGGTCTCTGCGACGCTCGCCCGGATCAGCCGCGCGAAGAACGCGAGGGATCCGTAGGTCAGGCAGACGACGGGGAGGACCAGATGGGAGGCGCGGTCGAGGAGTCCGCCGCCCCCGGCGCCGTCGGAGACGACTCCGTACAGCGGCAGCCACTGGAGCCGCACCGAGAACAGGGCCTGCAGGAGCAGCGCCGCCCAGAAGGCCGGCATCGAATAGAGGGCGAACAGGAGCGCTCCGGAAGCGCGGTCGAGCGGCCCTTCGGGACGGCCGCCCGTTATGACGCCGAGCGGGACCGCGATCGCGAGCGTCAGCAGCAGGGCGAGACCGTTTAAGGCAAGCGTGTACGGAAGCGCTTCTTCGATCCTCTCGAGGACCGGGCGCCGGTCGACAAACGACTCGCCGAAATCGAGGCGGGCGACGCGGCTCACCCATTTTCCGAACCGCTCCGGAAGGGGGCGGTCGAGCCCGTAGACCTTGCGCATCTCCTCCGCGGCGCGCTGCGAGACGCGCCGGCCGCCCAGGGCGCTCATGGGGCTACCCGGCGCTAAGTGCAGGAGAAAGAAGACGAGGACGACGATGCCGGCGAGCGTCGGCAGCGCGAGGAGCAATCGCCGGACGACGTAGCGCGTCAACGGACGATTCCCGCGGGCGGATCTCCATCGGCGGCCCACCACCCGATCGGACCGGGCCAGAGGCCGGAGAGGCCGAGCGGCGAGGTGACGAGCCCGCGCACGCGTCGGCGAAACCCGAACTTCTGGGACGAGGTGGCGACGAAGATCACGGGGGCGTCGTCGCGCAGGATGCGGTGGAGGCGGTGGTAGATCGCGATACGGCGGTTCCCGTCCGGTTCCCGCCGAGCCGCCTCCATCAGGCGATCGGCCTCCGGGTTCCGGTAGAAGCCGCTGTTCAAGCCGCGCGGGGGAAATTGGGACGAATGCCAGTAGGGATAGGGGTCCGGGTTCGGATCGGACGCCGACCAGGCGAGCGAGGCGGCGTCGAAGTTGCCCGCGTCGACGCGCTCCGTGAAGGAAGCCCATTCGAGGGTCCGGATCCTGGCCCGGATCCCCGCACGCGCGAGCTCCGCGACGAAGGTCTCGTCGATCTGCCGCCCGGTGGTCGTCCCCGAAGACACGAGGAGGTCGAAGACGAACTCCCGCCCTTCTCGATCGCGGGTTCCGTCCCCGTTGGTGTCCCGCCAGCCCGACGCGTCGAGCAGGGCCGCGGCCCCCCCGGGGTCAAACGGCAGCGGAAGGACTCCGGGATCGTACGCCGGCGAATCCGGCGCCCACGGCCCCGACAGGATCCGCGCCGATCCCCGGAAAATGCCGCGGACAATGCCGCCGCGATCGAGCAGCATCGTCAGCGCGCGGCGGACGATCGGGTTCGAGAAGAGCGGCGACCGGTTGTTCAGGGCGATGTAATTCCAGCCGAGGTCGTAGTACTCGACCAGGCGGCAGCACGCGCGAAAGCCGGCGTCGGAGGAGGCGCGCTCCCGGCCGGAGGTGTCGAGCCGCGTCTCGTCGACCTGATCGCCCACCAGGGCCCGATAGCTGACCGAGTCTTCCGGCAGGATCTTGAAGACGACGCGGTCGAAGTGGCCACGCGTCCCCCAGGCCTGCGGGTTGCGCTCGAGTACGATCTCGTTCTGGGCGCGCCACGACGCGAGGCGGTAGGGACCGTTGGAGAGAGGCGCGCGGTTGTCGGGCGCGCGCAGGAAACTTTTTCCCGAGAACCGCCGTTCCGGCAGGACCGGGAGCACGAAGGCCATGGCCCGATAGGCGTACGGCTCGCGGAAGCGCGCCGTGAAAGATTTCTCCCCCGTCACGCTCACGGATTCGAGCCCGTCGAAAACGGACTTGAAGACCGGCGAAGGGACGTCCGGATCGACGACCCGCCGGATCGTGAACACCGCGTCCGCCGCGGTCACCGGGGAGCCGTCTTCCCAGCGTGCCTCCTTCCGGATCGTGAACGAGTAGGAGCGGCCGTCGGGCGAGACCGCGTAGCTTTCCGCGAGTCCGGGGACGAGCTCCATCCGCGAGTCGAAGTCGAGGAGGTTGCGCGAGAGGTACTGGAGCACTTCCTGCTCGGGAGCACCGGATTGTAAGACCGCATTCAGGGTCGCCGGCTCGCCGAGAAGGCGCCGCCGGAGGGTGCCGCCCTCGCGCGAGGGGCCCACCCGTGACTCGTCGAGATATCCGAGAGGCGCCCTCGGGCCGCCGTCTCTCCGGGCCGCGGGAACGAGCCCCGCGGCCGAGCGAGTCGCCGTCTTCGGGGCGGAAGCGACGCCCGGGGCCGGGGCGACGTCCGCCGTCCGTGCCCGGCAGGCGAGGCCGAAGCAGAGCGCCGCCAGGCAGACCCGGGACAGCGGGCGGCGTGTCTTCACGATCCAACCATTATGGAACGACCGGTGAGTCGTCAGTTCCCGGCCGAGACTGAAAACCGAGAACTGAGAACTGAGAACTGAGAACTGAGAACCGAGACTGAGCGACCCCTCGCCCGGGCCCTCTCGCCGAGGGCGGGAGTGGGGGAGGTTTCCCGGCTCTAGGGAATCGCGAAGCTCGCGGCTGCCACGTTGCGCGACGTGTCGGTCACGCGAATCAGCAGAAAGCCGCCCCGGAGCTTCGGATCGATGGAGATGACGTACGACTCCTGCGCGGAATCGGAGAGACCGTCTCTGGGCTCGACGCGCACCCACTCCTTCGAGTCGATGCTGTACTCCGCCTCGAGAATCGGCGATGCGGCGTCCGTCGCCTCGAACTCGAATGTCGCGCCGCTCGAGGACAGGCGGCGGATGACGGGCGGGGTGTTGTCCACCCGGACCGGCGAAGAATCCCGGAAGCCGGTCTTCTTCTCTTCGGGGTTCGCGTCCGCGTCGGACGCAGTGACGCGGAAGACGTACTCGCCGTCCGGAAGAGACGTGCTGTCGAACGAGTAGAAGGATTCCTTCATATTCCGGCGCAGCGAAAGCCAGCGGGTCGCCGACGCGGGCCGGAATTCGATGTCGTACGAAAGCGTGTCGGAGTCCGCGTCGGTGGCCCGCCAGGTCAGGGTGCGGTAGCCCTTCCGGAGCAGGCGGCGGGGGGCTCCCTCGGCGCGCGGTTCCTCGAGGCTGGTGAAGATGCCCTTCTCGTCGGGGGCCGTGGTCTCGAACACGTTCGAGCCGCCGGAAGCGGACCTCGCGTACACCTCGTTCGGTGCCAGAGCCGTCAGAGAATCGACGACGGGCGCAGCGTTGCGGTTCCGGTAGGACGCCTCGATCCGTCGCAAGACCGGCACACGCGAGCCGTCGGATCCCATCCGCACCTTGATCTGCAGGTACCGTCCGGACGGAGCCGGATTGCGGTCCGCGTGCTGGCGTTCGGAAAATCCGGTCCATGCGCTCCACGTGTTGTCGGGCGCCGAAGACTCCCCTGAGCGGAACGCGAACTCGACCCGGGTTCCGGACGGGGCGTCGCCCTCCCAGCGAAACGCGCCGAACCGGCTGGTGCGGCCCGTGTCCTTCACGGCCGAGACCCACTCGCCCGCTCGGGAGCCCGCCGCCATCCGGTAGACGCCCGTCGCGGAGTTTGTCCCGATCGCGTCGCCTCCGATCGCCGTCACCTGCTTCTCGTCGAAGGTCCGCTCGAGAGCCGACCGTCCGATCGCGACGCGATACAGCTTTCCATTGGGCCCCGTCGACGCGAGCACCGCCGCGGGATCGGCGTCCGCGGACAGCCCGAACACCAGCTCGGAGGAGCTCGTCCACACGGGGCGCGCCGGCTCCCCCTCCTCGAACAGGAGGACCTCGGAGGAGTAGCCCGCCCGGGACGACCCGGAGGCCGGCGGCGCGAGGCGCGGCGTCGAGACCGACACCGTCACCTCCGCCTTGTCCTTGCCGTCGTCCTCGCGCGCGCTCGCCGACTTCGCCGTGGGCGCGATGGGAGCGGAGGACGGGGCGGAGATCGGCTCCGATCCCGAAGAGCCCGCGTCGGCGGACCCGGCCGCCACCCAGATGCGGCCGTCGCCGCTCGCGGCGATCGCGGTGACCTCGGACTTGGAGGAGTCGTACATGGTCGATACGGCACCGGCGGGATCGATGCGAAGGACGAGGCCGGATCCGGACGTGCCCGCCCAGACACGGTGCCGCGCATCCGCGTAGAGGGTCCGGACGTGCGCGTCGGGCGTCACGTGGATCCGCTCCCCCTTCCCGGCCGCGGAGACGCGATGGATCTCGCCCGGAAGGCCGGTGCCCACGTAGAGCTGCCTTTCCGAAAAGGCCAGCGCCCACACGTACCGCGCCTTCGACGCGTAGTAGAGGCTCGCCTCGCCGCCCTCGACCCGGTAGACGTTGCCTCCCGGAGAGGCGCCGGCGTAAAGGGCGCCGTCCGGCCCGATCGCGAGCGCCGTCACTTCCTTCTCCTTCAGAGTCGCCAGCGTGTCGACCTTGCCGGCGGGCGAGATGCGGAGGATCCGGCCCGAGTCTCCGGTCCCGACGTACGAAGTGCCGTCCCGGCCGGACGCGAGCGCGAAGAGCGACGCCTCCGAAATCCCCTCGACGCGCTGGCTCGCGCGGGAAAGCACGAGGGAGCCGTCGATCGTCACCGCGATTCCTCGGGCCTCTCCCAGGGAGAAATCGGCGCTCGAATCCGAGACCCAGATCCGGGTGGCGGCGCCGAAGAGAGCCGGGGCGCCGGAAGCGAGCGCGCACACCAGGATCGTGCCGAATCGAAGGCCGGACTTCATGCAGGGCTCACCAGATCCTGGGAACCACGTCGATGTGCAGGCGCACCGACCCGGTGACGGGAACCGGCTGCTCGAGCGTCTCGGACTGGAGTCTCACGAAGCCGAGCTCCGGAGTCGAGGCTTCGCCCGGGCCGCGGTCTCTCAGGATCGCCGAGACGCTCGGAGGAAGAGACGGCAGCGGCTCGCCCCCCACGATCGCCCCGGGGGCGCGCCGGTAGGAGAGCAGGTTCAGGCTGTTGGGGGGCCGGATACGCGCGAGAAAGTCCAGGGCCTGGTCGAGGGACTGCGGATCGGGCGGCACGGCGGCGAGATCGTACGCGGTTGCGGACGACCCGTCGCCGACGAAGACGTTCAGGGTGCCCGGAGGCGTATCGGGCGGGACCTTCAGCATCATCACGACCCGCCGGTTGCCGCCGCGGAAATCGACGAGGTCTACCCACACGGGAATCTGCTCCCCGGGGCGGACGCGTTCCTTCTGCGCTTCGACGTGCACGACCCGCGCGCTCTGAAGGCGGTCCGAGTGTGAGATCTCGACGTCCATGCCGAGGATCGTCAGGTCCCGGAATTCGTTGGCCATCAGGTAATTCGTGAGGAGCGCGAGTGAGCTCACAGCCTCTTCCCGAGCCGAGAGCCCCGAGAAGACCGAGTCCCAGCGGATCGTGCGGCCGGGCGTCCGGATGGAGGACTTCCAGACGAGGGTCCGCTCGCCGGTGCGCTTCTCGAGAGTCGTCACGACGTTGTCTATCGCGAGGGCGGAGAGGATCGGGGTCAGCATCGCGTTGTGGACGGCCTCGAAGCGGTAGGTCTGAGGTGCGATTCCCGCATCGGAGGAGATCCGCAGCGTGATCGGCACCATCGGCGCCCGCGTCCCGAACGTCCCCAGGATTCCAGTCGACCGGTCCTGGGTGATCGACCCGATGACGGGTCCGGTCGCCGCGAACTTGAAGGACCGATACAGCGAGGGGAAGACGGTCAGGACTTCCGCCTGCGTCATCGGCATCGAGACCGGACCCATCGAGAGAAACGGGTGCCCGAACGCGAGGAGGGAGTTTCCCTCGACCCATGTGACGGTGCCGGTCGCGGCCAGATCCATGTCGCCCGACAGCAGCTGCGCGGCGACGG
>JBDUBP010000043.1:0-4996 GCA_040004075.1 Acidobacteriota bacterium | reverse complement strand
TTCAGGAACCTGTGGAGCAATCCGTGGGGGTTCGAGTCCCCCCTTTCGCACCACCGTTGCTCCTCGCGGTCGAGCGGCGGGGGCTTGGCTGCTCAGTGAAATAACAAAGCTCTGACGACAAGGCGGGGCGCGTCACCGGCACGCCGTTTCCGATCGCGCCCGCGGTGTCCTACTTCGCCTCGACCGGATCGGGAGGCTTTGCCGCGGCCCGGAGCGGATCGGTGATCTACCAGGCCCACGGGGATGTCGACCGGCTGACCTGGTTCGACCGGAACGGCCAGGCCGGGGGCCAGGTGGGTCCCGCCGGGGACTACCTCTCCCTCTCGATCTCAGCCTGCGGGAAGCGCGCGCTCGCTTCCCGCAGGCGGGCGGGGCTTGGGAGCTACGATTTGTGGGCCCTGGATCTCGAACGGTCGGTGGAGACGGCGATCACGTCGGACCCGGACAGCGAGTTTGGCGACTTTTGGCTGCCCGACGGCAAGTCGATCTTTTATTCCACCGTCCGCGAGGCCAATCCCCAGATCATGCGGCGCGACCTCGCCACAGGGAGCGACGTCCCCGTCTATCCGTCGAGCGGTTTCCAGGAGGCTCTCGACGTCTCGCCGGACGGGCGCACACTCGTTTTCGCCGAACGGCAGGCCGGCCGGGGATTCGAGCTGTTCACGCTGCCCGTCTCGGGCGGGAGTCCTCCGGCAAAGATGCCGCGGACGGTCAACTCCGAACGATTCCGCTTTTCGCCCGACGGGAACGCGGTCGCCTTCCTCTCGGAAGAGTCCGGCCGACCCGAGGCCTACGTCGCTCCGATTTCGCAGGGGGAGAGCACCCGCGTCTCGGCGGAGGGTGCGAGTCTCTTGAGCTGGAGCCGCGACGGAAAGGAGCTCGTGTACGTGGCGCTGGATGGGAAGGTAGCATCCGTCTCCGTCAAGACGACTCCCTCGCTCGAGGTCGGACGTTCGGTCCCTCTCTTCCGCGTCCCAGAGGCGAAGAGCTGGAGGAACTTCGACGTCGCCCCGGAAGGGCGCCTGCTCGCCATCGTCAACGAAGTCTCCGGAAGCCTGCAGCCCGCGACCGTCGCGATTCACTGGACCCCGGAGGCCGAAAAGCGCTGAGACCCCCGGTATCCCGGCTCGCTCCTACAGGGCCGGCCGGCACCATTCGGCGACCGCCTGAAGAAGCCGCCCGGGATCGACGGGTTTGATGAGGTATCCCGCCGCCGCGAGCTTGTCCGCGTTCCTGAGAGGATCCGCGTGCGCCGAGATGACGACCACCGGGATCGCGGCAATTAGCGGGTCTTTGAGCTGTGCCTCGCGGAACTCCCAGCCGTTCATGAGGGGCATCATCAGATCCAGAAGAATGAGGCACGGCAGATCGGAATGTTCGAGGTGCTCGAGCGCCTCTCTTCCGTTGGCGACCATCGCCGTCCTGTGCCCCTGAAGCTCGAGCGTGTCGCAGAGCGCTTCCCGCATCGCCGCGTCGTCGTCCACGATCAGGACCCGCATCAGCCTGCCTCCGCGGGAAGCCGGACGCGGAAAGTTGCGCCGCGTCCCGGTTCGCTCTCGACATGAATCGTGCCGCCGTGCGCCGTCACCAGCTGCCGCGCGATCCAGAGCCCGAGCCCGATGCCCGAATAGGACCGGGAGGAGACGGCGCGCTCGAATCGCTCGAAGATCCTGTCCTGGTCCTCGGGTGGGATGCCGATTCCGCGGTCGGAGACGGTCAGCTCTGCCGCTCCGTTGTCGCGATGGATGCGAATCAGAATGGGATGGCCGGCCCCGAATTTGACGGCGTTGGTCAGGAGATTGGTGACGACCTGATCGAGGCGCGAGCGGTCCCAATCGCCCATGACCGGTCCCGAAGATTCGATCTCGAGGCGGGCACCGGTGCGCGCCGCGGATTCATCGAGCCGCTCCGCGACATCGCGGACCACGGCCGCGAGGTCCGTCGGCGCCTTTTGAAGCGCCAGTTCTCCCGCGCTGATGCGTCCGATGTCCAGGAGATCCTCGGTCAGCCTCGTCAGCCGCGCGACCTGCTGCTGCGCCTTTCCGATCCGCTCGATCGTCCTCTCGTCCTTTTCCGCCCGGGCGCGGACGCTCCAGTTGTGGAATGTGAGGCTCAACGCCGCGAGAGGCGTCCGGAACTCGTGACCCGCCACGGACAGGAAGGCATCCCGGATCTCGATCGCCTTCCGGGTCTCAACGAAGAGCCGCTCGCGCTCGGCCTCGAGAAGCTTGCGCTCGGAGATGTCGCGGGCGATCTTCGAGGCGCCGACGACCAGGCCGGAAGGGTCCTTGACGGGCGAGACGGAGAGGGAGACGTACACGGGACGGCCGTCCTTCCGGATCCGCACCGTTTCGAAGTGTTCGACCCGCTCCCCGCGCCCGATGCGCGTGAGGATCTCGAACATGTCGTTCTTCTGCTCGTCCCCCATGATGGTCGATATGGGCCGGCCGATCATTTCTTCCGCCTTGTATCCGAGCAGGCGTTCGGCGGCGGCATTCCACGCTGTGACGGTCCCGTCGAGGGACTTGCCGATGATCGCGTCGTCGGACGATTCGACGATGGCCGCGAACCGGGCGAGGTCGATCAGCGCCGACTCCGCCTGCTCGCGGGACCGGCGCGATTCCGCCAGAAGGCGGGCGAGAGTCCGGCGGCTCGTCCAGAGCTGTCTCTGCAGACCGCTGGCAAAACCGCCGGCGCCGACGAAGAGAAGAAGGCGCAGGACGTCATCCGCTCCGGGCGGCCATGCCGCGCGCGTCACCGGGAGCACGAAGAGGGTTCCCGCGGCGATTAAGGCCGTCGTCAGGAACCCCGGTCCGCCGCCGCCGAACCACGCGGTGGCGAACACGGCGACGAAGCCGAGCAGGAAGGGGGCCGCATGAAACAGAGACCAGAATGCATGCGTGGCGACGAGCACCGCCGCGGAGGCCGCGACGGCCACCCCGTATCTCAGCCACGCCGGGCGCGAAACTTCCCGCAACGGTTCCATTAAAAGTCCCGACAGATACTAAGGGGAAAGGGCCCGCGCTATCCCGCTTGCCCGGCTGCGAGCCTGCGCCGGCTAGGAATCCCTCAGATAGGCGCGCAACGCGCGGACGAGCACCTCGCCCGTCGGCACGTGCTCTTTCGCGGCACGGTTTCGCGCCTTCTCCCAGAGCTCCAGCGAGAGGCGGGCCTCGTCGGTCTTCCGCCTTCCCGCCCCTCGCCTCGCGGTCTTCTCGGGATTCGCGCCGATCCAGACGGTGCCGACGGGAGCGCTGTCGCTCTTGTGGATCAGGTTGCTCAGGTGAGCGGCGCGGATGAGGGAAGGCAGAAGGCTCGCCGTCGGGGGAGGGCCGACGAGCTTGACCAGGTCCAGCGAGGTGAACGGCTGGCCGTGGCGCGCGAGAACGGCGAGGGCAAGCTCCGCCGCCCGCCGCCATTCGTTCTCCTCGTCCGTGGTGACCGGCTGGCGGCGCGCGCGGTCCGCCTTCACCGGCTCGGCAGGAGGGGCGACGCCTTTTGGCATGTCCGTCTGAACGTCCTTCCGGAGGCTATCCGTCATACCGGAGCGAGATCTCATGGAACGTGGCTGAACCGAGTCTACCCCCGATCGATCACGACGGGACCGGACCGAAGGACGACGCCGTTGTTTCCGGTCGCGGGTTCCCTCCGGGGCGGTTCAGCGACACAATGCGGCACAACTCGCGTTGGTGGGATCCGTCCGAACTCATTCCAGATCCCGTACGGCGGTTCCCGGGGAAATCACGGCGACTTTCTCGCGGCGACCACCGTTCCTCAGACAAGACCCGCGATCATCGCTCTTGCGACGGAGGAAGTCTTTCGACGCGGAACAACGGGTTCCATCTGACCCTCGCGTTCTGGTTGGATCGCTGGTTCCGCTCAGCAACGACGGCGGATATTTCAGCCTTCTCGACCTGACCGCTGACCAGTTCTTGCGGAAGTTAGGTCGAAGGTGGACGTCAGCGGCTCTCCGGGCTCGGCGAGTGGTTCTGAGTCTTTCATTTGCTTGCAAGACGCCCAACTTCAGGAACGTACTCAATCGAGCGCGCCCGCGTTCCGACACCGGCGCCCGCCCCGACGGCGGGGCACCACTGCGCAGGGTTGGACACGAACCTTCAGCTTCAAGACGGCGATGGGCGCTGGCGGGCGAAGGGCGAACGGCGGCGTAAGCGAAGGGCGAACGGGGCCGGAACCGGCTCGGTCCGCCTCCCGCCTACCGCGTCTCGGGCGTAAGCCGTTCCTCAAAGAGGAGGGAGCCCTTGACGTCCGTCAGGCGCAGCAGAGCATCATCGCCGCCCGCCACAGACACGGCGGCGCGGACCTGGCCCGCGAGCATCTGGCGGACCGTCGCGGGGTCGAAGCGATCCGGAGGGTACGCCGCGAGCACCTGGCCGTCGGGGCGCATGATTTGAACGCGCAACACGCGGGTCCCGGCGGTAACGAGCCGGCACCACGCCTCCTGCGCCGGCGGAACGGGCTCGTTCATAACCCTAGCGTAACGGAATCGGAAGCGGGACGAGCGCACAGCCTGGCGGGCAGACGTCTTGCAACTGGGGCCTACCGGGAGGATCGACGTTCATGACCAGGTCGCTCGAAGGGGTGCGTCGGGCGCGAGCCCCGGGCGTCTCGTGCGGGCCCGGAACCTCGGCGACGGTTCTGGGACTTTCGCGCCCCGTCTCGCTCGCGCTCGTCCTTCTGTTCGGAACACTCTCCGCCCCCTCAGCGACCGCCCAGGCGATCATCGAATTTCCTCTGCCCGCCGGCAGCTCTCCCGCGGGAATCACGGCGGGTCCCGATGGGAACATGTGGTTTGTCGAGGAGCACGGCGACCGGGTGGGGAGAATCGCGACATCGGGCGCGATAGCGGAGTTTTCGCTCGGGAATTCGAGGAGCTTCGCCAGGGGAATCACGGCGGGGCCTGACGGCGCGCTCTGGTTTACCGAGCTGCCGGGTCGAATCGGCCGGGTGACGCCTTCCGGGGCCGTAACAGAGCTCA
>JBDUBP010000161.1:0-5025 GCA_040004075.1 Acidobacteriota bacterium | reverse complement strand
CTAGAACAATGAACGCCGGCGCCGCGACGCGGACCGCGCGACAGCGCCCGTGAAGGGGACCGGCGATCTCTCCGACGGCGAGCGGGCGGCGCCGAGCCGTGGTGCCAGCGCCGCGCTGACCCTCGCGACGGTCGCGGTCTACGCCGACATCTACATCACGCAGCCGATCCTGCCCCTCCTGTCGCGCGAATTCTCCGTGCAGCCGGCGACGGCCGGACTGTCGATCTCAATCGTCGTCCTGATGATCGCGATCGTGTCGATTCCCTACGGCTCGCTTTCCGACGTCGTGGGACGAAAACCTGTGATGGTGACGACGCTCTTCCTGCTCGGGGTGCCGACACTGCTCTGCGCGGTCGCGCCCTCGTTTCCCGTGCTCGTGGTCTTCCGGGGGCTGCAGGGGGCGCTGATACCGGGAGTGACCGCGATCGCGGTGGCGTACCTCGGGGACGCCTACCCGGTCGAGGAGCTCGGGCCGAAGGTGGGCGGGTGGATCGCCGCTTCCGTCGCCGGCGGGCTGACGGGAAGGGTCGTGAGCGGGCTTCTCGCCGATTGGATCAACTGGCGGGCGCCGTTCCTGCTCTTCGGCGCTCTGACGGTCGCGGCCGCCGCGGTCCTCGCGCGGCAGCTGCCGGGCGCGCCGGTCCGGCCGCGCCGCCTGGCGCTCGCCGGCCGGGAGATCACCCAGCACTTCGGCAACCGGCGCCTGATCGGCGCGTTCCTGATCGGTGGGGCGGTCTTCTTCTGCTTCATCGGCATCTTCACGTATCTCCCGTACTACCTGACCTCTCCGCCGTTCCATCTTTCGACGGCGTTCGTCTCGAGCATCTACCTGGTCTACATCGCGGGCATCTTCACGTCGATCGCATCGGGCCGCCTCTCGCGCCGGTTCGGGGGGAGGCTCGTCATGGCGGTCGGGCTCGGAATCGCGGCCGTGGCCGTGACGGGCACGCTGATCCGCTCCGTCCCGGCCATCATCGCGAGCCTCGTGGTGCTCTGCGTCGGGATGTTCACGGTCCAGTCGACGGCCCCCGCTTTCGTGAACGCCAATGCCCGGACCGGGAAGGGGGCGGCCGGCGCCCTCTACGTCAGCTTCTATTACGTCGGGGCGACGTTCGGGTCGCTTCTTCCGGGCCTCGCCTGGCAGCTGTGGGGCTGGCCCGGCGTGGCGGGGTCCTGCGTCACCGCACTCGCCGTGGGGCTCCTGGCGGACGCCGCGCTGTGTGTGTAGGACCGGAATAGGACGGTAGGCGGACGGCGAAAGGCTTGCTCCGGCGGTGCCGCGTCATAAGATTCCGGTCAACGACTCCTGACGCATGAGAAAGGGAGATTTCATGATTTTCAAATCCATCGGAATGGCGCTCCGGGCGCTCGCGGCGGGCGCGCTTCTCGCGGGCATGGCTCCCGCGCTGGACGCGCAGACGGAGGTCAAGCTCGGCGCGGTTCTGCCGGTGACCGGCAAAGAATCCAAGATCGGCGCGGCTTACAAGCAGGCGACCGAGTACGCCGTCAAGGAAGCGAACGACGCGGGCGGCCTCGACGTCGGAGGAAAGAAGCTCAAGGTGAGCCTCTCGCTGCTGGACGACACGTCCGACGCCGCCAAGAGCGCGCAGCTGGTCGAGCAGTTGATGGCGCAGCAGAAGGTCGACGCGGTGATCGGCGGGTACGGCTCGCAGCTCGTGCAGGCGCAGAGCGTCGTGCCGGACCGGTACGGGATTCCCTACATCTCCGGCGGGGCGGGCGCGCGCAGTATCTACGGCCGGAGCAAGTGGGTGTTCGGGACGCTCTCACCCGTCGACGTGCTGTCGCAGACCCAGATGGATTTCCTGAGCAGCCTGGTTGCCGGCGGGAAGCTGAAGAAGCCTCTGAAGATCGCGCTCGTGACGGAGAACACGGAGCACGGCAAGGACTACGCGCAGGGCGTCAAGGACTTCCTCAAGGCGCACCCCGGAGACTTCTCGATCGCCCTCGAGGAGAGCTTCGAGCTCTACACGCCCGACTTCAAGCCCCTGATGAGCCGGGTGCAGGCCGCGAAGGCCGATCTCTTCATGGCCGACGCGCATCTCGAGGATTTCATCGCGATGCAGCGCACCTACACCCAGATGGGGCTGTCTCACCAGATGCTGACGTACGGGGCGCGCGGCGCGGACGCCGCCGGCCGCAAGGCTCTCGGAGCCGCCACCGACTACATCTTCGCGAGCGGCTGGTGGTCGGACATGCTCCCCTATCCGCAGGTCAAGGCGTTCAACGCGAAGTGGAAAGCCGCGACCGGCAGCGATCCCCAGTGGTACCACGCGACCGCCTACGAAACCGTCCGCGCGCTTCTCACGGCGATCCGCTCGGCCGGGAGCCTGAAGCCCGAGGCCATCCGCGCGGCGCTCGTGAAGACCGAGCTGAAGGACTCGATCCTGCCGGGCGGGGTCCTGAAATTCACCTCGACGGGCCAGGCCGTGCTGCCGTTCGTCGTCACGCAGAACAAGCCGGGAGACAAGGTCGACATCGTCTGGCCGCGCGAGGCCAAGACGGGCGAGGCCGTCGCTCCGGTTCCGCGGACCTAGCGGATTCCTTCGATGCCGAGCCGCGACGCCCTCCCCCTCTCGACGGGGGAGGGCCGAGGTCCGGTCATCCCTTCTTTCCGTTTCCGTTCCGGCCTTTTTCGTCCCGGAACTCGCCTGGCGGGGGCATGCCTCCAGAGCCCGGCGGTGGTCCGTGAATTGCTCGCAGAAGCGGCGAAGCCATGACGAGCGAACCGAGGACCCGCTTTCTCGACGGACTGCTGGGACTGTTCGGTCGGGAGCCTCGCGTCCGCGCGCGAGAGCTTCCCGACCTCGCCGACGCCCTGCTCTCCGGTCGCGGCGAAGCCTCCGGGATCGCCCTCGCGCATCAGCTGCTGACGACGTACTCGGGCCTCGCTCTCGAGGAGAAGCAGTGGTTCTTGAACGTTCTCGCGGAGAGATTCGGAGTCGAGCCCGCGCGCGTCGATCGGGCGATCGAGGAGTACAGGCGGGACACCGGACCTCGCACCGCCGCCGGCCTCCATCGCGCGGCCGAACCCCGCCGGCAGGAGCTGATCCGGAGGCTCAATGCCGCGCCCGGCGGGACGCTGGCGCTGATCCGGATGCGTGAGGACGTGCTGCGGGAAGCGACAGAGAGCGAAGCGATGCGAGCCGTCGATTCCGATTTCGTGCATCTGTTCTCTTCGTGGTTCAACAGCGGCTTCCTGGTCCTGGAACGCATCGACTGGTCCACGCCCGCGCGGATCCTGCAGAAGATCATCCAGTACGAGGCGGTACATGCGATCACGAGCTGGGAGGATCTGCAGCGCAGGCTCGACCCGTCGGACCGGCGATGCTTCGCCTTTTTTCATCCCCGCCTCTCCGGAGAGCCCCTGATCTTCGTCGAGGTCGCCCTGACGACGGCGATACCTGAGGCGATCGCTCCGCTGCTGTCTGACTCGCGGGCGCCGGCCGACGTCGCGCGCGCGACGACCGCGGTTTTCTACTCGATCTCCAACTGCCAGCCCGGGCTGCGCGGCGTCTCCCTCGGCAATTTCCTGATCAAGCAGGTCATCGACGAGTTGAGGCGCGAGCTGCCGGCCCTTCGCACCTTCGTGACCCTTTCCCCCGTGCCGGGATTCGCCGCGTGGCTTCGCCGCGAGCGGAATTCGCGCGATTCCGCGCGGCTCAACCCGTCCGACAGGGCCCTTCTCGAGACCGTCGATGAAGCCGGCTGGCCGCAGCGGGCCTCCGCCCGGAGCGCCCTGAAGCCGCTCCTGCTGGCGGCGGTCGCCGATTACCTCGTGCGCGCCAGGAACTCGGCGGGCAAGCCGATCGACCCGGTGGCCCGGCTGCACCTGAACAATGGAGCGCGGCTCGAGCGGATCGACTGGCTGGCCGATCTGTCCCCGAAGGGGCTCTCCCAGGGTCTCGGGTTCATGGTCAATTACCTCTACGATCCGGCGCGCATCGTCGAGAACCACGAGCGGTTTGCCGCGAAGGGCGAGGTCGTCATGTCTCCGTCGGTCCGGAAACTCCTGCTGCCCGGACCCGGCCTTCCGTCGGAACCGTCCCTGCCCGACACCGAGCCGGCAGTTCGGAGCGGCGGACGCGTTTCATGAGCAAGTTCCTCGGGGTCCTCGTCGACTCCCTGCTCGCGGGAGGTCTGTACGCGACGATGGCGTACGGGCTCGCCGTGATCTACGGCGTGATGCGCATCATCAATCTCGCCCACGCGGGATTCCTGATGCTCGGGGCGTATTCGACCCTCTTCCTTTTCACCCGGTTTCACATCGACCCGTTCGTTTCCCTCGTCGTGGTTCTCCCCGTTTTCTTCCTCATCGGGGTCGCGCTCTATCTCGTCGTCGTCCGCCGCCTTCCCCGGTCGGGCGCCACGCCGTCCATGGAGTCGCTCCTGCTGCTCTTCGGCCTGTGGCTGGTGCTCCAGAACCTCGCCTATGCAATCTGGGGCGGCGACACCCAGTCGATCCTGACGGGATACACGATGAAGTCGATTGCCTTCGGCGGCGTCCGGGTCGGCGTGCCGCTGGTGCTCGTTTTCGCCGCGAGCGCGCTGTCCCTTCTCGTCCTGACGCTGTTTCTCCGGCGGACGTACGTCGGCAAGGCGATTCGCGCGGTCACCGCCAACCGCGACGCGGCGCTGATCTCGGGCGTCAACGCCGACCGGATCTCGGCCACGGCGTTTGGCCTCGGCACCGCGTTCGCCGCCATGGCGGGCAGCCTCATGTCGACGCTCTACGCCTTCACGCCGGACTTCGGGCGAAGCTTCCTCCTCAAAGCGTTCTGCATCATCGTCCTCGGCGGCATGGAGAGCGCCGCCGGCGTCGCTCTCGGCGCGTTCGTTCTCGCCCTGCTCGAGAACGTCATGGGAGCGTACACGCCCATTCCGACGACCTTTCAGGATGCCATCAGCTTCAGTCTTCTCGTCGTCGTGCTGGTTCTGCTCCCGCAGGGGCTGCCCCGGCTGTTCACGCGGTTCTCGGCGCGGGCGCAGGCGCGATGACGGCCCGGA
>JBDUBP010000146.1:0-5030 GCA_040004075.1 Acidobacteriota bacterium | reverse complement strand
GAGGAACGCTTAGGCGTTCTCGTTTCGACGAGGCCCCGCGAGGGGCCTCTTCTTTTTGCTTATTCCGCGATCACCGTGAATTGAGGGCCTCATCGAGCGGCAATCCTGAATGGCTGGACCCTCTGATAGGTCAGGGACCGCCACAGCCATTCGGCCGGACCGAATCGATAGCGCCGCAGCCAGGCGGAAGCGAGAGCCATCTGGATCCCGTATCCGACGATCCACACGCAAGCGAGCCATGCCGGCTCGACGCGTCCCATCCACCGGGGCCCTCCCGTGAATCCATAAAAGAGGAAGAGCCCGATCGCAGTCTGGAGGAGATAGCAGGAGAGAGCGATTCGCCCGACCGACGCCAGCGGTTGGAGCCGCGCGATGGCGCTTCTCTTCTGAAGGACGAGCGCGAGCGCCGACGCGTACGCGACGGAAAGACCGAGGTATCCGAGCTCTGCGGCCAGCCGTCCGGCGAACGGCCGCAGGAACCCCGTCCCTGTCCCCGCGTCGAGGACATGCGCGGCGTCGGCGACGTTGGCCGCGATGCCGACGATCGATCCCACGATCACGAGGGTCCGGAGGAGCGGCTGATGTCTTGCGAGCCCGCTCACGATCCCGGCGCGAGCGGCCCAGAGCCCGAGAAGAAGCCGGCCGAAGATGGCCACCTGATAACCGATCTGGCTCACCGACAGCGTCAGTCTCCAGTCGTAGCGCCAGTTCAGGCGGAGAACGTCGAGGTAGGTGCCGGATGAGAAGGCGCGCAGCGCGAGCTGATCCAGGGCCGGGTCTCCCGGGGCCGGAGGCAGCAGCAGCGATCGCAGGCCGATGACGAGGGCGGGCGCCAGGACGGCGCAGAAGAGGGCCGCACTCAAAAGCGTCCTCTGAGAGATCCTGAGAAAGAGCGGGAGAAAGAGGCCCCACAGCGCGTAGAAACGGAGGACGTCGAAGCACCAGAAGAGCCAGCCGTGCACGCATCCGATCAGGAACAACCAGGCGAGACGCCGGTAGAAGAGGGCGAGGCCGTGCCGGCCGGCGACGCCGCGGGACTTCGCTCGGTCCAGGAAGAGCCAGAAGCTCACGCCGAACAGGAGGGCAAACAGGCCCAAAAACTTGTTCTCGATGAAGACCAGCTCGAGTCGGAAGAGAATGCGGTCGAGGGGCAGCGCCAGCATCCGGGCGCGTTGAGATTCGGTCATGTAAGCGAATCCCGAGAAGATGAGAAGGTTCGCCGCGAAGACTCCGGTCAGCGCGAACCCCCGCAGGATGTCCACGAATTCGAGCCGGCCGGCGGTCGGTGTCGGGGTGCTCGAGGATTTCATCCCTTGGTCTCCCTGATCGAGTCGAGTCGAGCCTGGACCGGGGGTGCTCATCTCACCCATCGCGGCGAGGGGGTTGCCAAATCCTACTCCGCCGGTCGCCCTTATGATTCGAGCCGAACGCACACTCAGACGAGAGAAGGCGAAGGCGAAGGCGAGGGCGAAGGCAGGTCCGCCGATCCATGCAGGAAACCGTTTCCGCGGTCGTGATGACCGGTCCGGGACGCCCGCTCGAGCAGAGGCGCTTCCCCGCACCGAAGGCGCAGACCGGCGGCGCCATTCTGGAAATGGTCGCGAGCGAGGTCTGCGGCACGGACGTCCACCTCCATCACGGAAGGCTCTCCGGCGTGCCGTTTCCGATCATTCCGGGGCACGTCAACTGCGGCCGGGTCCTCGAGACAGGCGGCCCGATTTTCGACGTCGAGGGCCGGCCGATCGAGACGGGCGCCGTCGTGACGTTCTTCGACGTCTTCGGCACCTGCGGCGCGTGCTGGCACTGCCTGGTCGCCCGGGCCGGAACCCGCTGCCCCCACCGGAAGGTCTATGGCATCACGACCTCCGCGGACGACGGTCTTCTCGGCGGATGGGCGGAGCGGATCGAGATCCTTCCCGGCGTCCGCGTGGTTCCCCTTCCCGAAGACGTCGCGCCCGAAGATTTCATGGGAGGCGGGTGCGGACTGCCCACGGGCTTTCACGCGGTCGAGCGCGCGGGGATCGCGCTCGGCGACACCGTGGTCGTGCAGGGAAGCGGCCCGGTCGGGTTGAACGCGGCGATCTTCGCGCAGCTCGCGGGGGCGCTCGCCGTCTACGTCATCGGAGCGCCGGCGGCGCGCCTCGAAGCCGCCTCGCGCCTCGGCGCGGCCGGCGTTCTGGACGTGACGTCGGTTCCCGACCCGGCGGAACGAGCCCGGTGGGTCCGGGACCGGACCGGCGGCCGCGGGGCGGACGTCGTCATCGAGGCATCGGGCAACCCGAAAGCGGTGCCCGAAGGGCTCGAGATGCTTCGCGACGCCGGCCGCTATGTGGTCGTGGGTCAATACACGGACGGCGGCGACACCCTGGTGAATCCGCATCGCCACATCAACCGCCGCCACGCGACGATCCTCGGATGCTGGGGTTACGAGTTCACGCACCTCCACCGCGCGCTCGCGATGATGGCCCGGCACAAGAACCGTTTCCACTGGAGAGCGCTCATCACCCGGGAGTACGCGCTGTCGGAGGCCGCCAGCGCGCTCGTGGACATGGAGAAGCTGTCCGTAGTGAAAGCGATCGTTCGTCCCCGCGGTTAGGGCCGCCGCCCCCGCCGACGCCGGGGGAGAGCATCGCGTCAGGGAGCGACGACGAACTCGCCCTTCATCTTCGAGTGCCCGAGTCCGCAGAACTTGGCGCACTTGAACGCGAACGTTCCCGCTCTGTCCGGCGTGAAGGCCACCTTGCCGGGACTGTCTTTGGAGAACTCGATCTTGTCGAGCTTCAGGTCCTTGCAGGCGAAACCGTGCTTCGTGTCCTCGCTCTCGAACGTGATCTCGACCGGCT
The DNA here is from genome assembly GCA_040004075.1 of Acidobacteriota bacterium. Classification (GTDB taxonomy): domain Bacteria; phylum Acidobacteriota; class Thermoanaerobaculia; order UBA5066; family Gp7-AA6; genus JALYUA01. The sequence continues at coordinate 2,187 of JBDUBP010000146.1, read as the reverse complement.
CGCCGACCTTGAGCTCGATCCGGTTCGGCTGAAACTCGAATTTCTTGGCGGTCACGGTTATCTTGCGCGGCTCGGGAGTCTGTCCTCCTGCCGCGAGCGCGACGAGAAGAACGGCGGCGATACCGGAAACGGCGGTCCGCGGGATGCGCATGGTTCTCTCTCCTTTGACGCGCAAGAGTCTAATTCGCCTCCCGCGCGCCCGCATCCCGATGGTCGCCGTCATTCAGTCCGGCAGGGGCCCGGCGCCCGCGCGTTCGGCGAAACGCCGCAAGCGGCAGAAGGAGGCCGATGCGGATTCGGGAGGGGGAAAAGGGTTTTCAGTCGTCAGTAATCGGCTGTTCGGGGAACAGTCGAGGCCGGCCATCGCGCCACCGGCCCCGACGCTCAACTCTCAACCCTCCCGCCTTCAGTTCCCTCCGCCCGGCTTCTTCCGGTCGGGCCGCGGCGCGGAATGGGGCTGCGGCCTCGCCCTCTGCGACTCGACGTGGCGAGGCGCTTCCACACGGCGCTGCGGCTCGACGTGCGACCGCTCGACTGTTCGAGACCGCTCGACCGTCCGCGACCGCTCCACCACCCGGGGACGGTCGACGTGGGATCGATAACCGGGCCGCGAACGCTCGACGACGATGGGACGAGGACCGATGTGTCCGGGACCAATCGGCCCGCCTCCCGGATGAATCACCACAGACCGGTGCCCGGCGTAGGGGCGGCCCGCCCAGTAGTCCCGGCGGCCGTAAAAGGGCCGGCCCCGGTAGTACGTGTCCCAGTAGAGACCAGGGGAATATCCGACGACCGGCAGGCCGTAATACTGCCCTCGCGAGAGGATCGGCGCGCGCTCTCCCTCGTACGGGTAGTCGAGGCTGCCCGCATACACCCAGCCGCGATTCCTCCCCGCGACGACGTCGCACCAGGTCCAGTCGTCGAGGCATCCGGCAACCTCGACGGGAGCGCCTTCCCCGATCCGCGTCACCGCGGGGTACTCGCGGCCGGGACCGGCGCGCATGTTTACGGACTTCGTGGTGTAGGCGGTCTCCGCGGATGCGAAAGCGGTGAGAGTGAAGCCGAGCAGGACCCAGGATCCGATGATGCGTCCTCGGTGCATATTTGCCTCCCTCGGGTTAGTTGCAATGTAGCAGGGAAGCCGGCCAGCGGACATCGCAGCCCTCTCCCCCCGGGGGCGGGGAGAGGGCTGGGGCGAGGGGGTTCTCGCTGCTGAACCCGCGAATCAGAAGTCGAGGCGAGTCGTGATCCCGAACGTCCGGGGCTGGTTGGTGAGGAAACCGATGCGCGCCAGCGTGCCGCGCTCCTGGTCCAGGGCCAGCAGGGCGTGCTCGTCTGTCAGGTTGTTGGCGTAGAGCGCGATGTCCCAGCTGCCCTGCCGAACGCCCAGCCGCAGGTTGACGAGGTCGTAGGCCGGGAGCTCCGCGTTGTAGCGGAACGTGCTCTGCGTCAACGGGCCGCCGATCGTGCTGCTCCCGAACGAGTTGAGTTTCAGCGTGCCGAGCAGGTCGTCCCCGACCTGCGTGAACCGCGAGCCGATGTGGTTATAGGTGGCGGACAGATAGCCGTTCATCCCCTGCGTGATCGGCTGCTGGTACGTCGCGGCGAGCGCGGCCTGGACCTTGGGCACGCTCGGCAGGCGCTTCCCGCTCTGAATGCCGGAGACGACCGTGACGACTCCGCTGGCGTCCGTGGAGGTCAGGGTCGACCGCAGCGTGGCGTCGTTGTAGCTGCCGGAAATGGAGAAGTCGAAGTGGTCGTTGACCGCCGCCGCGAATTCCACTTCGCCTCCCACGCTGCGAGCCGTGGGCACGTTGAAGATGACGCGGGACGAGCACGAGCCGGCGGTCACCGTCGCCTGCAGGTCGTTGATGTCGACGTAGAACGCCGAAATATTGAACGATCCGCGGCCGCCGAACAGCCGCGATTTCGAGCCGATCTCGTAGTTCCAGGCGGTCTCGTCCTTCCAGTTTTCGCGGCCGCCAAAGGTGATCTTGTCCTGCGCGGTGCAGAGATTGACGTTCAATGGGTCGTTGATGCCGCCCAGCCGGAATCCCTTCGACACCTGGGCGTTCAAGTTCGTGGAGTCGGTCACCTTGTACGACGCGATGAAGCGCGGAGCGACGCCGTCGGCTTTCGTCGAGCCCGGCTGCGATTGGGGCTTGCCATCCGCGCCGGCGCCGAAGA
>JBDUBP010000157.1:0-17101 GCA_040004075.1 Acidobacteriota bacterium | reverse complement strand
CGAAGGGGTGCTGACGTCGCCCGACGGCCGGCCGGACTTTCTGAAGAGCTTCACCTCGGCCCTCGCGATGCACCGCCACTGGACTCGTGCCGGGAAGAACAAGACCGTTCCGCCGGCCGACGGCGAGGAGACCCGAGGGCGCCAGGCGCCGATGTAAGAGGCCGGCTGGTCTCGCGTCCCGTTCCGCCTCGGCCTGTCTCGCAACCTCTCCTCCCTCTCCCCACGCTCGGGGAGAGGGTTGGTGGGCATCTGCCCTGTCGACGTTTAAAGACGGAGGCTGACAGGAGGGTTGCGGGTTCGTTGTCGGTGGGTGGCGCACTTCGGAGTGAAGGGGCCACCCCCCTCACCCTTCCCTCTCCCAGCGCCCGGGAAGAGGGTCTTCCGTTCGGCTCCGCTCTTCCGTTCGGCAGCCGGATGGGCTGCGGCCGCTCTCCCGATCCTAGACGCTCCGCCGGCGGGCCTTATCCCCTCCGTTGCTGCCGCGCGGCAGGGGCTTCGACTTGCCCGCGGACCTGGCCGCGCTCGGGCGCTCCTTGCTCGTATCCTTGCCCTTGCGCTCCTGCATGACCTGCGCCTCTTCCATTGCGCTCTTGACGTCGCGCTCTTCCTCGGGCGGCGGGAGGACGGCGGGAAGGCCGAGGGAATCGAGCCACAACTCACGCGCCCAACCCTGGGTGTGGTACAGGTGCTCGTCCTCTTCGTCTTCCACGGCGTCGTACGCCTCCGTCAGGACCTGCTTCGCCGGGGCGGGCGCCTTCTTGGCGACCTCGCCGATCAATTCCCAGTTCATGTGGTCCTTGGTCTCCGCGTCGACGACGCATTCGGCGGCGACGAGCTGCGCGGCGGCGAGCGATCCGCCGCTCAGGGCCTTCTCCATCGCGGCGACCAGGCTCTTGCCCTTCTCCCGGACGATCCGGCGGCCGGCCGTCTGCTTCTCGGGGTCCATTCCAAGCTTCTCGCAGACGTTCATCAGGACGAGCACGTGCTCCTGAGTCTGCGTTCCGTACTTCTGCCATTCCTTCTTGAGGTCCGAGTTCTGCGCGCACGCGATGGCGCTGCGATAGACCTGGACTCCTCCGAGCTCCGTCTCGAGCGCCTGATAGATCAGCTCTTCGATCTGCGGTTTGTTCATTCGATCTCCTTGAGGTCGTCGGTTTGTAGATTAGGAGGACGTGCAACTTCCGTTCCGGCGTTCCGGCGAGGCGCCGGCTACTCGACCTTGAAGGTCTTGGTCGATGCCGCGCCGCCGCTGTCGACCGAGACGTCGAGCTTGTAGCCGCCCCTGGGCCACCCGCCGGGCTTCTGGACGGAAAACCCGGTCACCGCGGGGCCGCTTGGAGAGATGGTCCTCTGATCGTTGCGTATCACCTGTCCGTCCTCGAACGTCCACTTCGCGAAGAGGGTGGCCGGTTTGCCCGCGCCTTCGGTCGAGACGGAGGCGAAGACGGTGTCGATCGGTCCGAAACGGTCCGTCGGGCTCTGGACCTTTCCGTCTGCACCGATCGACTTTCCGATCGAAACATCCGTGACGTGAACGGACGCCGGGGCCGCCTCGGTGGCCGTTCCGGCCGCGAGACCGCGCGCGTTTGGAACCCCCCGGGCGTTATCAGCGCGGCCGGCGGGGTCGCCCTTCCCGCAGGCGGCGAGTGGCAGGACGACGACGAGAGCGAGAATGGGAAGCGAGGGCAGCCGCCGTCCGCTGATGGCGAGCTTCTTCATCCTCATTCGGGGATCCTCAGGCGCCATCCTGGCTGGATGAGGTCCGGGTCGGGGATGACGTCCCGATTCTCGTGATAGATCCGCTTCCATGCCCCGGCGTCGCCGTAGAACTTCCTCGCGATCTTCGAGAGGCTGTCGCCGCTCTCGACGATGTACATCCGCATGGTCGTCTGTTCCTCGAGGTCCGACTGGGCCGTCCCTGAGCCGGGCGCCGAGCGGGCGGGCGGCGCCGTGGAAGAGCTCCCCGAGACCACGTCGGAAAAATCGGGCTTCTTCGAATCGTCGTCCATCTCGTCCTCCTCTGGCCCCCTCGGGCCTCGATGCGGGAGCCTGATTCCCTGAATGCGGCATCCGTGCCGGGCGATTCGAGCAGGAAAGAAAAAGGCGGGGGCAAAACCCCCGCCTTTCAGGAATCCGATCCGTTTGTTACGAACGGGGCATCAGGGGAACGTTGCCCGTGGTCGTCTTGACGGTCGTCGTCGTGTCCTTCGTCGGCATGGTCGCGATCGAGCCCGTGTCGGTGCGCTCGTAGATCGAGACGCGCTGGCCGGTGCGGCGCCGCATCGTGCGGCGGACGATGAAGATCAGGCCAATGAGGAGGACCGCTCCGAGGACCCAACCGGCCACCGGGGACTTGTTCGTCGTCGTGGTGGTTTCCGTCTGCTGGACCTTGTTGTCGGCGGCGGGGGCCGCGGGAGCCGGACCCGCGTCGGCGGCCGGAGCCGCGGGAACCGTGGAAGCGGCAGCGCCCGTGGCCGGAGCGCCGGAAGACGGCGTGCTGCCCGATCCGCTGCTGGGGTCGGAGATCGCGGCGCCGGCGGCGGTGCCCGTGACGGCGTTCTTCGAATCGGACGGCTTGACGACTTCCGTGTCGGTCGACTTCGTGGTGGTCTTCCGCGTTTGCGTGGCCGAAGAGGGCTTCACGACCTTTTTCGACGACTTCGAGGTCATCTTCTGCTCAGACGTCTGCGAGCTCTGTTCGATCGGTTCAACGGCCGGCAACGTGCCGGTCGTGGAAGGCGGAGCGACCGACGGAGCGCTCTGCGTGGACGGCGCCGTCGCAGGCGGATTCGCATTCGCATCGGGGTTGGTCTGTGGCTGCTGCTGAGTCTGCGGCTGCTGCGGCTGTGTCTGCGGCGATGTCTCCTGGGCAGACGCGATGCCAATGGTGCCTGCTGCGAAGAGGAATGCTATGAGGAGTCGAGTGGCTGAACGCATGTTGTCTCCTTCCTTCGGGTATGAGACTCGCGAAGATCGGAGTCTCGATTTTCGAACGGCGTCGTCTCCGGGCCGTCTCGTGCTCGGCGTATCGTCCGCGCACACCGGAACAAAGAGCAGTTTCTGTGCCATGACGGCGGCTTTTATTCCCGCCGGAATCGCTCAAAAAAGCGGCACTTTCACGCGCGCGCGTTCGACGTCAAGGCGCCGCGTCGGATTTCCGAGCGGCCCCGATCGACGACATTTCGCGCTCGATGAAACGACGCTCCGCGTGGTTGGTTGCCAGCTCGCGCGCGCGCGCCCACGCGGCGACGGACTCTTCGTTCCGACCGAGGCGCGCCAGAAATCGCGCCCGGGCTGCGGGCAGCAGGTGATACGTCGAAAGCTCGCCGCGAGCTTCGAGATCGTCGAGGAGCCGCAGCCCTTCGCGGGCGCCGTAGGCTTCGCCGACAGCCGCCGCGCGATTGAGCTCGACGACCGGGCTCGGGTATCGCGTGCACAGCTCGCCGAAGAGCTCGACGATCTGGCGCCAGTCCGTATCCGCGGCGCGCGGCGCTTCGGCATGGAGCGCGGCGATGGCCGCCTGCAGAGCGTAGGATCCGGCGCCCGCTTCGCGCAGCGCGATTTCGGTGATCGCGATTCCCTCGCGAATCTTTTCGCGGTCCCAGAGGCCGCGGTCCTGGAGCTCGAGGCGTATCAGCTCGCCGTCCGGGGAGACGCGGGCCGGCCGGCGGGCGTCGTGAAGGAGCATCAGCGCGAGGAGGGCCCGCGCCGGAGGACGCGCCGGCATGAGCGCCGCGACGATCCTCGCGAGTCGGATCGCTTCGGCGCACAGATCGCCCCGGACGAGCTCCGATCCAGAGGTGGCGGCGTAGCCTTCGTTGAAGATCAGGTAGAGCGTGGCGAGCACCGCGTCGAGCCGTTCCTCCAGCTGGTCCTCGGGGGGGACGCGGTAGGGAATGCGGGCGGCGCGGATCTTCTGCTTCGCCCGAACCAGGCGCTGCGCCATCGTCGGGACCGGAACGAGGAAGGCGCGCGCGATCTCCTCCGTCGTCAGCCCGCCCAGCGTCCGCAGAGTCAGAGCGACCTGGGACTCGAGCGCGAGCGCGGGATGACAGCACGTGAAGATCAGGCGCAGCCGGTCGTCCGGGACGCGGGTCTCCTCGGACGCGGCGAGGTCGCTCGAGCCGCCTTCCGCGGCCGAGGCCCAGCGAGACAGCTCCTCCTGTTTCTCACGGAAGCGGATGTCGCGTCTCAGGCGGTCGATCGCTTTGTGACGGGCGGTCGAGACGAGCCAGGCGCGGGGATTGTCGGGGAGCGCGTGACCGGGCCACTGCTCGAGGGCCGCCGCGAACGCGTCGTGCATCACTTCCTCGGCCAGGTCGAAATCCCCGACCAGGCGGATCAGGGTCGCGAGGATGCGGCCCGACTCCTCGCGGTAGATGCGGTCGATCGAGACGGGGGAGGTGTCGGGCATGGGTATCAGCCGGGTGCTGGGCGCTGGCGCGGGCGAGGAGAAGAGGCAAGTGAAGATTCGTATTCCCTTCGCCCTTCGCCTCCCTCGCTTTTCGCCTTCCCCGCCCAGCGCCTCCCGCCTAGCGCCCCTCGCCCTCAGCCCACATTCATCACCGGTCTGATTTCCACCGCTCCCATCCGCGAGCCGGGAATCCGGGCGGCGATTCCGGCCGCCTCATCGAGGTCCTTCGCCTCGACGATGTAGAAGCCGCCCAGCTGCTCGCGGGTCTCGGCGAACGGACCGTCCGTCGTCAGTGGCTTGCCGTTGCGGACACGCACCGTCGTCGCGGTCGAGACCGGCTGGAGCGCGTCGCCCGAGACCAGGTGCCCGCTCTTGCGGATGTCCTCCGTGAACGTCATGTATTCCTGGAACAGCTTCCCGCGCTCTTCCTCGGAAAGCCCCGCCCAATCGGCCTCTTTGTCGTAGATCAGCAGCATGTAGCGCATGGTGGTTTCCCCCTTTGACAGTCAGTCGAACGGCCAGGTCGGCAATCGACAGCCGGGCGAGGAATTTTATTCTCCGCGCTCCCGGCCCTCCTCTCCCCGGGCTCGGGGGGTGTTCAGCCCGGACAGAAGGTGAACAGGTGTTCGGAGACATGGTGGACACATTTACGGGTGGAGGATTGGGCCAGGGAGGGCCGATCCGATGCCTTGGGGCGAGGTGTCCATCATGGGGCAGCGTGAGGAGTTTGTCGGGGGAGATCTTCGCGGCCCTCACGGCCGCCTCAACTACGGCTGTTGGCCCTTGGTGCCGCCCGTCCGAGGGGGCGCGGCGCGTCCGGCCTGGACGACGGTGCCGTCGATCAGCGAATCCGGCGGGCTGTCGATCACGAGGGCGCCGGGAGCCAGTCCCGACGTGACTTCGACTCGGTTCCCGTAGTCGCGCCCGATGGTGACGGGGACCAAGGCGGCACGGTTTCCCTGCACGACCGTCGCGACGCGCGGCCCTTCGGACCGGAACATCAGCGCGCTCACCGGGAGGAGAAGAGTGGGCGCTCCGCCGGCGAGCTTCAGGTGCACCTGCACCGAGGCGCCCGGGAGGATCGCTCCATCCCGGTTCTCGAGGTCGATCTCGACCAGCATCGTCCGCGTCGCGGGGTCGATCGCGTTGGAGTTGCGGACGATCTTTCCCGGAAGGCGAACCCCCGGCCGTTCCGCGAGGTCGACGTCGACGGGCAGGCCCGGCGTCGCCGCCGCCGAACCGGTCTGCGGCACCCCTATGAAGACGCGCAGCCTCTCGAGCGTCGCGATGTGAAAGAGCTCGCGTCCGGATCCGCCGCTGCCGGCATCGACGAGCTGCCCGATGTTGGCGTTTCGCGCCGTGATGACGCCGTCGAAAGGGGCCTCGATCTTTTCGAAGCCCACCATCTGCTGGAGACGGCGGACGTTCGCCCTCGACGACTCGGTCGCCGCGTGCCGCGCGGCCAGGCTGCCCGCCGCGTTGTCCGCCTCCTGCTTCGAAACGGAGTCCGACTTGGCGAGCTCCGAGTACCGATCTCCGGTGATCTTCGCCAGGTGCTCGTTCGCCTCGGCGGACGCGAGATCTGCCTTCGCCTGCTGGAGCTGCTGCTCGATCTCCGGCGAGTCGATCTCGGCGAGGATCTGGCCCTTGCGCACGCGGGCGCCGATGTCCGCGTACCACTTCTTGAGGTAGCCGTTCGTCCGCGCGTAGATGGGAGCGTCGGTGAACGCCTGCGCGGTTCCGGGGAGCAGGAACTCCTGCAGCGGCGCGCCGCGCTCCGGCTGGAAGACCGACACGATGGGAGCCGCGGTCTTCTTCGTGTCTTCCTCGAGGGTGTTGCGGGAGTGGACCCGGGTCGCGATGCCGAAGCCGGCGACGATCAGCGCGGCCGCTCCGATGGCGACGATCGCACCGCGCGCGAGCCGGGGAGAGACCCGGGGCGGCGGTCCTTCCGGGACGTCTGAGGCGCCGCGGTCGGGCGCGGTGGCCGCGACCGGACTCTCGCGCGCGTCAGCCACGGGCCGCGGCCTCCGGGCTCGGAGCGCCCGAGCGGGCGGCCCTCCGCCCGTGGAGGAGAGTGAAGAACGCGGGCACGAAGAAGAGGGTGGCCATCGTGGCGAGCAGCAGGCCGCCGATGACCGCGCGCCCCAGCGGCGCGTTCTGCTCGCCGCCCTCGCCCCATCCGAGAGCCATGGGCACCATGCCGATGACCATCGCCAGGGCCGTCATCAGCACCGGGCGAAACCGCGTGAACCCCGCGTTCAGCGCGGCCTCGAGCGCGCTCCGGCCCTCCTCCATCTGCTCTTTCGCGAAGCTCACGACGAGGATGCTGTTGGCGGTCGCGACGCCCATGCACATGATCGAGCCCGTCAGGGCCGGAACGCTCATGGTGGTGTGCAACACGAAGAGCATCCACACAATGCCCGCGATCGCCGCCGGGAGCGCCGAGATGATGATGAAGGGGTCGAGCCAGGACTGGAAGTTCACGACGATCAGGAGATAGACGAGGACGATCGAGAACACGAGCCCGGCCAGGAGGCCGTTGAACGACGTCCGCATGGTCTCGGCCTGCCCCCGCACGACGATCTGGGAGCCGCGGGGGAGGCCCTTCTTCGCCGCCTCGACGATCCGGTTGACGGGTCGCGACACGCTGCCGAGGTCCGTCCGGCCGACGGCCCCGTAAATGTCGATCACCGGCTGGGCGTTGTAGTGGGAAATGCTGCCGAGCTGAGAGCCGCGCGTGATCGTCGCCAGGTTGCCCATGATCTGCGCGGCCCGGCCGGACGAGCTGCTGATCGGGATGTTCCCGAGATCGGCGAGCGAGCTGATGCGGTACTGGGGAGACTGCACCGCGACCGTGTAGCTGACGCCGCTCTTCGGATCCAGCCAGAACGTCGGGGACGTCTGGGAGCTTCCGGAGAGCGCGACGAGCAGGTTCGCGGCGACGTCCCGTTGCGAGTAACCGACCTCCTGCGCCCGCACCCGGTCGACCGCCATGAACAGCCTCGGGGCGTCGAACGGCTGCTGGATCCGAAGATCGACGAGCCCCGGGACGTATCGGATCTTCTCCATCAGGTGCTCGGCGAAGACGCGGTTCTCTTCGAGGTTGCGGCCGATCACCTGGACGTCGATGGGCGCCGGCAGGCCGAAGTTCAGGATCTGGCTGACGATGTCGACAGGCAGAAAATAGAACGTGACCCCGGGAAACGCGTGCGTGAGCTTCGCGCGCAATTCCTGGATCACCACCTCCGTCGGCCGGTGCTTCTCCTTCAGAGACACGAGGACGTCGGCGTCGGCCGGACCGACCGGAGCGGAATTGCTGTAGGACAGGTTCAGTCCGCTGTAAGGGACACCGATGTTGTCGATCATCGTCCCCATCTCCTTCGGGCCGATGACCTGGCGGATGACCTCGTCGACCTGGTCGCAGAGGCGGGCGGTCTCCTCGATCCTGGTGCCGGTGCGCGCGCGCAGATGGAGCTTCAACTGTCCGGCGTCCACGGCCGGAAAGAAATCCTGTCCGAGCCACGGCGTCAGGACCGCCACGGAGGCGGCGCACGCCGCGAGGAAGGCCAGGAGGAAACCTCTGCGGTGGTCGAGGCAGAGGGCGAGGAGCCCCCGGTAGCCGTTGCGGAGCCGCTCGAATCTCTCCTCGAAGCCCCTCTGCATGCGGGCGAACACGTTGGATCCGCCGGCGTGCTGCACTCCGGGCGCGTGCTCCTTCAACAGGTACTTCGCCATCGTGGGGACGAGCGTGCGTGAGAGGAAATAGGACGCGAGCATCGCGAAGACGACTGCTTCCGCGAGAGGCACGAAGAGGTATCGCGCAACTCCCGTCAGGAAGAACATCGGCACGAAGACGATGCAGATGGCGAGCGTGGAGACGAACGCGGGAATGGCGATCTGCGCGGCCCCGTCGAGGATGGCCTGCTCCGTCGGCTTTCCCTGCTCGAGGTTGCGGTTGATGTTCTCGATCTCGACGGTCGCGTCGTCGACCAGGATCCCGACCGCAAGCGCGAGGCCCCCGAGCGTCATGATGTTGATGGTCTCGCCGAGCGCCGCCATCAGGAGGATCGAGCAGAGGATCGAGAGCGGGATCGACACCGCGATGATCACGGTGCTCCGCCAGCTCCCGAGAAAGATCAGGATCATCAGCCCGGTCAGGCAGGCCGCGATGATCGCCTCGCGCACGACGCCGTTGACCGAGGCGCGCACGAAGAGGGACTGATCGTTCAGCGGCGTGATCTTGAGCTCGGGCGGCAGGCCGCTCGCGATTTTCGGAAGCTCCTCGCGGACCTTCGAGATGATGTCCAGCGTCGACGCCGTTCCCGTCTTCATGATCGTCAGGAGCGAGGCGCGCTGGCCGGCGACCCGCACGATGTTCGTCTGCGGCGGATAGCCGTCGCGGACCTGAGCGACGTCGCGGATGAAGGTGGTCGACCCGTTGACGCTCCTGACCGGGATCTCGTTCAGTCCCTGAATGCTGGTCGGACTGCTGTTCATCTCGACGGCGTACTCGAAGTTACCGATCTTCGACGTTCCGGACGGGAGGATCAGGTTCTGGGCGCTGATCGCGTTTACGACGTCGGTCGGCGCGAGCCCTTTCGCCTGCAGAGCGGCCAGATCGAGATCGATCTGGATCTGCCGCTGCTTGCCGCCGTAGGGAAAGGGGATAGCCGCCCCCTGGACGGTCGCGAGCTGCGTGCGGATGTAGTTGTTTCCGAAGTCGAAGAGCTGCTGCTCGGACAGTCCCGCGCCGGAGAGCGCGAGCTGCAGGACCGGAACGCTCGAGGCGTTGTACGTGATGATGAAGGGTGGGTTCGTGCCGGGCGGCATCGACCGCACCGACGTCTGAGAGAACGCCGTCACCTGGGCGACGGCCGCGTCGATCCGGGCGCGGGGGCGAAAGAAGATCTTGATGACCGAGATGCCCGAGAGCGTCTGCGACTCGATGTGCTCGATGTCGTTGACCGTCGTCGTCAGTCCCCGCTCGTAGCCGGACACGATCCGGTTGGCCATCTCCGGGGCGGACAGGCCCCCATAGCTCCAGACGACGCTCACGACCGGGATGTTGATGTTGGGGAAGATGTCCGTCGGCGTCCGGAGGATGACGAGAGGCCCGAGGATGAGAATCACGAGGGCCAGCACGACGAACGTGTACGGGCGGCGCAGCGCGAGCCGGACGATCCACACGAGCCGGTCTCCTCCTCTATTCCGGGACCCTGGACGATGGAAGCCCGACGTCGGCCCGGAAGCGGGATTCTAGCCGCAGGAGCGGACGGCCGGCATCGGACCGACAACCGATAACCGACAATCAAGAACTGAGAACTACTTGAGGCGCGCCTGAAAAATGCCGAGCAGCAGGAGGTATCCGCCGTAGGCCACGAGCCCCGCCCCCGCCAGGGCCAGGAGCGGAACGCCGAAGCGCATCCGCTCGATCACCTCGAGCGCGCCGCCGATGTCCCGGTAGGCGCGGGGATCGACGTCGTTGGCGGTGCGGATCAGGAACCAGCCGATGATCCCGGTGACCACGCCGCGCACGGCGTACCCGAACCGGCCCACGCGGACGGCGACGTTCGTGGCGCCGCGGAGCCGCTCGCGCGGGAGGCGCTGCGGCAGGCGCCCCGAGATTCCCTGCCACACCTGGACGGCTCCGATCACCATCACGACGGCGCCCGCGATTTGGAGGGTCCGCGGACCCCAGCTCTGCGAGAGGAGCCACGCCAGCGCCGGCCGCGTGCCGAGGCCCCGGCGGTGGATCAGAAGCCGCAGCGCGAGCCAGCCCATCAGCGCGTGCCCGATCCCGTCGAAGAACGCGACGACTCGCACGACGACCGACCGGCCGGCATCCGCCGCGTCCAGGATCCGCGCGACGGTGAACGCGGCGAGGCCGGCGGCGATGCCCATCAAGATGGTCGGCCCCTGGGGGTGCAGGAGCAGCATGCGGAAGGCGGCGCCGAATCCCCGGGCGCGGACACGTCCGCCGTCGAAGGCGATCAGGAAGGCGAGCAGCCCGAGCGTGACATACACCGCTCCCAGGGCGGCGTATCCGGCTCTTATGAGGACGTCGCGGAGGAGACGCTTCGCCACGAGATCGCCGCTCCGCCTCTCAGCGCCGGCCGAGGACTTCGGCCGAGTGGAGCGGACGCGAGGACGGCGGCGCCCAGGCCCGCGCTTTCGCCCCGGCCGGCGGGGAAATGACGAACTTCTCCAGGAAGCTGGTCGTGGCGGCGGCGACGCCGTCCCATGCGGTGCGCGTCCACGCGTCGGCGTCGGTGACGGAGCCGAGCGTCGTCCCGCTGGCCGCCAGAACTCCCAGGCTCGAGAAGTGGACGTGGCGCATGTCGTCGACGCGCACGAGCCAGCGGTTGGATCGGGCCAGGGCCCGGATCGGCGCGAGGTCCGAGACCATGAAGCGGTCACCGACCTCGTAGAGGTGGAGGATCGGCAGGGTCGCGGCCTCGCGGTCGAAACCGCGAGCGGTCTCCAGAAGACCCTTGCCGGCGGCGCCGCCGATCCCGCCGTCGAGGCTCACGAGCGCCGCGGCGTCGGTGTCCCGCATCGCCAGAAGGAGGGCGGACCTGGCCCCGAAGCTGTGGCCCACGATGCCGTACCGTCCGCCGCGGACGTTGGGCTCGGTCCGCACGACGCCCAGCGCGAAGGCGAGGTCCGCGGCCTGGTCGAGGGCCTGGGCCGGAATCTCCTGCTCGCTCTTCATCCGTTCGCCGATCCGCGCCTGCGACGGCACTGTGGCGACGGCGAACCCGCGCGAGGCGAGATGCTCGGCGAGGAAGGCCTGGTCGTGCGCGGAGTGGTCGTTGCCCTGCGCGATCAGGACGAGTGGGGCGCGCCCGGGGAGAGGCGCGGCGTCGCGCGCGGCGTGCATGCGTGTCGAGAGAAGGGCGTCGGCCTCCGGCGATGGCACGCTCGCCGACGCGAGAAAGGAGCGAAACTGCGCCAGCGCGTGCTCTTCCGACGCCGCGCTCGAGGGCGAGAAGGAAGCGTCGCGGGCGGACAGGACGTAGTAGTCGCGGTATGTGAGCTGAGGAGAGGCGGAGGCGGAGGGGTACCAGAAAGCGATCTGGATCGGCCGTCCCTTCGGAAACTGCGGAGAGATCCGCGCCGCGTCGAGGCGCTCGATGACCCGAAACCCGACGAGGCCCGACGCCGGACCCGAAGAGGGAGAGGCGCCGAGCGGCGCCGCGGCGGCCAGCGCGATGGCGGCGATAAAGAAGAGTTTTCGCATCGGCCGCAGTGTAACGGCGCTTTGGGCGTGGGCGGGCGAAGCCACAGTCGGATGCGATAATTCGCGAAGAGTCCCATGACAGACGAAACCGTCGAGAGCGGGCCGGAGCCGGACCGGTTCGGCCGATGGCTTCGCGCCTTCGCCCGGCTGATGTTTCGTTTTCTGTGCGCCGCGTGGTTCGTCGGCGCCATCGAGATCCTCCGGCGCGCCTCGGGCCGCACCGGCGGCCTCGACGGGCGGGCCTCGGGAGCCGTCCTCGCGTTCGGCTCTCTCGCCATCCTGGGCATCGTGGGACTCTGGCGCTCCCGGGCGAGCCCCGTCCGCGAGGTCCTCGAGCTCTCCGCCATGATCGGGCTCTGGACGGGCATGTTTGCGCTGATTCCGTAGGGCGGAAGGCGGAAGGCGGACCGTCGTGCCCGACGGGCGGGCCGGGAATCGGGAATCGGGAAACGAATGCCTGATGGGCGTTCTTCTTCGCCCTTCGCCGTTCGAACGCGCGTGCTAGCCGCGCTCGGACACCATCTGTCGGCCGGTCGCGATTTGATGGCAGCCGGAGGATCGATGCACTACGTGGCGCGGCTCGAGACGTCCGGTCGATTCGGTTTTCGCTTCCTGTGTGCGGCGTGGCTCGTGGGCTCGGCTGAGATCCTGCGCCGGTTTGCCGGCCCCGCCTGGCCGCCCGAAAAGCACGTCGTGCTGCTCATCGCAGCATGCGGCGTCTCGGCGCTTCTCGGAACGATCCTTCTCTGGCGCACGCGCGAGGATAGCGCGCGCGAGCTGATCGAGTCCGGCGCGGCCGTCGGCTTCTGGGCAGGCGTCTTCGCCCTCATCGTCTAATCCCCGCGCGCATTCGTGATTGGGCGCCCGCCGTCCCGCGCGGGCCTGATTACGGGCAGAGGCTGCTCATCGCCGCCCCCGCGCCGCTACCGCCGCCACGCCACGACGCGCGGCCCCTCCGGCGAGGGGCTGCCCCCTTCCCGCTCCACGGTGACCTCGAGCGCCTCGGGCCGGACCCCGAAGACGTGTCCCTCGGCGATCAGCCTCCCGCGGCCATCGGGCCCCGCCGCGACGACGCCCGCGGAGATCCATCGACCCTCGATCCGGGCCCAGGCCTGATAGGTGCGGCCAGCCGGAGGCGGACCAAAATTGGACAGCGTCAGGACGGCGACGTCCCCGCCCGGACGCATGCGGTAAGTCGCATGGGTTTCGGGGGCGACGCCGGGCTCGGCCGTCAGCCTCATGGATTCCGAATCGCTCGCGGTCAGCATCGTCAGGGCGCGCGCGCTCCGCGCCAGCTGCCGGCTGGCTTCCCGGAAGCGGATCGCCACACCGGCGAGCACCCCGATCACGAGGACCAGGGCGAGCGGAGCGAGCTTCGTCTTGAGCGAAGCGAGGCCCGTCCGGATGCGCGACTTGGCGGTTCCCAGCGGGAGGTCGAGCACCGACGCGATCTCGCCGTGTGAGAGGTTTTCGAAGAAGGCGAGCCCCAACGCCTGGCGCTGGGAGACCGGAAGCTGCTCGAGCGCGGAGGTCAGAACGGAGCGGCGGTAGGCCTCCCAGGCCTCCTCCGCGGGCCCGGGCGAAGGGTCCGCGAGCGCGGCGAGGTCGGATTCCTCCGGCGCTGAAGCGGTCCGGGGGCGGCGGCCTTTACGCCGGAGCTCGTTGACGATTCGGAAGCGCGCGATCTGAAGGAGCCACGGCCTCACAGGACCTCGCGCCGCATCGAAGGTGGAGGCTTTTCTCCACACCGTCACGAAGACGTCCTGAACGATTTCCTCCGCCGTCGCGCGATCGAGCGAGCGGGCCGCGACCGCGAAGATCCTCGGCGCGTAACGCGAATAGAGGATCCCGATTGGGTCCTGTTTCCCCGCCGCGAGCTCGGCCATCAGGGCCTCGTCGCTTACGGGTTCCTCGATCGGGCCCGGTCCCTCGGTGGTCACTCTCGCGTTGATCTTTCCGAGCAGTACCTTATCGCCGCCGGCGTCCGGACGCGCGGAGGGCGCGCGAATCATTCGACGACGATGGTCATCTTCATGCCGCCGTGCTGCGCCCCGCAAAAGTGGTCACAGATGACGGTGAAGGCGCCTGCGACCTTCGGGGTCAGCGTCACGTCCGCCGGCTGTCCCGGGGCGAGATCGGCATCGATGCCGAGGTCGCGCTGGAAGAAGCCGTGGGTGACGTCCTCGCTCGTCACTCGGAGGGTCACGGTCTCTCCCTTCACGATCGAGATCCGCGCCGGCGAGAACTCGAAGCGGCGCGCCGCCACGGGGATCACCCGCGGCCCTTCGTCGGCGCGGGCCGGGAGGGCTCCCTTCGAGAGGGACAGGGCAACGGCGGCGACGGCGAAGCAGACCATGGCTATCGGCCGCATTCTCATGAAAGCTCTCCTTCTCTGCTGAATTGCTGCAGTCCGACGGTCCCGGAGAATTCCCGGAGGGTCAGCTCGATCTCTTCGATCGGCGGCCGCGCCGGGCCCGGTCCGGCGTGAATCCGGCGGATGCCCAGGTTCTGAAATGGTTTCGCCGCATCGAACGGAAGGGCCTTCTTCGGTGCGCCGGAAGCGGGATCGGGGAAGGCGAAAACCAGCGATCGCGCCGCGTGATGCTCGACCCCGCCCTCCCGACGAGAGTGCTCGCGATGGATGTGCCCGTACAGCACCGTCACGTTCTCGAACGGCGAGAGGAGGTTCATCACGCGATCTCCATCCGCGGTGAACCACTCCCAGTCCGGACGCAGGTCGAAGAGGGGCCGGTGGGTGAAGACGACGATCGGCGCCGTCGCCGGAAATCGGGCGAGATCGTTCTTCAACCAGTCGAGCTGAGCCGCGCCGACGGTGGGCTTTCCTCGAGAGACGTTGTCCAGGGCGATGAAGTGGACGCCCCGGTGATCGAACGAGTATGAGGAGTCGCCGAACACGTCGCGGAAGAGCGCGCCGCCGTCGAGACCGGCATCGTGCTCGCCGGGCACCATTTTCACGAGCGGCACTCGGAGTCTCCCGGCGATCTCCCGAAACCGTTTCATCCGATCCGCGTGCTCGCCCGGGTTCTCGGAATCGTGCGTCAAATCGCCGGTGAACAGGACGAGATCGGGCCGTTCCTTGAACCCGTTGATCTGTTCGACCGCCCGCTCGAAGGCGCGCGTGCCGTCCGGGTTCGCCGCGCCGTCGAATCCGACGTGCGTGTCGCTCATCTGAACGAACGAGAAAGGCCGCGGCGCCTCGCCGTTCTTTCGTGACAGCGACCTGGCAACGGCTCGTCCTTCGGGCGTGGCCAGGAGAGGCGCGACCCGGCAGAGCGCGCCGAACCCGAGTGACACCGCCGTGACTTTCAGGAACCCTCGCCGGTTGATGGGATCCGTCATACCCCTCCTTCGAGCCGGCGTCGGGAGCCGGCGTTCACAGGGGAATACACCGGGGACCGGGCTCCGGATGGCTTCGGCGGAGGCCTTCAGGAGATCCTAAGAAACGCCTGTACGGGATAAATGCGCGAGAACCTCTGGGTCACGACATCGCAGCCTCTGCGCTCAATTACGAATGCGCGCGGTACGGCGCGCGCGGTTCTTCCAGCCACGCCGCGATGTCCCGCAACGCCTCCGCGCGCTCCCGCAGAAACTCGGGATCCGAGGGCAACCGGCCCGTGATCTGCGCGCACATCTGCGGGAGAAGAAACGGGAACATGACGAGCGCCACGATCGTCAGCTGAAGCTGGCCGGGATCGCCGCCCCGGAGCCGGCCCGCCTTCTGGGCCTCTGCCAGTTCCGCGACGCCTTTCTTCCAGAATTCCTGACGGTCGGGCGTTCGCCGTTTCTCGCGGCCGCCGAAGCGCAGGGTTTCCCAGAGAGAGAGCCTCACCCACGCCTCGTTCCGGGACAACACGCCCAGGAGTCCCGCCAGGGAGTCGGCGAGGCCGGCGCCGGAGGACTCCTCACGAGTCAGCAGCTCGCCCAGGAAGTTTCGCACCAGCGAACGGAACAGATCCTCCTTGCGCCCGAAGTAGTAGGAGACCAGACGCTTGTTCACGCGCGCCCGGCGGGCGATCCGCTCCATGCGCGCGCCGTCGAATCCGTTTCGGGCAAACTCCTCGAGCGCGATCCGCGCGATGCGTTGCCGGGTCTGCGGTGCGTTGCGCCGCGGGGCCTGCGGCCGCGGAGATTTGTCCCACCGGGCGCGCGCCGCCCGCGACGCGATCTCGCTCCGTTCCAGCCCGCTCAGCACGGCGGCGCGTCTCGGCCCGCCGATCAACCCGCCCCGGCGCCCGAGCGCGGCCGCGTTCTCGTCTTTGACTTTCATACGTGAGCGCTCAAGCATACCGTTCTCCAGCGAGGGGAGCCGCTGGAAAGGAAGGTCTTACCCGCTTTGACGACTTGACGGGATCGCCCTGATGGATTTGGAATTCCAAACGCCTCAATTCCCCGTAAGGTGAGGGGATGAACGGAGCCGTGGAGCCGTCGGGCCGCCTCGCGTCCCATCGCCACACCGCGGTTCTTCTGGCGATCCTCGTCGCGATCGCCGCGGGCGGCCTCCTGTCCGGGGGCCGGGTGGATTCCGCCGCTCCGGCGAATCCGCTGCCGACGTATGCGGTTCTCGCCGCCGGCCAGATTCTTCTGGTCCGATACGTCCGCGCCGGTCTTCGAAGAAAAGATCGGTCTCTCGCGAGCGAGGCAGGGCTCCAGAACGTCGCGGTCCGGTCGTGGCTCGTCGACGCCGCCGTCGCGGCCGTCTTCATCGCGGTGTCCCGGCTTCTGATTCTGGGCTTTCGCCAGATCGTCGGGCCCTACGATTCGCACACGTCGTTCCTGATGCCTCACACCCTGCTCGAGAAATCCGCCTGGGTCCTTCTGTCTGTCGTCGCGGGGGTCTGCGAAGAGCTGACGTTTCGCACGTATCTGCAGCGGCAATTCGGAGCGATCTTCCGCTCGCCCCTGCCTGGTGTCCTCGCGCAGGCCGTGATCTTCGGCGTCACGCACGGCTACCAGGGATGGAAGCCGATGCTCACGATCTCCTTCTTCGGGATCCTCTTCGGGCTCCTGGCGTGGTGGCGCGGGAACGTGCGCGCCGCGATCCTCGCCCACACGGCGGTCGATATTTTCGGTGGGCTGTTCCCGTCCTGACGGCGGAGACGAAGTTCGAGGGCGCGCGTTGCGTGACTCGAAAAAAAGAAAGGCGGGCCGCGACCCGCCTGAGAGAGAAATCGTTCTTCGAGGGTTTAGTGCGAAAGCGTTCCGCCGGCCTCCGCCGTCGCGCCCGTTCCGAACAGG
Source organism: Acidobacteriota bacterium (assembly GCA_040004075.1). GTDB lineage: Bacteria > Acidobacteriota > Thermoanaerobaculia > UBA5066 > Gp7-AA6 > JALYUA01. The sequence continues at coordinate 188 of JBDUBP010000157.1, read as the reverse complement.
AGACGCCCGCCCGAGAGCGAGGTGTCCCGCAGCGTCACGGCGAGCGCTTCGGCCAGAGTCTCGACGGCGGAGACTTCGATCTGGTCGCGGACCTCCGCGGTCAGATCCTCGAGGTCGGCCTCGTTGTCTTTCGGGATGAGGATGTGCCGGATCCCGGACCGGACGGCGCCGAGGATCTTCTCCTTCAG
>JBDUBP010000058.1:0-17116 GCA_040004075.1 Acidobacteriota bacterium | reverse complement strand
TGACGGACCGCGACGGGGTGACGGACCGCGACGGGGTGACGGACCGCGACGCGGTGACGGACCGCGCCGCGGTGACGGACCGCAACCCGGCGATCGGCCTCCTGTCGCTCGACCTGCTCCGTCGCTACAACGTCCAGGGCCCGCGGTACACCTCCTATCCGACCGCGCCGGTGTGGAAGGAAGGCGTCGGCGCGCGGGAGTACGAAGCGCTCCTTTTCGAAAGCGCCGGGGAAAGTCAGCCGAGGCCGCTGTCGCTCTATCTTCATCTGCCGTTCTGCGAAAAGCTCTGCTACTTCTGCGGGTGCACGGTCGTCATCACGGGGAGCGAGCACCGGCTGGAAGACCCATACCTCTCGACGCTCGAGCGGGAGATCGACTGGGTGGCGTCGCGGGCGGGGCACGACCGCCGGGTCGTCCAGCTCCATCTCGGAGGCGGAACTCCGACGTATTTCGCGCCCGACCGGCTCGAGGCGCTCCTCGCCCGGCTGCGCGAGCGCTTCGTCTTTTCGCCCGACGCCGAGCTCGGCGTGGAGGTGGATCCCCGGGTCACGACGCCGCAGCATCTCGCGGCGCTCGCGCGCGCCGGGTTCAACCGCCTCTCGATGGGAGTCCAGGATTTTGATCCGCGCGTTCAGGCGGCGATCAACCGGATCCAGCCGTACGACGACACGCGACGCCTGGTCGAGGAGGCGCGCCGGCTGGGATTTCCGAGCGTTAACATGGACCTGATCTACGGGCTCCCGCACCAGACGGCCGAAAGCTTCGGGGCGACGATCGACCGCGTGCTCGAGATCGGACCCGACCGCCTCGCCGTCTATTCCTACGCGAACGTCCCGTGGATGAAGAAGCATCAGCGGATCCTGGAGCCCAATCTTCCGGGAGAAGCGGAGAAGTTCGGGATCTTCCAGACCGCTCTCGAGCGCTTCCAGTCGGCGGGTTTCGAATACATCGGCATGGACCACTTCGCGCGGCCCGACGACGAGCTCGCCCGCGCGCGCCGGAACCGTACGCTGCACCGCAACTTCCAGGGGTACACGACCAAGGCGGGCACGGACCTCATCGGACTCGGCATGAGCGCGATCGGAGAGGTCGGCGACGGCTACGTCCAGAATGCGCGCGACCTCGCACCGTATCGGGCGGGGGTCGAGCGCGAAGGCGCCGCGACTTTCCGCGGCGTCCGGCTCACGGCGGACGACCGACTGCGAAAGAGCGTGATCCAGAGCCTCCTCTGCCACGGCGTGATCGTCAAGGCGGATATCGAGAGGGATCACGGTATCCGCTTCGATGAGACCTTCGCGGACGCGCTCGAACGCCTGCGTCCGTGCGCCGAGGACGGGCTGGTCGAACTTCTCCCGTCAGAGATCCGCGCGACGGCCGTCGGCCGCGTCTTCCTCCGAAACCTGGCGATGCCCTTCGACGCGTATTTGACGGCGCCGACGGAGCGTCCCGTCTTCTCGAGGACCCTATGAGCCGGCGCCGTCCGGGGGGCGGGAGGCGGAAGGCGGGAGGCGGGATAAAACGGGCGCCCTCGTTCGCCTTCCCCCTACCGCATGCCGCCTGCCGGGTCCTTCTGTGACTTCCCGCGCGATCCTCTTTCTGCAGCTCGGCGGACCCGAGACGCTCGACGACGTCCCCGCGTTTCTCTACCGGCTGTTCTCCGATCCGGACGTCATCCGCGTGCGGCCCGCCCTCCTGCGCAAGGCGATCGCGGCGTCGATCGCCTTCGGCCGCAAGAAGGCCTCGCGCGAGCTCTACCGCTCGATCGGGGGCGGGTCGCCCATCCGGCGATTGACCGATCAGCAGGCGGCCGGGGTCGAGCGGCGGCTTGCGGCGCGCGGCCGGACGATTCCGGTGCGGACGGCCATGACCTGCTCCGCGCCGCTCGTCGAGGACGTTGTGCGCGAGCTGGCGCGGTCGGGGGTGGATCGCTTCCTGGCGGTTCCTCTCTATCCGCAGTTCTCGCTGACGACCACGAAGGGAGCGCTGGCGCGGTCGCGCGAGGCGGTCGGGCGACTCCCGGGCGGCGCCACGCTTTTCGAGATGTGCTCGTGGCCGACCCATCCTCTGTTCGTCCAGGCCCACGCGGACCTGATCGCGGCCGAGATCGCGAAATTTCCGGATCCGCGGCCGGAGGCCGTGCACCTGCTCTTTTCGGCGCACTCGATTCCGAAAAAGCTCGTGACCCGCGAGGGCGATCCGTACCAGAAAGAGGTAGAAGCTTCGGTGGACGCGATCGCGCTCCGCCTCGGCGGCCTATCCCCGCGGACGCTCGCGTACCAGTCGAAGCTCGGGCCCGTCGAGTGGCTCGGCCCGCAGACCCTGGACGTGCTCCGCGAGCTCGGGTCCGCGGGAACGTCCCAGGTGCTCGTCATCCCGATCGCCTTCGTGACCGACCACGTCGAGACGCTGTACGAGGTGGACCAGCTCTTCGGCGATGCGGCCCGCGCGGCGGGCATCGCCCAATTCCGGCGGACGCCGGGGTTGAACGACGATCCGACGTTTCTCGCCGCGCTGGAAGACATCGTGCTTTCGCAGCCGGGCTTCTGGTCGGACGCGCCCGCGGCGTGATGACCATCATCATCGGCGCCGGGCTCGCGGGGCTCGTCTGCGCGCGCTCCCTCGCCGCGAAAGGCGAAGACGTCCGTGTTCTCGAGCGGTCGGACCGGCCGGGCGGGGTGATCCGCACGGAGCGCCGCGAAGGATTCCTTCTGGAGATGGGGCCCAACACGGTGCGCCCGACGCCCGAGCTTCTCGCGCTCGTCCGCGACCTCGCCCTCGAGTCGGAGGTGGTCTTTTCCGATCATCGCCTTCCCCGGTACATCGACTGGAACGGCGCGCTTCACCGGCTGCCCTCATCTCCGATCTCGCTGGCGCGGACTTCCCTTCTGTCACGCCGCGGCAAGCTGCGTCTCGCCCGGGAGCCGTTCGTGCGGCGGGCGCCTCTCTCCGCGCCTCCGGAGACCGTCCGCATGTTCTTCTCGCGGCGGCTCGGGACCGAGATCGCGGAGCGTGTCATCGCGCCCTTCGTCTCGGGAATCTTCGCCGGCGATCCGAACCGCCTCTCGGCCGCCGAAGCGTTCCCGGGCCTGGCGCGCGGGGAGCGTCTTCACGGGAGCCTGTTCGCGACCGCGGTCGCCGCCATGCGCAAGCGCGACCGGTCCGCGCCGCGCGTGCGGGGGCTGCTCTCTTTCCGAAACGGGCTCGAGGCACTCCCCCGCGCGCTCGCCGCGTCTCTCGGGCCCCGGCTCGAGACGGGAACCGCGGTGGAGTCCATCTCGCCGGGGAATGGCGGCTGGGTGGTGCGGACCTCCCGCGGCGCGTTCGAGGCTCACCGGGTGGTGCTCGCGTCGGCGGCCGGAGACGCCGCGCGGTTCGTTCGGGACTTCGACGCGGAGGCGTTCGTCGCCCTGTCTTCCATCCCGTCGCCTCCGGTCGCCGTTCTCCACTTCTCCTGGCCCGTCTCCGCGCTTCCCCGCGGGCTCGGTGGGTTCGGCCACCTCGTCGTCCCGGCTCCGGGCCGGCGCGTGCTTGGCGCCGTGTGGAGCTCGAGCCTGTTTCCGGGCCGCGCTCCGGAAGGGGAGTTTCTCGTGACTGCGTTCGCGGGCGGCGCTCGGGATCCCGGCGCCGCGGATCTCCCCGAGGAGGCGCTCGCGCGGACGGCCGGCGGCGAGCTGCGGCGAAGCGTGGGCGCGGCGTCCGACCCCCGATTGGTGGCATGGACCCGCTGGCCGCGCGCGATCCCGCAATACGAGATCGGGCACGAGCATCGGATGGCGGTGCTCGCGCGCGCGGAGTCGAGGTGGCCGGGACTGGCGTTCCTCGGCAGCTACCGCGGCGGCATCTCGGTCGGGGACGTGGTGAAGAGCGCGCTGGCCATCCCGGCTGCGGACCTCGCGCAGCGCCCGGCCCCCGAGCTGATGGCGCCCCTGCGGTAGTGGAGGCTGTCCGAGTCATGTCGGTCGCGAGCGCGGTGAGGCCGAAGCGAGAGCGGGAGCGCGAGCGCAGGGCTCCTTTGAGCGGGGGACCGGTCGGTCCCCCGACCGAGCAGTCCGCTCGCAGCGAGAGAACGCCTTCGCGCAGCAGGACATGACGAGGACAGGCTCCTGATGGCGCTAGGAATCCGGACCGACAGCCTTCGGAAGGTGTACACCTCCGCCCCGCCTTCGGCGACGCCGGGGCGCGGGATCGTCGGGACGCCGTTCGCGTGGCGCGCGCCCTCCGCGAGGCGGCAGAAGATCGAGGTCGTGGCTCTCGACAACCTGTCCCTCGAGATCGCGCCGGGAGAGATCTTCGGGCTTCTCGGGCCCAACGGCGCCGGGAAGTCGACGACGGTCGGCATCCTGACGACGCGGGTCCGCCCGACCGGCGGCCGCGCCTGGATCGGCGACGAGGAAGTGTGGAAGAGGCGCGTCTCCGTCAAACGGCGGATCGGCGTCGTTCCGCAGCGGCCCAACCTCGACTTCGCGCTGACCGCCCGCGAGATCCTCCTCTTCCATGGCGCCTACTTCGGCATTCCGCCCGCCGAACGGCAGATGCGCGCCCGGGCGCTCCTCGAGCGGTTCCAGCTGACCGACCGCGCCGACCAGCTCGTCGTGGGATTCTCGGGCGGCATGATGCAGCGGTTGTCGATCGCGCGCGCGATGATGCACGAGCCGGACGTGCTCTTCTTAGACGAGCCGTCGTCCGGCCTCGACCCGCAGACGCGGCTGCTGCTCTGGGAGATCGTGCGCGAGTACGGCGCCCGCGGCCGGACCATCGTGCTCACGACACACAACATGGAAGAGGCGGACGCCCTCTGCGGGCGGGTCGCGATCGTGGATCACGGCCGCGTCATCGCGCTCGGCGACCCGGAAACCCTGAAGGCGACGATCCCGGGCGGGCACCTGATCCGACTTCAGCTCGCGCCGCGCTCTGCGGCGCTCCTGGAGGCGCTCGCGCGGACGCCGGGGGTCACGGAGGTGCGCCCGGTCGGCCCGTCCGGCGCGGACGTTTACGCCGACCGCGGCGGACCGCTCGTGCCCGAGCTGCTGAACCGGGTTCTCGCCGCGGGAGCCGGCGTCTCGGATGTGCACATCTCCGAGCCGTCGCTCGAAAACCTGTTTCTTCATCACACCGGACGGAGCCTTCGGGAGTGAGCACGTTCTTCGCGCTCCTCTCCCGGGATGCGCACGTCGCGCGACGAAACTTCGTGCCCCTGCTCCTTCAGACGCTGCTGCAGCCGATGCTGCTCGTCTTCGTCTTCGGTCGCGTCTTGACCACGAGCGGATACATGCCTCTCGAATACAAGAGCCTCCTCCTTCCCGGCATCATCGCGCTGTCGATGATGCTCGCCGGAATCCAGGCGGTGGCGATGCCGGTGATCTCTGAATTTCAGTTCACGAAGGAGATCGAGGACCGCCTTCTCGCGCCGATCGAGATCGAATGGGTCGCGGTCGAGAAGATCCTCGCGGGGATGATCCAGGCCCTGATCGCGGGGCTCGTCGTCGTGCCGGCGGCGTGGCTGATCATGGGCCGCGGTCTGGCGCTCACGCTGCCGCACCCGATTCTCTTCGCCGTTCTGTGCTGCGCCGTCGCCCTGCTCTCGTCGGCGATCGGGTTGACGCTCGGGTGCTCCGTCGGCCAGACCCAGATCGGTCTCATGTTCAGCCTTGTTCTCGCACCGATGATCTTCTTCGGCTGCACGTACTACCCCTGGAGCGCGCTCGCGAAGTTTCCGGTCCTGCAGAAGGCGGTCCTGATCAACCCGATGGTCTACTCGAGCGAAGGCCTGCGTTCCGCTCTCGCCCCCCAGTTCCCGCATCTGCCGTTCGCCGCGGTGACGGGCGGGCTCCTTCTCTTCAACGCCCTCTTCGTGTCGCTCGGGATCCGTCAGTTCCGCAGGAAGGCGGTGCTTTAGAGTTATCTGTTATCAGTTGTCAGTTTCCTCACCCGAACTGAGAACCGACAACTGAAGACTGAAAACTGACTACTCATTTCCCTTCCCCTTCAACGCCTTCTGCTCTTCCGCCGTCAACTCCGGCAAATGGCGCAGGAACGAGACCATCTGCCAGATCTGATCCGGCTTGTGGGTCGGTGAGAACGCCGGCATCCCGGTCGTCCGGATTCCGTTGGAGACCAGCCAGAACAGCTCCCCGTCCGGCCGGGCCTGCACGCGCGGCAGCGTGAGATCGGGAGCAGGCGGGTTCAGGCCCATCGAGAGCTCGGACGGATCGACGCCCGGGGCCGCGTGGCACACCACGCAGTTCTCCCTGTAATGCTCGAGCCCCGCCGTCCATGTCTGCGGGGTCCCCGGAAGGGGATTCTTCGCCGCCGGAGCCCGGCGGGACACCGAGCGGTTCAGGGCGAACTGCGCGACGCGCGTTTCGATGCGCGAGGGGCTCGCCGTCGCCGCGACGTTGTACCCGCCGGTGGCGACGACCGCGGCGATGATCAGACCGACCAGAAAGAACCCGAAGAGGATTCCCGAAAAAAACCGCATGCCGTCTCCTTTTCGACGCCGCCCCTCAGGCGTGCCCGCGGTTGGACGCGTGGCACGTCATTTCGACTCCCCACTCGACCTGGATGGTGGCGTGATCCACGCCCGCAGCGTCCTTCAGCACCTGCTGGACCGCCAGCAGAAGGTCCCCTCGCGGCGTGTCGGAAGCGGCGCGGATGTGCACGCTCGCGGAATGAACGCCGGACGTCAACGTCCACAGATGCAGGTCGTGGCACGCCTCGACGCCCGGCACACGCAGAACCGCCTCACGCACGGCGGTCGGATCGATCCCGCCGGGCGAGCCCTCGAGAAGGATGTGCGCCGATTGCCTGAGAAGAGAGGCGGCCCTCGGAAGGATGAAGAGAGCCACCGCCGCCGAGACGGCGGGATCGAGCCAGAGCCATCCTGTCCGTGGAATCGCGATCGCCGCCGCGAGCACGGCGGCGGACCCGAGCATGTCCGTGAAGACCTCCAGATACGCCGCGTGCATGTTCAGGTTGTGCCCCGCGCCGTGCTCGTGCCCGTGACCGGGCGAGAGCAGCCGCATCGCGATCAGGTTGGCGGCGAGCGCGACCAGGGACACCCAGAGCATCACCCCCGTCCGCACCGGGACCGGAGAGGAAAACCTCAGGGCCGACTCGACCAGGATTCCGAGCGCCATGAGAAGCAGGATCTCCGCGTTGACGAACGCGGCCAGGATCTCGGCCCGATAGAGACCGAAGCTGTGGCGCCGCGTCGGAGCGCGTCCGGCGACAGTGATCGCGGCATAGGCCAGGATCAGCGCCGCGATGTCCGCGAACATGTGGGCGGCGTCCGCGAGGAGAGCGAGACTGCCGGAGACGATCCCGCCCGCGATCTCGATCGCGAGAACTCCGGCCGTCAGCGCGAGCGCCGTGCGAAGCCGCTTTCGCCGCTCCTCCCGATCCGAAGCCGGTTGTCCGCCGTCGCGCTCCGCAGGCCAGCCCGCGGCGCTCATCCGGCGGGGAGTCTCTCGACCTCGACGCGGGCGTCGTTGAAGCACGCTCCCCCACCGAGGTCGGCGAGCGTATCGGGCGCGACGGCGTTGGCCGTGGATCCTCCGAAGGTGTTGTGGCTCCACAGGCCCTTGGGAACCGAGACGACGCCGGGGCGCAGAGTCGGAGCGACGCGGACGACGCAGGAGACTTGTCCCGAGGCGTTCCGGGCTGACACGCGGTCTCCGTCCGAGATCCCGCGCGCCAGCGCATCGGCCGGGTGCATCTCCATCACGGCGATCTCGCGGCGCAGCTCCCCGAGCGTCGTGCTGATCGTCTGGTCCGTCGCCGGCGACACGAGGGCCAGGGGGTGCGCCTCCGTCCCGGGGTCCTCACGGTACCCGTAAAGTCCTGAAGGCGCGGCCTCGAAGTCGAGCTCAGCGGGCACGAGGTGCGCGCGGCGGTCGGCGGTTCGAGGGAAGACGTCGACGAACTGGATCGGAGCGCGGCCGAAGGGAGGCGCGCCCGGAGACTGCCGGTCGAACGACGCGCGCCAAGAAGCGCCCGAGGGACTCCCGGCGAGAATCTCCCTCGTCAGGTCCGCGGCCGTCGTCGCGTCGCCGGGCCGCTCGACTCCCGCACGCCGGCAGAGCTCGGCGAACACTTCGTGGTTCGGGCGCGATTGCCCGACCGGCGGGATGACCGCCTCGGCCTCCTGAAGCACGTAGGCGCCGTACCCGCGCGAGAGCTCCGTGCGCTCGAGAAATGTCGTCGCCGGGAGGACCACGTCCGCGTAGACAGCGGTGTCAGTCATCACGGGATCGAAGACGACCGTGAACAGGTCGTCGCGCTCGAGCCCCTTGCGCACTTTTTCCTGCTCCGGGAGCGTCATGAGCGGGTTGCAGTTGTAGACGAACAGAAGGCGCACCGGCCTGTCGCGGTCGAGAAGCGCTTCCCCCGTGCGGTTCATGTTGATTTCCCGCGACGGGGACGCCTCGGTTTGCGCCGCCCGCAGGGAATCGAGCTCCCACACGGCGGAGTTTGAAAGGGTGTAGCCGCCGCCCCGCACGCCGAATTTCCCGCCGACCGCGGGAAGCGCGAGGATGGCAGCGGTGGCGGAGCCGCCGTTGCGGTTGCGCTCGAGACCCCAGCCGCAGCGGATCGCCGCGGGGCTCGATTCCGCGTACCAGCGGGCGAATCGCTCGAGGTCCTCTTCCAGGATCCCCGCCACCACCGCGGCGCGCGCGATCGGCCAGGGCTCGGCGCGGCGCCGCAGTTCCTCCCAGCCCGTCGTGTGCTTCTCGAGGAACGCGATGTCCGCCGCTCCGTTCGCGAAGAGCCAGCGATGCAGCGCCAGCGCCACCGGGAGGTCCGTGCCGGGCCGCAGCGACAGGTGCAGGTCGGCCTCCGCCGCCAGCCGGGTGCGCCGCGGATCGAGGACCACGAGCCGGCCGCCGGTCCGGCGCGCGGTCTGGAGGGGAGGAAGGAGATGGATTCCGGAAGCGTGCGGGTTCGCGCCCCAGACGACCGCGAGCTTTGTGTGCGCGTAATCGTCGAGCGCGATGCCCGCCATCTTTCCGTACAGGCCAACCGCGGCGCGGCCGGAGGGCGCCGAGCACACCGTCCGGGCCAGACGCGAGGCGCCGAGCCTCGAGAACAGCCGGGCATCGGTGGTGTCCTGAGAGAGATATCCGTTGGAGCCGCCGTACGAAAGGGGAAGAATCGCGTCTCCCGCTCCGCTCGCGGAGAGGGCGGCCATCTTCGACGCGATCAGGTCGAGGGCCTCATCCCAGCTCGCCCTGCGAAAGCGGCCCTCCCCCTTGGCCCCGACACGGATTCCGGGGTCGCGGACTCGCGCGGGCCCGTGGACGTGCTCAGGAAACCGCCGGACCTTCGCGCAGATGTATCCCGAGGTCAGGGGATTGACGCGCGTGCCGGCAACGGCAATGGCGGTCCCGTTCTCGACCTGGACCTCGAGGCTGCAGGCGTCGGGACAGTCGAGCGGGCAGGCGCTCGCGGCCCGGGTCACCGGTCGCTCTTCTTCTCGGACGGCTTCGGCTTCCACGAGAGGATTCTATCGACAGTTTCGGCCGCGATCGGATGATACCGGGGGCGCGCCCGCCGGTAGAGGGAGATCGCGCGCTCCCTCCCGCCCGGCGTTTTCGCGAGGGCCTCGTACAGGGGCTTCAAATACTTCCTCCGTCCCATCGACGTCAGGAAGGATTCGAGGCGGGCCTGCGCGCCCGGATACCCGCTCTCAATCGAGAGCAGGAGCCACTGAAACGCGATCTCCGAGTTGAGCGCGTCGGAAAGATGGAACGCGCGGTCGAGCTCGGACGATTTTCCATGCGGCAGGTCCCGGGGAAGATTGCGGAGGAACCGCAGCCATTCGAGGGTGCTCCACGCTTTCGCGGGCAGCATCTCGGCCGCGCGGGAGCCGGCGAGCCACGCGGTGCGGAGGGCGTCGACCTCCGCGAACGCCGTCGAGCTCTCGACCGCCGCTCCCGATGGAATGTCCGGCGAGGTCAGCCAGGCATCCAGGTCGAGGCCGGGAGGGCGCGCCCCGGCAAACAGGCGCTCGTCCAGAGAGCGCAGGAAGTCGGCCGTGGTCACGCTGCGGAACGCGTGCCCATCGAACCAGCCGCGGAGGAAGGGGTCGAAGCGCTCACGTCCGACCGACCGCTCGATCGTCAGCAGAAGGAGCGCCCCCTTTTCGTACGCGACCTCCGAGAGAACCTCGTCCGGATCTCGTCCGCCGACATCGGGACGGAGCATCCGGTCTTTCGGCGGGAGCGTGCCGGAGAGGCTTTCGAGCGTCTGCCGGCCGAGCACCCATTCCATCTCGGACCGCTTCCGGCCGAAGACGCGCTCCACGATCCGGCGCTCGCAGTACGTGGTGAATCCTTCGTTCAGCCAGAAGTCGCTCCAGGTCGCGTTCGTGACGAGGTTGCCGGACCAGGAGTGTGCGAGCTCGTGCGCGACGACGTCGACGAGGCTGCGGTCGCCCGCGAGCAGGGTGGGCGTCGCGAAGGTCAGGCGCGGGTTCTCCATCCCGCCGTACGGGAAGCTGGGCGGCAGGACGAGCAGCTCGTAGCGCTCCCACCGATAGGGTCCGAAGAGCGCCTCCGCCGCCTCAATCATCGTCTCGGTGTCGGCGAACTCCCACGCCGCCTTCGAGACGACCGAGGGCTCCGACCACACGCCCGCGCGCGAGCCGAGCGGCGCGAACGCGAGGTCGCCTGCCGCCAGAGCGATCAGGTAGGACGGCACGGGCGATGTCATCTCGAAGCGGAAGGCGCCGTCTCTTCTTTTCTCCAGCCGGGCGCCGCTCATGAGCGCCGTGAGTCCCGCGGGGACCCGGACGGAGGCCGACCAGGTCTGCCGCACGCCGGGGCTGTCCTGCAGCGGGATCCAGCTCCTCGCGTGAATGGCCTGCGACTGGGTGAAGAGATAGGGATGCGATTTTCCGGCCGTCTGTTCTGGAGAGAGCCACTGTAGCGCGGAGGCGCGCGGGGACGTCTCGTATCGGATCCGCGCGCGACTCGCGCCGGCGGGGAGCTCGACCCGGAGAGGCGCGCCGAGGATCGCGTCGGAAGCTCCGCGCGAGAACGGCGCCGGCGAAAACGAGCCCTGACCCGGGGCCGTCTCGGCCGAAAGGATCTTGAGATCCCGCGTGTCCAGCAGGAGCGGCCCGGCGCCCTCATCGCCTCGCTCGAGCGACAGGACAGCCGTTCCGGCGAGGCTGCGGCTCGGAAACCGCACGTCGATCTCGAGGTCGACGTGGCGGACCCGGACGCGGTCCGGGTTCGAGTACGAGTGGGGATCGGGTCCGGACCCGGGAGCAGGGGGAGGCGGCGCGACACTCTTTCCAGGGGTCCCGCGCGGACCGGTTGCGCTCGCGCACGCCATCGCGGCGCAGAGTAGCAGCAGCCCCGCGGCGCCCCGGCTGCCGCCCGAGACGCCGCCCTCGTTACCCGGCCGATGTCTCCCGTCGTGCACGGGCTCCTCCTGGCTCACCCTGGAATCGCGGATCTATCATCTCCTCGAATGTCCGCGGCAAAGCCGACCTCCCTCGCGTAGCCGTCCATGTCCGATTCCGATCCGATTCCCAGGGTTTCCTTCGCGGCCGCCCTGCGTTACTGGGCGGTGCTCGGATGCGTGAACTTCGGCGGACCCGCCGGCCAGATCGCGATGCTCCACCGCGACCTCGTCGTGCGGCGCCGCTGGATCTCCGAAGAGCGCTTCCTGCATGCGCTCAATTTCTGCATGCTCCTTCCGGGTCCGGAGGCCACGGAGCTCGCGATCTACATCGGATGGCTCCTCCACGGCGCCGCCGGCGGAGTCGCCGCGGGCGTGCTGTTCCTGCTTCCCTCCGTCCTCGTCCTGCTCGGGCTTTCGTGGGCGTATGCCGCGCACGGCCATGTGCCTCTGGTCGCCGGCACCCTCGTGGGATTGAAGCCGGTCGTGGTGGCGGTCGTCGCGGCGGCCGTCTGGAAGATCGGGCGGCGCGCGCTGAAGCGGCCCATGGATGCCGCGATTGCGGCGGGAGCGTTTCTCGCACTGACGTTCCTTCATGCGCCGTTTCCTCTCGTGATCGCGGTGGCGGCCGCCGCGGGAGCGCTCGGCAAATCCGACGCCGCGGCGCCAGCCGCTCCCCCCGGGGAAGCCGCCGCGCGGGCCGGATCGAAGCTTCCCGCGCGCCGCCGTAACATCCGCCTGATCCTTCTGTTCAGCGCGCTCTGGGCGTTCCCGCTTCTTCTCGTCTCCGCGGCGCTCGGATGGGGCGGGCCCCACGCGCACGCGTACCGGTTCTTTTCCCAGGCGGCCTTCGTCACCTTCGGCGGGGCGTACGCGGTTCTCACGTACGTGGTCCAGGCGGCGGTCGGGACCTTCCACTGGCTGTCGCCGGCCCAGGCCATCGACGGCCTTGCGCTTGCCGAGACCACGCCGGGGCCCCTCATCATGGTCCTGCCGTTCGTCGGGTATCTGGCGGGCTGGCAATTTCCCGGCCTCCTGTCGCCGGCCTCCTCCGGCGCCCTGGCGTTCCTGCTCACGACCTGGGCGACGTTCCTTCCCTGTTTCTTCTTCATCCTTCTCGGAGCGCCGTGGATCGAGCATCTCCGGGGGAACCGGAGACTGGGCGCCGCGCTCTCGGGCATTACCGCCGCCGTCGTCGGAGTGATCCTCAACCTGGCCGTCATCTTCGCCGCCGCGGTCCTCTTCCCTCGAGGCCTCGCCGCGGGCCCGGACGCGTTCTCCCTGCTCCTCGCGGCCGCCGCGCTGGCGGTTCTGCTGGTGTTCGAGCTGGAGGCGGCGTGGGTCGTCCTCGCGGGCGGGATCGCCGGGCTCATCCTGGCTCTGGCCGGGCGGACCTGACCCGCCGGAGACGCGTTTCCTCGGCCGCTCGGGGCGTTTCGGGCCCCGTGGCGGGTTCATGGTGGGTTCACTCGCCTGTCCTTAGACTCCTCTCTGCTGAACGGCCGGCGCCTTTTGCGCCGCGCTCGAAAGGAGATTCGAAATGAACAAGAACATCGCCCGCATCCTCGCCCTCGGCGTCGCGGTGGCGCTCCCGACCGGCCTCTTCGCCCAGACGGCCGCCACGAAGCCCGCCGACAAGCCGATGGCCGCCCCGACCGCGACCACCTCGACGTCCTCGTCCAGCTCGATGAGCTCGACCGATAAGAAGACGATGGCCGACGGCTCGACCGCCAAGACCACCAAGAAGACCCACAAGAAGTCCTCGAAGAAGGGCGCCAAGAAGAAGAGCACGATGAAGACCGAAGAGACGAAGTCGAACAGCAAGTAAGACCCGTTTCCGCGGAATTCAAAGGCGTGCCGATGACGGCACGCCTTTTTATTGTGCCGATGGCGGCACACCTTTTGTTGTGCGGCTCGTTCCGCCTTCCCACCGGGGCGCGGTGTTCACATCCCGTTCATGTCTCGCCCCATAGAGTCCGTCGCATCCCCGTAGCCTTTTGCACGGGGCTTGAAGGAGGAGTCAGATGAAGAAATCCGTCCTGTCCTCTGTGGCCCTCGCCGCGGCGCTGGCGTTCCCGATGGGTGCCTTCGCTCAGACTTCTTCGACGGGCAGCCAGTCCACCACGACGAGCACCCAGTCTTCCCCGAGCACGACGACCGGCACGACGACCACCACCCAGACGAAGTCGAGCATGTCGACCGGCAAAAAGACCGCCGCGAAGAAGAAGACCACGCGGAAGCACAAGACCAAGTCGACGACCGTCGCTCCCGCCGCCCCCGCGACGCCGTCCTCGAAGTAATAGGCCTCTCCCAAAGACGCCGGCGAGACTCTCGCCGGCGTTTTCTTTTCCTGCTCGTCGCTCGTCGCTCCCCGCTCGACGCCGGGATTCCTGCCGCCCGCAGCGCGGGAGTCAAGCGGTCCCGAGGGAATGCGGATCTCCACGCCGTGCGTTAAGCTCGGTCCGTTGACATTCCCGGTGCCCTTCCATCCCGCCGTCGAGGCGTGGTTCTCCGCTCGATTCGGCGATCCGACGCCGCCGCAACGTGACGGCTGGCCCGCGATCCGCTCGGGCGCACACACCCTGATCGCCGCGCCAACCGGATCGGGAAAGACGCTCGCCGCATTCCTGTCCGCCATCGACTCACTGATCCGGCAGGGGGATTCGCTCCCCGACGAGACGTCGGTTCTCTATGTGTCGCCGCTGCGGGCTCTCTCGAACGACGTGCGCAAGAACCTCGACGGGCCGCTGGCCGAGATTCGCGCCGCCGACCCCTCCGTGCCGGAAATCCGCGTTCTGGTGCGAACGGGAGATACTCCCGCGTCCGAGCGGGCGGCGATGGTGCGCCGTCCCCCCCACATCCTGGTCACCACGCCGGAGTCGCTCTACCTGCTCCTGACGAGCGACAGCGGGCGGCGCCTCCTCGCCCCGGTCCGGACGGTCATCGTCGATGAGATCCACGCGCTCGTTCGCGACAAGAGGGCAAGCCACCTCGCCCTCTCTCTCGAGCGGCTGGAGGCGGTCGCCACGGGGCGTGTCCAGCGCATCGGCCTGTCGGCGACGCAGAATCCTCTCGAGCGGGTGGGGCGTTTCCTGACAGGCGCGGGAGCCGGGCGGGACTGCACCTTGGTCGACGCCGGAACCTTCCGGACGCTCGACCTGGCGATCGAGATCCCTCCGTCCCCGCTCTCGACCGTCTGCTCGCACGAGCAGTGGCAGGAGATCTACGAGAGGATCGCCATCCTCGTCCGGGAGCATCGGACCACCCTGGTCTTCGTCAACACCCGGAAGATGGCGGAGCGTATCGCCGGGCAGCTGACGCGGCTGCTCGGAGAGGACGCCGTGACGAGCCACCACGGAAGCCTCTCGCGCGAGCGCCGGCTCGACGCGGAGGAGAGACTGAAGGCGGGCCGCCTCCGGGCGCTCGTCGCGACCGCGTCGCTCGAGCTCGGGATCGACATCGGCGACGTGGACCTCGCGATCCAGGTGGGCGCGACGCGCTCCATCGCCACGTTTCTCCAGCGTGTCGGCCGCGCGGGCCACGCGCTCAGGAAGGTTCCGAAGGGCCGGCTCTTTCCCCTCACCCTGGACGAGCTCGCGGAGGGAGCGGCGCTTTTCCAGTGCATCCGCGCTTCCATCCTCGACCGCACGCCGGAGCCGTCCCGCGCTCTCGACATCCTCGCCCAGCAGATCGTGGCGGCCTGCGTCGCAGAGCCGTGGGACGCAGACGCGCTCTACGAGCTCGTCCGCCGGGCGTGGCCCTATCGGGATCTGACGCGCGGCGAGTTCGACGACGTCGCCTCGCTCCATACGGGCGGCCGGCGCGCGCTTCTGCATCGCGACGGGGTCGGAGGCCGCCTCCTCGCCACCCGCCGCGCCCGGCTGGCCGCGCTCCTTTCCGGAGGCGCCATTCCGGACACCGCCGACTACCAGGTGCGCCTGGAGCCCGAGGGGACGCTCGTCGGCACCGTGAACGAGGACTGGGCAATCGAGTCCAACGGCGGCGACATCTTCCAGCTCGGCAACGCCTCGTGGCGCATTCTTCGCGTCGAGACCGGCGTCGTGCGGGTGGCGGACGCGAAGGGACAGTCCCCGAGCCTTCCGTTCTGGCTCGGCGAGGGCCCCGGCCGGACGCGCGAGCTGGCGCGCGCGATCGGCGAGATGCGGGAAGCCTGCGGCGGAGCGGGCGGCGGTTCCGTCGAGGCGCTGCGGAACGCCTGCGGAGAACCTCTGCCGGAAGGCGCGGCTATCCAGCTGGCGGAATACGTCGACGCGGGCCGGATCTCGCTCGGCGCCGTCCCGACTCAGAAACGCGTCATTCTGGAGCGCTTCTTCGACGAGAGCGGCGGGATGCAGCTCGTCGTGCACGCCCCGTTCGGTTCGCGCATCAACCGCGCTTGGGGGCTCGCGCTCCGGAAGAAGTTCTGCGTGGGGTTCGGGTTCGAGCTTCAGGCGGCCGCCAACGAGGAGGCGATCGTGCTCTCGCTCGGCCCGCAGCACAGCTTCCCGCTCGAGGAGGTCTTCGACTACCTCCACCCGGATACGGCCCGGGAGGTGCTCGTCCAGGCGCTCCTGCCCGCGCCGATGTTCGAGACGCGCTGGCGCTGGAACGCGCAGCGGTCGCTGCTCCTCGAGCGCTCCCGCGGCGGCCGGAGAGTTCCCCCGAATCTCCTCCGGATGCGCGCGAACGACCTGCTCGCCGGCGCCTTCCCCCAGGTCCTCGCCTGTCCGGAGACCCTGCCGGGAGGACCGATCCCCGTGCCGGTCGAGCATCCGATCGTGCGGCAGACCGTCGAAGACTGCCTCACGGAAGCCATGGACGTCGACGGTTTCCTGGAAGTCCTCCGCGGGTTGAAGGACGGATCGATCGAGAAACTGGCGGTCGATACGGTCGAGCCGTCCGCGTTCGCGCGCGGGATCCTCTCGTCGCAGCCCTACACGTTCCTGGACGACGCGCCTCTCGAGGAGCGGCGCACTCAGGCGGTGCTCTCCCGCCGCGTGCTCGACGCCCGCACGTCGGATGAGATCGGCGCGCTCGATGCCGACGCGATCGCGCGCGTCCGGGACGAGGCCTGGCCAGCCCCGGAAAGCGCCGAGGAGGTCCACGAGGCGCTTCTCTGGATGGGGTACGTCACGGAGAGCGAGGCGGCGGCCTGGCAACCCTGGATCGACGAGCTCGCGGCGGCGGGCCGCGTGACGCTCGAAGACGGCCGCATCTTCGCCGTCGAAGCGGTGCGCGACCCGAAGGCCGTCCTGCGCGGCCGCCTCGAGGCGCTGGGGCCGATCTTCGCCCATCCCGACGAGCTGGCTCTGCTGCGCGAGCTCGAAGTCGAAGGCTGCGTTCTCCGGACCCGGATCGACGGGCGCGAGGCGTGGTGCGACCGGAGACTCCTCGCGCGGATTCATCGCGCGACCGTCGACCGCCTGCGCCGGGAGATCGAGCCGGTGACCGCCACGCACTTCCTCCGCTTTCTCGGATGCTGGCAGCACGTCGATCCCGCGCACCGCCTGGAGGGCCCCCGGGGGGTCGCGCAGGCGATCGCTCAGCTCGCGGGATACGAGGCGCCCGCGGCGTCGTGGGAGGCGAGCATCCTGCCCGCGCGGGTCCAGGGATACAAGCGCGAGTGGCTCGATCAGCTGACGCTCTCGGGCGAGGTCGTCTGGGGCCGGCTCTGGGGCGCGGGCGGGGGCCCGATCCGGAGGGCTCCGGT
>JBDUBP010000089.1:0-5060 GCA_040004075.1 Acidobacteriota bacterium | reverse complement strand
AACTACTCCGTCCAGGAGTACGCCAACGACGTCGTGTACACGGTCAAGCAGATCTGCGACGAGGAGGGGGTCCCGACTCCAACACTCGTGACGGAGTCCGGCCGCGCCGTGACCGCGTTCCATTCCGTCCTCGTGACCAACATCCTCGACGTCGCCGATCGCATCGAGCAGGGCCACCGGGTCCGCGTCACGTCGGGTGACGCTCCCGTGATCCAGGAGCTCGCCGGAATCCTGGCGGGCACGAACGCGAAGAACCTGCGCGAGAGCTACCACGACGCGCAGCAGTACAAGGAGGAGCTGTTCACGCTCTTCAATCTCGGCCACCTCTCGCTCGAGGACCGCTCGAAGGGCGAGATCCTGTTCTGGCAGATCTGCGAAAGGATCCACCGGGACCTGAAGACGCTGAAGGAGATCCCGGAAGAGTTCGAGGACATGGAGAAGATGCTGGCGGACACCTACGTCGCGAACTTTTCCGTGTTCCAGTCGCTCCCCGACTCGTGGGCGATCGACCAGCTGTTCCCGATCCTCCCCATCCACCGGCTGAACGAGCGCCCGACCGAGGTCGGCACACTCGCCGACATCACCTGCGACTCGGACGGGAAGATCGACAAGTTCATCGACCTCCGGGACATCAAGGAGACGCTCCCTCTCCACACGTTTCGGCAGGGAGAGCCCTACTACCTCGCGTTCTGCCTCATGGGCGCGTACCAGGACGTGCTGGGCGACCTCCACAACCTGTTCGGGGAGGCGCACGAGGTCCTGGTGACCGTGGACGATGAGAGCCGGGCGAAGGTGGAAGACGTCCTCCCCGGCGAGGCCTGCGAGCGGGTCCTCGAGTACATGAACTACGACCGCACGGAGATCCTCGACTCGATCAACAAGCAGCTGCGCCGGGTCACGAACCGCCCCGTCAAGAAGGACGAGGTCCAGCGCATCTACAAGGAGTTCGAGGCGATGTTCCCGAGGTACACCTACCTGGAGCGATAGGCGTCTACGGACGATGCACAGGATAAAGGAACCATTTCGCACGGCGCGCTTCGAAATCCGCGAGCCCCGGCGCCCACGAAGCGACGATCGCCTCGGGCGAGTCGCCGCGCTCGATCCGGGAGACCGTGTCGGCGTTGGCGATCAGGGCCCCGAGCCTCGAGCGGTCCCAGTCACCCGGGTAGAGCGAGCGGAGCGCGGATGCGATCTCGATGCCGAGCGGCGCCGCGCGGAGGATCCCGCGGTCCGTGAGCGTGATGCGCACGCCGCCGCAGCGGGCGCCCACGTGGACGGACGCCGCCGGCGTGAAGTGAATGGGCGTGAACCTCACTCCAGGGATCTTCCGCGCGGACAGATAGGCGGCCAGCCGGGAGGCGTCGATCCACGGCGCGCCGAGGATTTCGAACGGGGTGTCCGTCCCTCGCCCAACGGAAACGTTCGTCGTCTCCAGGAGACCGACGCCCGGATAGAGGGCCGCGGCGTTCAGTGACCTCATGTTCGGCGAAGGATTCACCCACTCGAGCCCCGTCTCGTCGAACCAGAGATCGCGGGACCATCCCCGCATCTCGACGACCTGGACCGCCGCGCCGATCTTCCGTTCCGCGTTGAAGAGCCTCATCAGCTCTCCCGGAGTCATCCCGTAGCGCACCGGGATCTCGTGGTACGCGGTGAAGGAGAGCTTGTCCGGATCCGCGAGAGGGCCCTCGACGAGCAGACCGCCGATGGGATCGGGCCGGTCCAGAACCACGAGCGGGATCTTCGCCTGGGCGGCGGCCTCGAGGAGGTAGCCGCCCGTCGCCGGGTAGGTGTAGAAGCGCACGCCGACGTCCTGCACGTCGAAGACGAGCGCATCGAGGCCCGAGAGGTCCTCGGGACTCGGACGGCGCCGCTCTCCGTACAGGGAGACAACGGGCAGACCCGTGGCGGGGTCGGTCTGGTCGGAGACCTGGTCATCCGCGTCGATCTTCGGGCCGTGCTCGGGCGAGAAGAGCCGCACGAGCGTGACACCGGCCTTCTTCGCCTCCGCGGAAGCCAGCACCTCGGCTGTCGTTCGGCCGTCGCGCGCAAGGCCGCTCGCATTGGTCACGAGGCCGACCCGCTTTCCGGCCAGAGCTCCGAAGTTTCGGGCGACGAGGACATCGACGCCGGCCTGCACCTCGCGCGGCCGTGCCGGGATCTTCGGGTCGAGCCGGCGCGCGGCCGCGGCGGCCGCCGGGGAGAGGGCCGCCGCGACGATGCTGGAGACCACGCTGCGCAGCCGCACGACGTCGCCCTTCCCGTCGGGATGGACCCGATTCGAAAGCAGGATGACGAACGTCTGCGATCCGGGATCGATCCAGAGGGACGTGCCCGTGAAGCCCGTGTGGCCGAACGAGCCGGCGGGAAACAGATCGCCGCCGGGTGACGAGAAGGTCGTCGCGACGTCGAAGCCGAGCGCCCGGATGTTCCCGTCGCCGTAGAAACGAGGCCGGGTCAGCGCGTCGACGCCGAGGGGCGAGAGGATGAGCGCTCCGTCGAGGGACCCTCCGTTGAGGATCATCCGGCAGAACCTCGCGAGGTCGTCCGCCGTCGAGAAGAGCCCGGCGTGACCCGCGACGCCGCCCACGGCATAGGCGCGCGGGTCGTGGACCTCGCCGCGCATCCAGCGGCCCTCGCGCTGCTCGGTCGGCGCGACGCGCGAAGCGTCCCGGGCCGAACCCGGTCTCCGAAACCCGGTGTCCTTCATCCGGAGAGGCCGGAAAATCCGCTTCTCCGCGAAGACGTCGAGCTCTTCGCCGGACACCCGCCGGACGACCTCGCCCAGCAGCTCGTATCCGACGTCCGAGTAGACGAACTCCGATCCGGGGCGCGACTGAAGCGGCTGCGCGTGCTTGCGGGCGAAGATCTCCTCCCGGCTTCCGGCATAGATCTCAATCGGGTCGTCCGGAACGAGCCCGGCCCGGTGCGTCAGGAGCTGCTCGACCGTCACCTTGCTCCTGTCGCCGCCGCCCGCCGCGAATTCCGGAACGTAGCGGACGACCGGGTCGGACGAGCGAACCTTCCCCGCCTCGATCAGCATGAGGATCGACGGCGCCGTGACGACCACCTTCGTCAGCGAGGCCACGTCGAAGATCGTGTCTGGCGTCATCGGCTCGCGCTCCGGAAGCACCGCGCGGTCGCCATAAGCCTTCCGAAAGACGGTCCGGCCCCGATGCCTGACGACGACCACCGCTCCGGGCAGCTCGTGGCGAGCGATCGCCGCCTCGACTTCCGTACCGACGGCGGAGAGCCGCGCGGCGTCGATCGGCCCGCGCGGCGCCGGAAAGAATCCCGCCGCGGCCAACGCGGCCCAGAAGATGAGCGGCAGCATCATGCGAAGACTCGCATCACGCCTTTTCGCGGACGAGCCCGGCGACGAGCAGGGTGCCCGAGAGGGCGAGGAGCACGCCGAAGATCGCCGCCTGGCGCGGCAGGTGGAAGATCACGCCGCCCGCGCAGAACATGATCGAGTAAACGGCCGTGATCCCCAGCACCCAGAAGCCGAAGTTGCGGGCGATCTCTCCGTGCGGAGGCGCGATCCCCGTCGATTTCGCGATCGGCTCCCAGCCCCGGCCCGCCGGCCGCACTTTCCGATAGAAGTTCTCGAGCGTCTCCCTCGGCTCCGGCGGGGTCGCAAACGTCACGACGAGCCACACGGCCGTCGTCACGAGCGTGGTGACGATGAGGTTCAGGGCGAATCCTTCCGGCCGCGCCGCATCGAGCGCCGGGACTCGCGAGCCGAGGGCCCGAAGCGACAGCGAGGTCACGAGGGCCGCCGCCATCGCCGAGACCTCCGACCACGCGTTCACCCGCCACCAGTAGAAGCGCAGCATGTAGACGAGCCCCGTCCCCGCGCCGATCGTGAGGAGGAACTCCCAGACCTTGCTGATCTGGTCCATGAACACGGTGACGAAGATGGAGAGGACGAGCGTGAAGAGCGTGGCGATCCGCGACGCGAAGACGTAATGCCGCTCGGAGCCATCCTTGCGGATGAACCGGCGGTAGAGGTCGTTCATGAGGTAGCTCGATCCCCAGTTCATCTGCGTGGCCTGCGTGGACGTGAACGCGGCCACGAACGACGCCAGCATGAGTCCGCGGAGGCCGACGGGCAGGTAGTCCGTCATCATTCGCACGTAATTCAGGCCCGGGTCCTCCGCCCCCGCGGCGTTCTTGACGGCGCCGCCGAGGATGGCGAGCGAGCAGAGCGCGGTGACGACCCACGGCCAGCTGCGAAGCGCGTAGTGCGCGAAGTTGAAGAAGAGGGCGGCGGAGCGGGCGTTTTTCTCGTCCTTGCAGGCGAGCATGTTCTGGGCGACGTACCCGCCGCCGCCCGGCTCCGCGCCCGGATACCAGGACGCCCACCAGTTGAGCGCGAGCAACGCCGCGAGCGACACGGCAGGGAGGGCCCACACCGCGTCGAGGCCGACGGGCCAGAGAGAGAGGATGGCGTCGGACGATCCGAACGTCGTACCCGGAGGCGAGCCCGACGGATGAGCGGCGCCGATGCGCGATTTCATCGACTCGATGCCTCCGACAGCCTGGACCGAAACCACGGCGAGAACGATGGCTCCCCCCATCTCGAATATGTACTGGAGGCCATTGTTGGCGGCCACGCCCCAGTAACCGGAGACCACGGTGTAGGCGAACGTCAGCAGGAGGCAGACGGAGAGGGCCGGCCAGCGGGAGATCCCGAGCGTGCCGGCGATGACCTTCGACATCCCGAGGTTGACCCATCCCATGACGAGCATGTTGACGAGCAGCCCCATGTAGCCCGCTCGAAACCCTCGCAGGAAGGCGGCCGGCTTGCCGGCGTAGCGCAGCTCCGCGAGCTCCACGTCGGTGACGACGGCCGCTCGCCGCCACAGCTTCGCGAAGAAGAAGACCGTCAGCATTCCGGAGGGGAGCATCGACCACCAGAGCCAGTTGCCCGCCACCCCGTTTCTGGCGACCATTTCGGTGACGGCGAGCGGCGTGTCGGCGGAAAAAGTTGTGGCGACCATCGCGGTCCCCGCCAGCCACCAGGGCATCGACCGGTTGGAGAGGAAGTAGTCGAGCAT
>JBDUBP010000142.1:0-5080 GCA_040004075.1 Acidobacteriota bacterium | reverse complement strand
ACATCGTCAACGTCGACGCGACGATCGAGGCGATCAAGAGGGCCGCCGAAGAGGCTGAAATCATGGCCGGCGTCCAGATCGCCAGGGCCTGGGTGGGTGTCTCCGGGTCGAATGTGCGGTCTTTCAACAGCCGGGGGGTGGTCGCGGTCGCCGGGAAGGACCGGGAGATCACCAAAGAGGACGTCGCCCGGGTGATCGACGCCGCGCGGGGGGTCCAGATCCCCCAGGACCACGAGGTCATTCACGTGATCCCACGGGATTTCGCCGTGGACGGGCAGGACGGCGTCGCCGACCCCGTCGGCATGGTGGGCGCGCGCCTCGAGGCCGACGTTCACGTGGTCACGGCCCCCGTCGCGGTCACCCAGAACATCGTCACCTGCGCGAACAAGGCGGGCATCGAGGTCGTCCAGCTCGTCCTGGAGCAGTTCGCGGCGGCCGAAGCGGTCCTGACGACGGATGAAAAGGAGCTCGGAATCGGGCTCGTGGACATCGGCGGCGGCACGACGGAAGTCGCCATCTACCATCGCGGGTCGATCGCGCACACGGCGGTCATCCCGATCGGAGGCGATCACTTCACGAACGACCTGGCCGTCGTCCTGCGCGCTCCGATCACCGACGCCGAACGGCTCAAGAAGAAGTTCGGCTCGGCCATGACGAGCGCCGTGGGAGAGGACGAGATGGTCGAGGTCCCGATGGTGGGAGGCCGCGCGCCGAAGCTCTGCCCGCGGACCACCCTCTCGGAGATCCTGCAGCCTCGCGCCGAGGAGCTGCTCGGCCTCGTCCGCGAGGACCTCGTGCGGCTGGGTCTCGAGAAGGAGATTCGCTCCGGGATCGTCCTGACCGGGGGCGGAGCGGAGCTCGAGGGCATCGTGGAAGTCGCCGAAGGCATCTTCGAGGGGCCGGTGCGGCGGGGAGTTCCGGCGGGCGTGGGCGGGCTCGTGGACGTGGTTTCGCGGCCGGAGTGGGCGACCGCGACGGGACTGCTCCTCTACGGGCACCGCAACAAGGCCGGGCGCCGCCGCGGGCGGGGAATCGGGCGGGTGACCGCGTCGATGTCGAAGTTTTTTCGAGAGTTTTTTTGAAGGCACGCGCCGGAACGCGGAAGGGCAGGAGGGAACAATCCATGATCGAGTTCGTTGGTGACGAGAACCGCAAGATCTCCATAGAGCTGGAGGGCGGAGATGCTTCGCCTGCGATGATCAAGGTCATCGGAATTGGAGGCGGCGGTTCCAATGCCGTCAACCGGATGATCGCCGCCGGAGTCCGCGGGGTCGATTACATGGCCTGCAACACGGACCTGCAGGCGCTTCGCCGCGCCTCCGCGCCGCTGAAGATTCAGATCGGATCCCGGCTGACCAAGGGCCTCGGCGCCGGGGCGGACCCCGACGTCGGAAGAAACGCCGCGCTCGAGGATCAGGAACGGCTCGGAGAAGCGCTGAAGGGCGCCGACATGGTCTTCATCGCCGCGGGTCTCGGCGGCGGGACCGGGTCCGGCGCGGGGCCGATCATCGCGAAGATCGCGGCGGAGTCGGGGGCGCTGACGGTCGCCGTCGTCACGAAGCCGTTCCTCTTCGAAGGCAAGAAGCGGATGCGTCAGGCCGAGCGCGCCGCGCGCGAGCTTCGCGACCACGTCGATACCCTGATCACAATCCCCAACCAGCGCCTTCTTTCCTTCGTCGAAAACAAGACGCCTCTGGCCGACTCGTTCAAGATCGCGGACGACGTGCTGCGGCAGGCGATCCAGGGAATCTCGGACCTCATCAACTGCCCCGGGGAGATCAACCTCGACTTCGCGGACGTCAAGAAGATCATGTCGGACATGGGCCGGGCCCTGATGGGGACCGCGACCGCGAGCGGCGAGAACCGCGCGGTCCATGCCGCCCAGGCCGCGATCTCTTCGCCGCTTCTCGAGGACGCGTCGATCGAAGGCGCCCGCGGCGTGCTCATGAACATCACCGGGGGCTCCGACCTGACGCTCTACGAGGTCAACGAGGCGGCCGCGATCATCCAGCAGGCCGCGGACCCCGACGCGGAGATCCTCTTCGGCTGCGTCCACGACGAGAACATGGCGGGCTCGGTCAAGGTCACGGTCATCGCCACCGGTTTCGACCGCGCGGACCTGGACGATGCTCTTCAGATCGACGATCAGCAGCCGCCGCGCCCCGCCGCCGGCCGCCCGACGCGCTCGCCTTTTCTGCGAGGAGACGACAGCGGCGGCTTCGGTCCGAATGCCTCCTCGTCGCGCGACGACTTCGACATCCCGACGGTGCTGCGGAGGCAGATGGATTGATGGAGGGTGCGTCTCGCCGGGGTTCCAGCGTGGCCCGGCGGGACGCCTGCCCGCGGTGGGAGTGACGGTGGAGCGCTGAGCGTTCAGCGTTCAAAGTTGAGCGTTAGCGCATAGCCCTTTTTCGATTCCCGATTCCCGATTCCCGATTCCCGATTCCCGGCTCACCGGTCCGCCTCTTCCTCCTTCCGACCGAAAAACTCCCGCTCGAGGCGGATCATCTCCTGCCGTTTCCGGCGGGCCTTGTCGCGCCACTTCTTGTAGGCGTGCGCGATCTTCGGGTGGCGATGCAGGAAGCGGCGCAGCGCGCGGCGGAGGGGGGGAAAGACGAGGGAGAAGAAGAAGAGGCTCATGATGAAGAACGGGATCTGAGGAACGATCGGGAGAAGAACCCCGATCACGCCCAGGAGGAAGAAGAGCACCCCCAGGACGAGGTTCCACGCCTTGCTCCTGCGGGCGCGCTTCTTCCTTCGTCTTTTCGGAGCGGCCCTTCCGCGGACGGCCGTGCTCATGGCCGGGGAGACTTGCCCTTCGCCTCCAGCACCTCGTCGATCGAGCGGACCGTGAGGGGTCCGAGGTGCAGGGCGGCGACCTGCGGCTCGATCTTGCGGCGGTCGCCGACGATCACGATCGCGCAGTTTCGAGGATCGATCCACTGCGATGTCACCCGCCGGACGTCGGCGGCGGTCACGGCCTGGATGCGGGAGACGTAGGTGTTGAAGTAGTCGTCGGGAAGCCCGTAGACGAACTGATCGCGGACGCGGCCGGCGACCTGCGCGTCCGTCTCGAAGCCCGCGGGATAGCGCAGCGCCGTGTAGTTCCTGGCGCGAGCGAGCTCCTCCTCCGGCACCTCCTCGCGCATCGCCTCGAGCTCCTTGAAGAACTCGGACAGCGCGGGTCCCGTCTTGTCCGTCTGGACCGCCGCCGAGGCCAGGAAAGGGCCTGTCGAGATACGGTAATCGAACTGGGAGAACGCGCCATAGCTGTAGCCCTTCGTCTCCCGAAGGTTGTGGTTCAGTCTCGAAGTGAATGAGCCGCCGAGAATGGTGTTGGCGACGAGGAGGGCGAAGTAGTCGGGAGTCGATCGCGGCGGTCCGACGCGGCCGATCCAGATCTGGGATTGCGGCGCGTCGGGCTTGTCGACCAGGATCACGCGGCGGCCGGAGACCTGGGGAGCGGCCGGAAGCGCGGCGGCGGCCACCGGTCCGCCGGCGGACCAGGAGCCGAAGGCGCGCTCGAGAAGCGCCAGCGTCTCGGAGCCGCGCAGGTCCCCGACGGCGACGATGGCGGCCTCCCCGGGGGTATAGCGGGCCGCGTGGAAGCGGCGCACGTCCTCGCGGGTCACGCTCCGCATCGACGCCGGATTTCCCTCCGGCCGGCGGCCGTACGGGTGAGCCCCGTAGACCGCGCGCGCGAACGCCGTGGCCGCGATCTCGGCGGGATCGTCTTTCCACTGGACCATTTCGGTGAGCCGCTCCTGCCGGACCCGCTCGAGCTCCTCGGCCGGGAACGTCGGATTTCTCACGAGGTCCGAGAGCAGGGTCATCGCTTCGGAGAGCCGCGCGACCGGCACGTTGATGCCGACGGACGAGGTGTCCCAGCCGGCGCCCGCCGCGACGGAGGCGCCGAGGGTGTCGGCCAGGTCGGAGATCTCGAGGGCGGATCGCGTCCCGGCGCCCCGGTCGAGAAGGTCCGCCGTCAGGCTGGCGAGGCCAGGCCGGCTTGCGGGATCCGCGGACGCGCCTCCGCGCAGGACCACCAGAACCTGAGCGAGAGGAACCTTGTGGCGTTCGACGAGAAAGACGGGGATGCCGTTCGAGAGCTTCAGCCGCGACGTGTCCGGCAGGCGCAGGGGAAGGGCGGGCCCGGGCTGCGGAGGTTTCGACCGATCGGGCGGGGCCGCCGCGCCTTCGAGGGAAAACGCGAAGAGCGCGGCCGCGGCGAGAATTCCCCGCAGTCTCCTCGAGCTCATCGCGGGCCTCCCTTCGTCCCGGTGGCGGCGAGCGCCGTCTTCCCGGTCGGAACGACGCTCAGGACCACACGCGCGTCGTCGGGAAGCTGCCGCCGCGCGATGCTCTGGACGTCGCGTCCGTCGAGCGCCCGGTGCCGGGCGAGGTCTTCGTTGAAGTAATCGGGGCGACCGGCCTCCATGTCGTAAGCGTTCAAGAGATCCGCCTTGTCGCGGTTGCGCTCCAGCGCGCGGTAGAAGCCCGCTTCGTACTGATTCACGGCGCGCTCGAGCTCCCGCGCGGACGGGGGCTCGCGCTTCACGCGATCGAGCTCCTCCTGGACGATCCGCTCGATCTCCATCAGCCCGTGTCCCTCTCGCGCGGTGACCGCGATCAGGAACATGGACGCGAGCGCCCGCGAGTCCTGCACGGCGGAGACATCCTGGGCGATTTGCAGGTCGTAGACGAGACGCTTGTAGAGCCGGGAGTTCTTGCCGGAGGCGAGCACGCTCGAAAGAATGTCGAGCGCCTCGTCCCCCGGGTGAAACTGCGCCGGGGTGATCCAGGCCATGTAGAGGCGGGGCAGCTGAACGCGATCCTCGAGCGTGACGCGTTTCTCCGCCGCGAGCACCGCGGGTGCGGCGGCCAGCACGGGCGGCCTCGGACCCGCCGCGACGTCGGAAAACCAATTCTCGATCTTCCGTCGCGCATCGTCCGTCTGAAAATCTCCGGAAATCACGAGGCTGGCGTTGGCCGGTGAGTAGAAGCTGCGGAAGAACGCGGCGACGTCGTCGTGAGTCGCCGCGGTCAGGTCTTCCATGGAGCCGATGACGGGGGAGTGGTA
>JBDUBP010000163.1:0-5112 GCA_040004075.1 Acidobacteriota bacterium | reverse complement strand
GGGCGGATCGAATGGAGGATCGCTTCGTAGCAGGCGAGGTAGAAGCCGTAGAGCTCCCGCTGCCAGGTCGAAAACTTTCCGTTGACGGGCCACATGCGCGTGACGTCGCTCATCGCGTACCCGACGTCGGGGGCGAAGTCCATCAGGAGGAAGTCGCCGTCTTCCATCTGGCGCCGGCCTGCGTTGTAGTGCGGGTACCACGCGTTGCGCCCGCTGGCGATCAGCGAGTAGTAGGCCTCCCCCTGAGCGCCGTTGCGGTAGTAGATGAATTTCGCCAGCCCGTCGAGCTCCCGCTCGTACTGTCCCGGCCGGGTCGAGCGCATCCCTTCGATGAGCGCGAGGCCCGAGAGCCGGGTGGCGCGCCGGATCATGGCGATCTCCCGCGGCCGCTTGATGAGGCGAAGAGAGTCGAGCGCCGGCGTCAGGTCCTTCACTTCGAACTGCGGGAACCGCTCTCGCAGCAGCGCGGCGAAGCGGCCTTCGCGCGACGGGCTGCCATCCCAGGGGTCCGATGCGATGTCCGCGATCCGCCGGAGGCCGAGGTCGCGGCTGACCGCGAATCCCTCCGCGGGCGACAGCGGCGTCCAGGCGGCGCGGACGTTCGCGCGGTGCAGGAGGCGCAGGAAGGACTCGCCGAGAAGCTCCGGCCCGGCGACGGCGTCCACCCCTGAGAGCTTGCGAACCTCCTCCGCGTCTTCCGAGGAAAGAACTTTGCCCTCACCCCGCTCCCGCCCCTCGTTGCGGTGAGGGAGGAAGAGCGTCGTCTTGCGGTTGGTCCCGTCCAGAAGCAGATACGCGTTCGGGATCTCGACGCCGCACAGGTAGTAGAAGTCGTTCGATTGGCGGAAGCGGATGTAGCCCACCGGAGTGGGCGCCCCGGCGACGATCGCGAAGGCGGACTTGCCGATCGCGTCGAAGACGCCCGCCCGCCGGGTGGCGAACTCCTCCGGCAGGTAGTCGGTCGTGAAGGCCGAGAAGCCCTCCTGGCCATGCGCGCCGGAAGCGATTCCGGCGGAAATCAGGCCCGCGCACAGGATGCGGGCCAGGACGAGTCGTCGAGTGTCCATCGAAGCGCCTCCTTGGAATCAGAAAGCGCCACTTTATCGTCGGCCGGTCTCCTCCCTCGGAGAGGGCCTCAGAGAGGCTGCCTTATGCCTTCTTCTTCTCGATCGACGCGACCTGGATTCCCTTCATCCCGTTGCGGATCGAGACGCTGCCGCGCAGAACGACCGGCACGTCGGCGAGGTTGGCGACGCGGTCCTTGACCGAGAACGGCTTCTCCTCGAACAGCACGTAGAGCGTGCCGTCCTCCGCCAGGAACCCGGCGGGCACTCCGCGCGCGATGCAGGCGTTGGCGCAGGCCGTGTGGGCGGCGTCGCGGATCCCGTGGGTGACATAGCAGTGCAGGTCGACCACGGTCCCCTGAAGCGTCACTTCCGGGGCCTTCTCCTCTGCGGCTGTGGACGCGGCTTTCAGCGCCAGGAGGATCAGGAGGGCGATGGAAACGAAGGCCAGTCTCTTTCGCATGGCGGGTCTCCTTTTCTTCCCGGAGTCTCTGCGCGCCGCCGACGCCGCCGCATGTGCCGGAAGTCCCGATCGTCAAAACGTGACTTCCGGCACGGGCTTCGCGACGCGACGCCCTATACTTTCGTCACCTCTAATGAACGGGACCTTCCCGGCCGAGTACTCGCGCCTGCTCCGCCTGGCTGGAGGCGCCGTGTGGATCGTGGTCGGATTTCCCGTGCTCACCAGTTTCCGTCAGGCGCGCGCGTCCGGGTCGAGCGCCGGAGCGTTCTTCGCCTGGGTCGCGGCGTTTCTTCTCTTTGCCGTCGCGTATGCCCTGACGTCCCGCGAGGGCCGGTTCGAACGCGACCGCGCGGGCGCCCTCCTTCTGGTCGCCGCGCAGGCGGCGGCGGTTCTCGCGCTCGTGGCGCTTCCACCCTGTTACGGGCTCGAGGGCGCCCTGATGGTCCTCGTCGCGATCCAGCTCGGGGGCCGGGTCGCTCCCGCGGCGGGCGTCTTCTGGATCGTGGCGCAGAGCGCCCTGCTTTTCGCCGCGATGAGCCTCCACTGGAGCGTGCATTCCGGGATCATGATCGCCGGCGCCTACTTTCCCTTTCAGCTTCTCGCCTTCTGGACGGCGCATCTTCTCGCGCGTGAAGGAGCGGCGCGACAGAGTCTCGCCCTCGCAAACGCGGAGCTGCACGCGACGCGGGACCTTCTGGCGGAGGGCCACCGGATGGCGGAACGGCTGCGTATCGCGCGCGAGCTCCACGACGTCCTCGGGCATCACCTGACCGCGCTCGCGCTGAACCTCGAGGTGGCGAGCCACCAGGTCTCGGGCCCCGCGCACGCGCAGATCGAGGCGGCGAGGGACCGCTCCCGCGAGCTCCTCGGGCAGGTGCGCGAGGCCGTCCGCACGCTGCGTGTCGGCGACGACGTCCGGCTGGATGCCGCGATCCGCCGGCTCGCGGCGGGGATTCCGAGCCCGCGCATTCACGTGCAGTTCGAGGAAAACCTCGCCGTCCCGGATCCCGCCTCCGCTCAGATCCTGTTGAGGTGCGCGCAGGAGATCATCACGAACGCCGTGAAGCATTCGCGCGCCGAGAATCTCTGGCTGAGCGTCGTGTCCAGCGGCGGAGCGATCGAGATCCAGGCGCGCGACGACGGCCAGGGGTCCTCGGCGGCGCGGCCGGGCGACGGGCTCACCGGCATGCGCGAACGGCTCGAGGAACGCGGCGGAAGGCTGGCCGTCCACTCGGAGCCCGGCCGCGGGTTCGAAGTCGTGGCCGTTCTCCCCGCGGGCTAAGAGGTGCCGGCGCCCGTCCGCGTCTGCCTCGTCGACGATCAGACGCTGGTGAGAGAGGGGATCCGCAGCCTCCTGGGGCTCGCGGCCGGCATAGAGGTCGTCGCCGAAGCCGGGGACGGAACCTCCGCCGTGGCGGCGATCGAAGCGGCGCGACCGGATCTCGTCCTCCTCGATCTGCGGATGCCGGGGCTGTCGGGTATCCAGGTGCTCGAGGCGCTCTCGGAACGCCACGCACTTCCGCCGACGATCGTGCTCACGACCTTCGACGACGAAGAACTGGTGATCGAAGCCTTCCGCGCCGGCGCCCGCGGCTTTCTTCTGAAGGATGTCTCGCTGGACGGCCTCGTCCGCGCCATCCACACCGTCATCGACGGCGGCACCCTCGTCGCCCCGGTTCTCCCCGCCGACGCCGCGAGGAGCTCGAAGTCCGTACGATCCGATTTTCCGCGCCTCGAGCCGCCCGATCCCTTGACGGCCCGCGAGATCGAAGTACTTCGCCTGATGGCGCGGGGAGAAAGCAACCGGGAGATCGCGCGCGCCCTCTTCGTCGCCGAGGGAACGGTCAAGAACCACGTGTCGAGCATCCTCTCGAAGCTTGGGGTCCGCGACCGGACGCGGGCGGTGCTCCAGGCGATCAAGTCCGGTGCGATCGAATGAAGAGTCGTCAATTGTCAGTGAACAGTTTTCAGTTGTCGGTGTTGAAGCCCGTCACGGGCGAAGCAGGACTTTCAGGACCCCGGGTCTCGCGGCCTGCTTCAGGGCGGCGGCGGCTCGCGCGAGGGGGAAGTCCGCGGAGATCAGATTTTCCACGCGCACGCGCCGCTCGCTCAGGCGCGCCAGGGCGGGCTCGAAGCGGCCACACCGCGATCCGACGACGGTAATCTCCGAGACGACGAGCGGCGCCGCGTCGAAGACCGCGGGGCCGTGGTGGGTCGATTTCCAGACGATCGTGCCGCGCGGACGCACGAGCTCGAGCGCCCGGGGCATCCCGGCAGGCGATCCCGTGGCCTCGACGACGAGGTCGAAGGAGGATCGCCTGGCGCGCGCCCGCCGGCCGAGCAGCGACACGTCCGCTCCGGCGTCCTTCAGCACCTGGGCGACGAGCCGGCCGAGCTTGCCGGGCCCGAGCACGGCGGAGCGGCAGCCCGGGACGACGTCGACCTGGTCCAGGATCTCGCACGCTGCGGCGAGAGGCTCGGTGAAGACCGCCTCCTCGTCGGAAAGACCGGAGGGAACTTCCCTGAGGTTCGTTTCGGGCAGGGTGAGAAGCCCGGCGTGCGCCCCCGGGTGCCCGAGAATCCCCAGGACCTTCCGCCTCGCGCAGTGACGCGCGAGCCCTTCACGGCAGCGCCCGCAGCGGCCGCATCCCAGGTTGATCTCTCCGACCACGCGCTTGCCGAGCCATCGGGATCTCGAGGGCCCTTCCACGACGCCGACGAATTCGTGCCCGGGGACGCCGAGAAAGCCGTGATACCCGCGGCGCAGCTCGAGGTCGGTATTGCAGATGCCGGAGACGAGCACGCGGACGAGCGCATACCCGTTACGGGCAAGCGGCTCCGAAACCTCCCGGACCGCGGCGCGTCCGGCGTCAAAAACGAGAGCCTTCATTCAGGAACTACTTGAGAACTGACAACTGAGAACTGAAAACTACTTCCCCACCTCGTTCAGCGCCTTCTCCGCCTCAGCGAGCAGCGCCTCCGGGCCCACGGGCGCGCCCGTCGCGCGCTTCATCCAGAGGTCGGGCGCAATCCGGCCGGCCGTGGCCATGCGTTCGAACTCCTCGCCAGGATGGCCGGAGCTCTCGATCTTTCTCTCGATCTGAAACGCGATCATGTGCCCGAGGGGATAGTCGGGCAGATACAGGATCGAATCGATCATGTGCGAGTAGATCGCGAGAAGAACCGCATCCCGCTGGCCGAACACCGGCGCGTAAAAGCGGTTCCAGACGGAACGCGCGATGTCGAGCGTCGCCGCCTTCAGCTGCGCCGGCGTCGCGTCGGGGTGCGCGTACATCCAGTTCCACACGTCCATGTCGACGAGGGCCGAACCGGCGATCTCGTACGTTCCCCAGAAGTCGTTGAGCGTCTTGAGAGCGCGGGCCGCCGGATCGGGACGCGTGAGCCCCAGCAGCTCGAGGTCGTGGGCCTGGAAGACGAACGCCAGGGCCTCGGTGAACGCATTGTTCGGAACGCCCTGAAGGAGCGTGTGGTCGATCGAGTTCAACGAAAAGGTCTGCTCGACCGTGTGACCCATCTCGTGCACGGCGATGTTGAAGCCCTTGTAGTTCATCCCGTCCTTCTCGA
>JBDUBP010000001.1:0-17467 GCA_040004075.1 Acidobacteriota bacterium | reverse complement strand
CAAGCTTTATGAAGCGGTGTTTCGAGAAGATGCACTGCCCCTGGAAGCGTTTCTGCGCAACCCCGCGAACTATCTTCTGGTGGCTGAAAGACCTTTACCCCGGAGCAGCTCGACGCCCTGGCGACCCTCTCGATCAGATCGCGCGGCCAGGGCGTGGGACTGGCCCTCCTCCTCTTCGGGGCCTGCTTCCTCGTTCACGGATACCTGATCTTCCGATCGGGTTTCCTGCCCAAAGAGCTGGGCATTCTGATTCAGGTTGCCGGCGTCTGCTACATGATCAACAGCTTCGCGACGCTTCTGGCTCCCACTTTCACAAACCGCATCCCCTCCCTCATTCTGCTTCCTTGCTTCGTCGCGGACGGGTCACTCTGCCTCTGGCTTCTCGTGAAGGGGGTGGATGTTGCGAAGTGGAAAGAGAAGGCGGCGGCTGCGAAAGTGTACGGAGCGTAGCGGCGCAACGCCGCGGGAAAATCCGCCATGGAACCGAGTGCGAGCGTCCCCGGGCTCAAACGAAACTTCATTCTGCAGCAGGGCTTTTCCGAGCCCGCCGCCGCCTGTTGCCCCCCTCAGTATTCCGCCCTCCTTTTCCAGCCGCGCCTCGTCGGCGTGGTGGTCCTGGCGGGTGCGGCCCTTCAGGAACCGCGGATCTTTCTGGCACTCGCCGCCGTGCTCTGGTGGTGCGCGCTCGCCCCGCACTGGAATCTTTTCGAGGCTCTGTACAACCGGACCGTGGGGCGCCGGCCGGGGGGCACGCCTCTCTCGCGGGCTCCGGCTCCTCGCAGGTTTGCTCAGGGAATGGCGGGAACGCTCGCGCTGGCGATCGGGATCTCGCTCGCGCTGGGATGGAAAGCGCTCGCCTCGTTCTCGAGACCATCCTGATCGTCGCGATCGGGGCCCTGGTGTTCGGCGGATTTTGTCTTGGCTCTTTCGTCTTTCACCTGCTCTGCGGCCGCAAGACGTTTGCGAGGAGCACGCTTCCGTGGGCTCGCGGCGGCTGACCAGCGGGTGGATACGAGACGGACTGATGTGTCGCTGAGCCGCAATACGCCATCCGGGCATTGTTTCCTCGAGGTGAGAGATGCGAATTCGCAAGAGTGAGGAATCGGATCTGCCGCGGATTCTCGCCGTCGTCAACGAGGCCGCCCTGATTTATCGCGGAGTGATACCGATCGACCAGTGGCACGAGCCCTACATGCCGAAGGATGAGCTGGCGAGAGAGATGGGCCGTGGCGTCATTTTCTGGATCGCCGAGGAGGAAGGATCCCTGTCAGGCGTCATCGGGATCCAGGACAAAGGTCCCGTCGCGCTGGTGCGCCACGCGTATGTGGCGCTCACGGCGCAGAGAAAGGGCGTGGGCACGAAGCTCCTGCGCCATGTGCAGAGCCTCGTTGACAAGCCGATCCTGATTGGCACCTGGGCGGATGCTTCCTGGGCCATCGGATTCTATCGGCGCAACGGATTCACCGTCCTGCCGGAAAGCCACAAGGAGCGTCTCCTCAGAACCTATTGGTCCATCCCCGAGAGACAGATCGAGACCTCGGTCGTCCTTGCCGATCGGCGATGGCTGGACGCCCAGCAACCCGCTGCCGCGGACAGGTGATCACCGCCGGGCGCGGCGTTGTGGTCGTCGTGAGGAGGCCCGGCGGCGGAAAGCGAACGAATTCGAGACGCTCCACGGTGCAAAGTACTTTATAATGAGGCCGTGAAGTACTCCCACATCACACTATGGAGGCTGGCGAATGAAGACCTCCCTGATGAAAAAGCCGACGGCGTTTCTTCCGCTGGCGATGTCGTGCGCCGCCCTGGCCACGGTCATCGTCCACGTCGCCCTGTTCGGCGCCGCGCGGGAGGCCGACGAGGGGACGGCGGCGCACATCTGGCAGCTCCTGATGGCCGCGCAGATACCGATCGTCGCCTTCTTCGCGATCAAGTGGCTGCCGCGGACGCCCGGACAGGCGCTGGTGGTCCTGGCTCTGCAGGGGGGAGCCGCGCTCGCGGCGCTTGCGCCCGTTTTCTTTCTCGGCCTTTAGCCCACGGGCCACCCGCAACGCGGCGGTTTTGCACCCTCCGGGTCGGTTCGGCCGGCTTCGCGCGCTAGATCAAAACGCCTTCCTGAGAGAGGATGGAAGCAGGATCGAAACCCCGGGCAGCAAGGCGGCCGCCGAAAACAGCGCGAGGAAGCGTCATGAAGCCGGACACGATCTCCTCCGCAACCTCTGCCGAGGCCGAGAAGCGGCTCAGAGGATTCATCGCGAAGTTCACGCCGGCGCACCAGAAGCTGATTCGCGCCGTGCGCAAGGAACTGCGCCGGCGGTTCCCGAACGCGGACGAGCTCGTCTACGACAACTACAACTTCTTTGTCATCGGATACGGCCCGACATCGCGGCCGTCCGACGCCCTCATTTCGATAGCGGCGGCCGCCAACGGGGTTGGTCTGTGCTTCATCCGCGGCGCCAGCCTTCCCGACCGGAAGAAGGTCCTGCAGGGGTCGGGCAGCCAGACCCGGTTCCTCCGCATCCCGTCCGTGGACGTCCTGGCGCGTCCCGAAGTCGAAGCGCTGCTTGCGGCCGCGGCTTCTCTTTCGAGGACCCCGCTGCGATCGAGCGGCCGCGGCCAGCTCATCATTCGCTCGGTCTCGGCCAAACAGCGGCCGCGTCGCACGCCGGCGAAGTGACGGCGGGTCGCCGTTGGGGGTCGCAGGAGAGATTGACCGGATCCGCCTTCGACGCCGCGGCGTACTTCGATCGGGCACTCCCCGCGGCTCGCGCGGCGAGGGAGCGTACGGGGGCGGCCGCCGGTGCACGATGAATCGGCTTCGACTCGAAAGCCGCCAGGGTCTCGCGGGAAGTCTGGCACCTTCCTGACCTTGCAGCCGGCTCGCGGCGGTCGCTGCCGCTCGATTTCTGATTGAATTCGTGACCGGGCGTCAAGGAGAGGCGATGGAATTCGATCTCGAGCAGAGCAGGGCGATCCTGGAGCGCACGCCGCACACGCTGCGCGCGCTGCTGGCCGGGCTCTCCCCGGCGTGGATCGAGGCGACCGAGGGGCCGGACACGTGGAGTCCTTACGTCGTCGTCGGTCATCTCCTCCACGGCGAGCGCGCGGACTGGATCGCGCGCGCGCAGATCATCCTCGCGCAGGGCGCGAACCGGCGCTTCACGCCATTTGACCGCCTCGCCCAGTACCACGAGAGCCGGGGAAAGACGCTTTCGGAGCTGCTCGACGAGTTCGCCCGGCTCCGCGCGGACAACCTGGCCACCCTCGCCGGGTGGCGGGTGACCGAGGCCCAGCTCGCGCTCGAGGGCGAGCACCCCGACTTCGGCCCTGTCACGCTCCGGCAACTGCTGGCCACCTGGGTCGCGCATGACCTCTCGCACATCGCGCAGGCCGCTCGAGTGATGGCGAAGCAATACCGCGAGGCCGTCGGGCCGTGGCGCGCGTACCTGCCCCTGCTGGATCGGTGAGGGTTCGAGTGGATGTCCGCCGCGAAATTTCGAAGGAAGGTGAAGTCTGACGACGGACCGCGTCGAGCTTTTTTACAGCATCTACCGCCACTTCACCGATCCGGTGCTGGACGCCGTCCGGAAGGAGACCTTCGGCGTGGACATCGGGCAGAACAGCTGGTTGACCGTCGAGGAGTACATGCGCCTTCTCCCGTGGCTCGATCTTTCCGCCGACGATCACGTCCTCGAGATCGCCAGCGGGTCGGGAGGCCCGGCCCTTTTCGCGGCACACGCGAGTGGCTGCCGCATCACGGGAATCGACGCCAACGAGAGTGCGGTGGCCGTGGCTTCTCAGGCGGCCGCGGCGGCCGGCGCCTCCGAGCGAGCTCGATTCCGGGTGGCGGACGCCAACTCCGCGCTGCCCTTTGACGATGAATCCTTCGACGCGCTTCTCTGTATCGACGCGATGAACCATTTTCCGCAGCGCCTGGCCGTGTTCCGGGAGTGGCGGCGCGTTCTTCGCGCGGGCCGCCGCGCGCTGTTCACGGATCCCGTCGTGATCACCGGACCGGTCACCAATGACGAGCTCGCCCGCCGCAGCTCCATCGGGTTGTTTCTCTTTGTGCCCCCGGGAGTCAATGAGCGGCTCATCGAGCAGGCAGGCCTTCGACTGGTTCGACAGGAGGACGTCACGGAGAACGCGACTCTCATTTCCGGCCGGTGGCGTCGCGCGCGACAGGCCCATGAGAAAGACCTGCGCCGCATCGAGGGCGGCGAGCGATTCGAGGGGTTGCAGCTCTTCTTCGAGTCGGTGCATCGCCTCACGAGTGAGAAACGGCTGTCCCGAATGGCCTACGTGGTGGAGAGACCCGCGGCCTGAGAGGCCGGCGCCGACGCGCGGCAGATGAGGTCATCGATGCTGGATCGAATCCCCGATGGACGTACCGATCTGATATTCGACTACGTCGCGGCCGGGCATCCTGCCACGTCCACCGACACGGATGGAGCGTCTCTCCTCCACTGGTGCGTTTATTACGGCGGCGTGAGCGCAATTCGCTTCCTGCTCGCCGGCGGGGAATCCCTCGAATCGCTCGGCGACGATCGAGGCTTGAACGGCGCGGCGTTTCGTGGCCACTGGAGACTCTGCGAATTCCTCCTCGAGAACGGCGCCGACGTGAACCATTCGTTGCCCGACACAGGCGAGACGCCTTTCCAGGCGGAACTCTGTCGGTCCGATCGCGCCGGACAGGACCACGTCGTCCGGGTCCTGCTCGCGCACGGCGCCGATCCCGCTCGTGTGACCGCACCGGGGGCCGAAACGGGCTGCTTCATGCGGGACTGCCGGCCGAAAGCCGAGGCGGCGCTTCATCGCGCCGCGGCATTCGGAAGCGAGGAGACCGTGCAACGCCTTTTCGACGCCGGCGCCGTCATCGACGCAAAGGACATGAATGGAGATTCGCCCCCTGACCTGGGCGAGCGGGCATCTGCGGACGGATTCCATTCTGAGGAAGCTGTGCTATGGAGACTTTTCGATTCGGGCCGACCGCCGCTCGTTGGAGTCGAACCTGCTCGGGAGGCCGCAT
The DNA here is from genome assembly GCA_040004075.1 of Acidobacteriota bacterium. Lineage (GTDB taxonomy): Bacteria > Acidobacteriota > Thermoanaerobaculia > UBA5066 > Gp7-AA6 > JALYUA01. The sequence continues at coordinate 12,441 of JBDUBP010000001.1, read as the reverse complement.
CTCGAGGACACCGGTGCCGCGCCGCGCCGGCCCTGTTTTTGGAAGGGAGGCAGTCGAATGGCAGGAAAGCCGCACATCATCGACGAGTACCTGGCGCCCTTGAGCGACGAGAAACGGGCCGCGCTCGGGAAGCTTCGTAGCGCGATCCGGGCCGCGGCCCCCCGGGCGGAAGAATGCATCAGCTACGGGATCCCGGCCTTCCGTCTCGATGGAAGACTGTTCGTGGCGTTTGGCGCCGCGTCGAAACACTGCGCCTTCTATCCCGGCGCCGCGCCTTTGAAAGCCTTCAAGGAGGAGCTCAGCGCCTACGACACCAGCAAGGGCACCATTCGCTTTCCGCCGGCGAGCCCATTGCCGGCCGCCCTCGTAAAGAAACTCGTGAAGGCGCGCATCGCCGAGCACGCCGCGCCGCGGTCTCCGAAGAGAGGAAGTCCGGAGGTGTCTCTGAGAGGCAGGCGGCTCGCCATGAAAGATCGAGGCCGTACCACGCCCGGTGATGATCTCGATGAGGCTCCAGCCGGCGGCCGCGCAGACAGGAGATCCCGATGAGTCTCCCCGACAACGCCGCGCTCCTCCTCGTCGACGTGCAGCGGGGAATGGACGAGCCGCGGTGGGGCCAACGCAACAACCCGGATGCGGAGCGCAACATCGCCGCGCTGCTGGCCGGCTGGCGGCGGCGCGGCCGTCCGGTCATCCACGTGCAGCACATGTCCACAGAGCCCGACTCGCCTCTGCGGCCGGAGCGACCGGGAAACGCGTTCAAGCCGGAAGCCGTCCCGCAACCCGGAGAGCCGGTCTTCCAGAAGACGGTGAACAGCGCCTTCATCGGGACGCAGCTCGAAGCGCACTTGCGGTCCCGTCGGATCGACACCGTCGTCATCGCCGGCATCACGACCGATCATTGCGTGTCGACGACGGCGCGCATGGCGGCGAATCTCGGGTTCACGACGATCGTAATCTCGGACGGGACCGCCACGTTCGAGCGGACGGGACCGGACGGCGACCACCACAGCGCCGAGGAGATGCATCGCTTCGCGCTCGCGAGCCTCCATGGCGAGTTTGCGACCGTCCGGCGAACCGACGAAGTGCTGGCGCAGATCGGTTCGGCGCCAGAAGGGTCAGAGGTCCCCTGATTCCAGAAGCCCATCTCTTTCGAGCATCGCCAGCTTTGGTACGTTAAGTCCCTGGAAGCCGGCTTCTGATCTTCAAAGCCGGGTGACGAGCGGGCGCGGGTCTCGCTCGACCGGAGAGGAGTAACCATGTGCAGGAACATCAAGACTCTATTCAATTTCGACCCGCCCGCGACGGACGACGAGATACGCGACGCGTCTCTGCAATTCGTGCGGAAGTTGAGCGGGTTCAACAAGCCGTCGAAAGCCAATGAGCTCGCGTTCGACCGCGCCGTGGACGAGGTCGCCGCGGCGGCGGGTCTTCTCGTGCGGTCGCTCGTGACGAATGCCGGTCCGCGAGACCGCGAGGTGGAGGCCTTGCGGGCCCGCGAAAGAACGGCCGCCCGATTCGGTGCGCGAGAGTGACTTCTCGCGCCTGATGTCGATTTCCGGTGGAGTGCCGCGGTGACCGCATCCGTCTTCGTCGGAGCGAGCGTCGATGGCTTCATCGCGCGGCGCAACGGCGATCTCGAGTGGCTTCCGGAGGGCGGAGGCGAGCCGCATGGCTACGACGAGTTCCTTGCGAGCGTCGATGCGCTGGTCATCGGCCGCAATACGTACGAGAAGGTCCTGACTCTCGGGCCCTGGCATTACGGGCGCAAGCGGGTCGTGGTGCTGAGTCACCGTCCCGTCGACTTTTCCGCGGCTCACGGTGCGGTCGTCGAACAGATGGCCGGGTCCCCGGCCGAGATCGTCGCCCGGCTCTCGGAGAGCGGCGCCCGCCATCTGTACGTCGACGGAGGGATCACAATTCAGGAGTTCCTGCGCGCGGGACTCATCCAGCGCCTGATCATCACCCGTGTCCCAGTGCTCCTGGGAGACGGGATTCCTCTTTTCGGCGCGCTGCCGGCCGATATCCGGCTCCGCCACGTTGCGACCCGCCACTATCCGAGCGGACTGGTTCAGAGCGAGTACGAGGTGTCGTGACGGCGGCGGCGCGTCGGCCGTCGGCGCGGAGGGGAAGGGACCATGGACGGCGGGTCGCTGCCGGCGCCCTGTTACAACCTGACTGATCCGCCCCTTCCGCAGGAGCGCAATCCGGAGTACGCCGCGCGCCTGCAGGCCCTTCTGCGCCGATTGGAATTTTCGCCGGAGGATTGCGGCGGCGTATCCTGACGGGGCACGGAAGAGTCGTGACGGCCGGGGAGGGAAGGGGACGGGGACCTTGATCTGATGCCCCGCGATCGACTCGTCGCCGAGATCAGGAAGTTGCGGGACGGCGTTCGAAGGCATCGCGACAGCACGCTGCAGGATCTCTGCTGGCATCATCCGGCGCTCTGGGGGAATCCTGCCGGAGCAGACCGATCCGGTCTCGACGGTGCCGGAATGGCCGCAGTTTCTGCAGGGGTGCGTCCAGTAGCGGCAGTCTCTGGACGAGCAGTCCACGAGGCTCCGAGCAGCACCGAGAAAACGAGGAGTGATCCTTCGCACGCGCCGTAAGCTCCACGCAAACAACAGGAGGGACGGATGCCGACTTTCAGAGCGGTGGCGGTCTTGGGCCTCGGAGTTCTCGCTCTCGGGTGCGCGACGGCCTCGAACAAAACGCCGAGCAGCGACACGCTTCTCGAGGTCGACCGCGCGTGGTCGGCGGCCGCATCGGAAGGGAAGGATCTCGAGCGCATCCTCTCGTTCTGGAGCGACGACGCGACGGTTTTTCCGCCGGGAGCGCCGGTGGTGCAGGGGAAGCCGGCGCTTCGCGCCTTCGTCCAGCAGAGCCTCGCGACGCCTGGCTTTCACATCAGCTGGCGGTCCGACAAGGCGTCGCTGAGCGCCGACGGAACGATGGGATGGACGACCGGCACGAATGCGCTGACGATCCCGGGCCCAGACGGAAAGGTCATGACGATCGCGGGCCGCAGTGTGTCGGTCTGGCGCCGCCTTCCCGGTGGAGAATGGAAGTGTGTTATCGACATCTGGAACGCGGGGCCGTAGCGGCTCGAGAAACGCGTGCGCTCCGCCGGCGGATCCGGCCGCTCGCGACGGGAGTCGGAGAGCGTGACCGTTGAACCGGAGCCGCCGGGGTCAGGCTCTATGCGGATGGATGATCCGTCGAACGGACCTCTCCTGACTTACGCCGACGCCGGGCCGCCGGGTCGGGCCTCCTCCATCCCGGCGCCGGCGGGCGATGCGCGGCCGGACGATCGCTTCGCGGCGGGCCTGCGCGGCTTCGGCCCTTTCGGAATCCTGGCCATGGCGGTCATTCTGCTTTCGGGCAACGTATTCGTCGCGCCGATGGTGATCGTTCCGCTGGGCGCCCTTCTGGTCCTGCTCTGGGTGCGGCTATCCGGTACGCCGTGGCGCGAGATCGGTTACTTGCGGCCCCGGAGCCGGGCGCTCACGCTGGCCGGCGGAATCCTTTTGGGAGTCGCTCTCAAGTTCCTCATGAAGATGATCGTCATGCCGCTCCTCGGCGCCGACCCGATCAATCACACGTATCACTTCCTGGCCGGGAACCGCGCCCTGCTTCCCGCGGCCGCGTACTCCATGATCGTCGGCGCCGGATTCGGCGAAGAGACGATCTTTCGGGGATACCTCTTCGAGCGCTTCGGCAAACTGTTCGGGCCGGGCGTGCGAGCCCGGATCGCGATCATCCTTCTCACCGCCGTCTGGTTCGGCCTGGCCCACTATTCGGACCAGGGACTCGCCGGAGCCGAGCAGGCCACGATCAACGGCCTCGTCTTCGGAACGATCATGGCGAAGACCGGCCGAATCTGGATGCCGATGGCGGCGCACGCCGCGTTCGACCTGACCGCGCTCGCGATGATTTACTGGAATCTCGAAGCCGACGTGGCTCATCTCGTCTTTCCCTAGCATGGAGAGCCGCCGGGAAAGATGACGCTGAGCGGTTCCGTGGCGCCGGGGCGGGCGGACCGCCGATCGCGGACCGGTGCGGCGACGGACCGGACGCCGGCGTAGAGTCTGCAGCCGAGATGCCGTTCAAGAGGAAGGCCCAGCGGAGAAAGTTCGCCGAGCTTCTCGTCAAAGGGAAGATCTCGAATGAAACCTTCGAGGAGTGGAATCGCGAGACGGGCCCGGCGAGCCTCCCGGAGCGCGTGACTCCCGCCGCGAAACCGAAGTCGAAGCGCAAGGCCGGCCCGGCGGCCGCAGCGGCGGCGAAGAAGAAGGCTGCCCTGGGGCTCAAGGCGAAATGACGTGATCACGCCGGTCGGCAACAGCATGCGGATCCTGCGGAAGAGCCGCTCCGGCGTCTGGCGGATTCAACGCGCGATCTTCAACCCACGGGGCTCCTCCTGAAATCCGAACCCGGCGCCGGCAATGGCGGCATGAGTCTGCTCGCCGCCTCGCGATTCGCCGCCGTCCTGTCCTCGGGCCTGGTCGCCGGCATCTTCCTCGGAGATCGCATGGGAGCGAGCTTCGCCCGGCCCGCTCTATCGCCCTCGAGCTTCGTGGCCTTTCAGCAGATTCAGCACGTTCATTTCGTGACGATGATGCAGATCCTGATCGGCGCCGCCGTCGTGTCCATCGCGGCATGGCTCTTTCTGATCCGGTCTCGCATCGGAAGCCGCGAGTACTTGTTCCTGGCGCTGGCCGCCGGCGCGTGCGCCGCCGTGATCGTGGTCACGCGAACGGTTAACGTGCCCATCAACGATCGGCTCATGACGTGGAACGCGGCCTCGCCTCCCGCGGGCGTGCGGGAGATCTGGTCCCGCTGGGAGCAGACGCACACCGTCCGGACGGTCCTCGCCGCGCTGGCGTTTTTCTTCGCGCTGCTGGCCTTCGGCGCATCGAGGAACGAGTCTCATGACCCGGCGTCCGCCGCAAAAACCGTCGATGCCTGACGCGGCGCGAAGGCCGGCGCGCACGGCCGCTTCCGCCGTGCTGTCGTTGGTCGCCGCTCTGCTCGGCCTCGCCGGGCTGCTCGACGCAGACCAGCCGATGCGGCCTCCCTCGAAAATCACGGTCTGCTCGCCCAGCCGCGCCTTCTGCGCGACCGCCGATCCGGTGGGACCGGTGCTTTCCGTGTTCGCTGGCGCCTCGTCGTCGCCGGTGTGGTCCATGGCGGAGTGGCATCGTCAGTTCTTTCTCGCGGACGATGGCGACCATCTCGTCATCGGGCCGGAAGGCCTGAACTTGCTTCCTGCGGACACACGGCTCTCCGATCCTCTCCTGGTCTTCCGAAAGCGTCAGACGCTCGTGCGGGTCGTGACGGTAGGCGAGTTGTTTCCGAGTCTCTCGTCCCTGCCGCGCACGGCGTCTCATCTCGCGTGGGGCAGGGCGACCGGCATTTCGTCGCACGGCCAGATGATCGTCGAGCTCGCCGGCGGCCGCCGCGTGGCCTTCAGCGCGGCCACGGGACGAAGGGAGCCGGAGAAGTAGCGTGAGAGCTGGGCCGGCGCGAGCCGCCTCGACGTGAAGTAAAAGAGGCCTATGAGCGCCGCGAACGTGGACGTCCATACGGTGATCGGCATCGACCGCCCGCGGCCGGAGGTGTCCGCCTACGCGGCGAATCCCGACAACGCTCCGGCCTGGTACGTCAACATCCGTTCGGTCGAGTGGAAGTCCGAGCCTCCCCTGCGCGCAGGCTCGCGCGTCGCCTTCATCGCGCAGTTTCTGGGTCGGCGGCTCTCGTACACCTACGAGGTCGTCGAGTTCAGCCCCGGATCGAAGCTGGTCATGCGCACCGCTGAGGGACCCTTCCCGATGGAGACCACGTATACGTGGACCTCCCGATCCGACGGTGGAACCGAGATGGAGCTCCGCAACCGCGGCACTCCCGCGGGATTCACGCGTTTGGTCGCGCCGTTCGTGGCGATGGCCATGCGGCGGGCGAATCGGTCGGACCTCGCTCGACTGAAGGGTCTGCTCGAACGGCCCGCCGCGCGACAGCCGTCTCCGGGTGGCTCGTGATCGTTTTGTCCGGGTTTGCTTCCAACCGAAAGGCGCCGCGCCGCGGAAGCGGATGACGCGAGGAATCCGGGCCGCGCTTCTCACCCTCGTCCTCGCGCAGGCGGCTCACTCGATCGAGGAGTACTGGACCCGGCTCTACGACGTGCTTCCCCTTTCCCGGTCCGTGAGCAGCCTTCTCTCCGCGGACCGGCGGCTCGGCTTTGGCATCTTCAACGCCGCGCTCGTGGCTTTCGGCCTCTGGTGCGCCCTGGGTCCCGTCCGGCGCGGCCGGCGCGCGGCGCTCGCCTGGTTCTGGGTCGTCCTGGAGACGTCCAACGGCCTCGCTCACATCGGCTGGGCGGCGCTGGCGGGCGGGTATCGCCCGGGGCTCGCGACGGCCCCGCTGCTCGTGGCTCTCGCCCTCCTCCTCGGCCGCCAACTCCGGTGGGCTCCGCGGCATGCCACGGCAGGCGGTTAACCTCGGACCCGAATCTGTGAAACGTTAATCGCCGGCCCCGGCGGGACGCGATTGAAAGGAGAAGAAACATGGTCACAGACAGAGAAGAGCTGACGCTCGCCGCGCGGTGGAGGTCCTGGACGCCGTACCTGTTGAGCGTCCTTCGGATCGCCACCGCCTTTCTCTTCGTGCAGTACGGCACGACCAAGCTCCTCGCCTTCCCCGCGGCCGTGATGCCGGGCGGCGGCACGGCCTCGTTGACGTCGCTCCCCGGCGTGGCGGCCGTCCTGGAGCTTGTCGGAGGAACCCTGCTTCTGGTCGGTCTCTTCACGCGGCCCGTGGCGTTCGTGCTGTCGGGCGAGATGGCCTTCGCGTATTTCATGGGACACGCGCCCAAGGGCCTGTGGCCGTCGTTGAACGGCGGGGCCCCGGCCGCGTTCTACTGCTTTCTGTGGCTGTACTTCTCGGCCGCGGGACCGGGTCCATGGAGCCTCGACGCCTTCCGGCGCCGGGACGCCTGAGGTCGGCGCCGGCATGTCGGATTCCCTGATCGTGCGTCCCGTCGCTCCCGGGGATCGGGCCCGGTGGGAGCCTCTGTGGGCGGGATACAACACCTTCTACGGCCGGACACTGCCGGGGGAGATCACGGACGTCACGTGGTCCAGATTCTTCGATGCCTATGAGCCGGTGCACGCGCTCGTCGCGGAGAAGCGGGGAGCGCTTCTCGGTCTCGCGCACTATCTCTTCCACCGCAACACCATCCTGATCGGCCCCACCTGCTACCTGCAGGATCTCTTCACGTCCGAGCTCGCGCGCGGGCAGGGCGTCGGCCGTGCGCTGATCGAGGGGGTCTACGAGCAGGCCCGCGCCGGCGGCGCTCCCCGCGTGTACTGGCAGACACAGGAAACGAACTCGACCGCGATGAAACTCTATGACCGGGTCGCGGAGCGGTCGGGTTTCGTCGTGTACCGGAAGCTGCTGTGAGGAAGACGGGAAACGGGACGGACGGAAACGGGAAACGTGAAACGAAATTGGTAAACCGGGAGCGAGACACGAAGAGAGAATTTTCCGTGCGTCCTGACCGCAGACAGTTTCTGATCGGGGCCGCGGCTCTCGCCCTGCCGGGCGGAGCCCGGATGCCGGTCACTCCTCCCGAACCGAAGGGAACGCGGTTGATCCTTCTCGGCACCAAGGGCGGCCCCGCCCTGACGAGCCACGGGCGCGCGAATCCCGGCACGCTTCTCCTGATCGACGGGACGCCCCATGTCGTCGACTGCGGTTATGGGACGTCGCGGCAGCTCGTTTCGGCGGGAGTCCCTCTCAATACCGTGCGATCCCTTTTCATCACGCACCATCACTCCGATCACAACCTGGAGGTCGGCGCGATCGCGTACAACGGATGGGCCGCGGGATCTTCCGGACGCGTGGACGTCTATGGGCCGCCCGGACTCGAACGGATGGTCCAGGCGTTTTTCGAGTACATGAAATTCGACATCGAGACGCGGATCGAGGACGAGGGTCGGCCGGACCTTCGAAAACTGGTCATAGTCCACGAGTTCGACAAGCCGGGCATGGTCCTGCAGACCGGCAGCGTGAAGGTGACGGCCGCCCTCGTGCGCCATCCGCCCATCCGGCAGGCTTACGCGTATCGCTTCGATTCGAAAGACCGTTCGGTCGTCCTCTCCGGCGACACGACGTACGCGCCGGAGCTCGCGGAGCTCGCCCGGGGCGCCGACGTCCTGGTGCACGAAGTGCTCTACCGGCCGGGAATCGACGCTCTGTTACGGCGGGTCGGCGACGCGACGAGGCTGCGGGAGCATCTTCTCGCCAGCCACACGCTTTCCGAGGACGCGGGCCGGATCGCGGCCCGCGCCGGAGTCTCGACGCTGGTGCTCTCCCACTTCGTTCCGGGAGACGACCCGTCGATCACCGACGAGCAGTGGGCCGAGGGCGCCCGGGCGCACTTCCAGGGACGGATCATCGTGGGCCGGGACCTGATGGAGGTCCCCGCAGAAGCCCCCGCGCGCGCAAGCGCATGACGGAGGGCGCAGGAAGCCGAGAATCGGAAATCGGGAATCGGAAATCGACTCCGCTCGTCGAAGCGGTCCGGCGAATCTGTTTGAGTCCGGCTCGTGCCCCGCGCAATCATGAGATGGTTGTCGCAGCCAATGAAAAATCGTGTTCGCGCCGCAGCCAGGATCCTGGCGGGGATCTGTCTCCTCGCCGGGACGGGTGCGCTCGTGCCGGCGCAGACTTCTCCCGGAGCCGGAGCGCCAGTTCAGAAGGGAGCGGTCGTGACCATTCGAGCCACAGGTGCCTTCGACGTGACGCTCGACGCGCAGACGGCCGACGAGAAGACCGGCGGCGCCGCGATCAGCCGGATGTCGATCGACAAGCAGTTTCACGGCGACCTGGAGGGAACGAGCAAGGGGCAAATGCTCGCCGCGGGAACGGGAGTGAAGGGATCGGCGGGGTACGTCGCGATCGAGCAGGTCACGGGAACCCTTCATGGCCGATCGGGAACCTTCGTCCTCCAGCACACCGGCACGATGACGCGGGGAGCGCCGCAGCTTTCCGTCACGGTGGTCCCCGATTCCGGGACCGGCCAGCTCGCCGGTCTCGCCGGGAAGATGGCGATTCGGATCACCGAGGGAAAACACTTCTACGAATTCGAGTACACGCTCTCGCAACCGGGCAGCTAGAGAGCGGGTCGCGCGCCGCGCGCCGCCACCGGGATAGGATTTCGCGGATGACGTGGCCCGACCCGGGAGATGCCCCTCCGATCCTTTCCGGCGCGGATCCTTCCGGGCGGCGGCCCGAGGTGATCGTCGAGTTCCTGTTCGACAAGGGGCTCCTCTTCGTCGCCGTGCGGAACATCGGGGAGCTGCCCGCAGTCGGGATCTCTATCCGGTTCGATCCGGCGCTCCACGGCCTGGACGGCAGCCGGGAGATCTCCGCGCAGGCGCTCTTCCGCGGCATCGAGTTTCTCGGGCCGAATCGCGAGATCTCGACATTCCTGGATCGGAGCGACTCGTTTTTCAGCCGAAAGCCGGCGACGCGGGTTGCCGTCGAGGTCCGATACGCCGGCCGCGACGGACGCCGCTACGAGGAAACCATCCGTCACGACCTCGAGATCTTCCGGGACCTCGCTTTCGTCCCGGGTCCGCCGGCCCCGGAGCCGGCTAAGACGATCACCGATTCTCAGGAGGTGCCTTGATGCCGCAGCCCCAGGACCCTTACAAGAACTTCAACTTCCGCGTCGAGATCGACGGAATTTCCATTGCCGGCTTCGCCGAGTGCAACGGCCTCGGAACCCGGGTCGACGTCATCGAATACCGGGAGGGCGGCAGCTCGGCGGTCCGCAAGCTGCCGGGGCTGCGGAAGGTCAGCGATATCGTGTTGAAGCGCGGTGTCACGAGCTCGAGCGAGCTCCAGGACTGGCACAAGAAGATCTTGAACGGCCAGGCGGACCGCCGGAACGGCTCGGTCGTTCTTCTCGACGACACGGGACAGGAAGTGGTCCGCTGGAATTTCTTCCACGCCTTTCCCAGCCGCTGGGAAGGGCCTCACCTGAAGGGCGAAGGGCAGGACGTCGCGATCGAGACGCTGACGCTCGCGTGCGAAGGACTGGAACGGGTCACCTGAGAGAGATCCCGGCGCCGGACGCGTCATGATCGACGTTTCGGCTGAATTCGGCCCGATCGACATCTACCTCTTCGACCAGATCCTGCGAGGGCGGATCGGTCCCGGCATGACGGTCCTGGACGCCGGCTGCGGGCAGGGCCGTAACCTCGTCTTTCTTCTTCGACAGGGAAACGACGTGCTCGCGCTGGATCCCGATCCGGACGCCGTGGGGGCGGCGCGGCGGCTGTTTTCCTCGCTGGCGCCCCGGCTTCCTACTTCGAACCTGCGGCAGGAGACGGTCGAGTCGAGCACGTTTCCGGCCGCCGCCGCCGACGCGGTCCTGAGCAGCGCGGTCTTGCACTTCGCCCGCGACGAGCCGCATTTCCGCGAAATGCTGCTGGGAACCTGGCGGCTCGTGAAGCCGGGCGGCCTATTCTTCTGCCGGCTCGCCTCTTCGATCGGAATGGAGACGCGCGTGACGCCTCTCGGAGGGAGGCGGTTCCGGCTGCCCGATGGCAGCTCCCGTTTTCTCGTGGATGAGGCGTACCTCCTCGATCTGACGCGGGAACTGGGGGGCCGGCTCCTCGATCCGCTCAAGACGACCGTCGTGCAGGATCAACGCTGCATGACCACCTGGGTGCTCGGGAAGGCGGGCTGAGACGCCCCCGTTGCGCCGCCCCCGGCGCTTCTCATAGGCTTCTGTTTCGTGCAGACACTGTTTGACGCGTCCGGACGGAAGTCCGTCGTCGAGAGGCTCGATCGACTGACGCCCTCGTCTTCGCACCAGTGGGGAAAGATGGACGTCGCCCAGATGATGGCGCACTGTTCGGCGGCGCTCGCGGTGGCGACGGGCGATACGCCTCGAAAACAGGCGCTGATCGGACGGATTTTCGGCCCGTTCGTAAAGTCCTCCCTGCTCGGAGAAAAGCCTTTCAGCCGGAATTCTCCGACGGACCCGACGTTCGTCATGGCCGATCAAAAGGACTTCGCGAGGGAGAAGGAGCGGCTCACCGGCCTGATCGGCCGCTTCGTTGAGCGAGGGCCCGAGCACGCCGGCGCGCAGATCCATTCGTTTCTGGGAAGGCTGCGCGGAGACGAGTGGGGCGTGATGATGTACAAGCACCTCGACCATCACCTCAAGCAGTTCGGGGCGTAAGCGTCCCGGCACGCGGGCGTCGGACAGCGTCGGCCTCATGATCCCGAAGACCGCGAGTGTCCCCGGAGACGGCGGCCGCGAAAGCAGTTACACGAAGATCTATCAGGCCGTCTCGCGGATTCCGCGCGGACGCGTGGCGACCTACGGCCAGATCGCGGTTCTCGCGGGCGTTCCCCGCCAGGCGCGACTCGTCGGGTATGCGCTGCACGCTCTCCGCGAGGGCAGCGGGGTCCCGTGGCACCGGGTCGTCAACGCGCAGGGACGGGTCAGCCCCCGCTCGGGCGACGAGGCTCCCATGCACGTCGTGCAGCGCCGGCGGCTCGAACGCGAACGGGTGCGGTTCGACGCCCGGGGGCGCATCCCGCTCGAGCACTACCGGTGGGGCCGGCGGTGATCGTCATCGAAACGGAGCGCCTCGTCCTTCGCCGGCTGACGGAGGAAGACGCTTCTTTCGTGCTCGAGCTGTTGAATGATCCCGGATGGCTCCGGTACATCGGCGACAAGGGCGTGCGGAACCTCGACGACGCCCGGCGGTACATACGGACGGGACCCGTCGACATGTATGCGCGCCGCGGGTTCGGGCTGTATCTCACCTCCCTGAAGGAAGGCGGGCAGCCGATCGGACTGTGCGGGCTTCTGCGCCGCGACGGGCTCGAAGATCCCGATATCGGGTTCGCGCTGCTGCCGGCGTTCCGGGGCCAGGGATACGCGCACGAGGCCGCGGCGGCGACGCTGGCGTACGGAAGAGGAGCGCTCGGGCTCAGCCGGATCGTCGCGATCACGTCCCCGGGCAACGAGAGATCCGCGCGGCTTCTCGAGAAGCTCGGATTGAAGTTCTACGGGATGACGCGGCTGACTCCCGAGGCGGATGAAGTCCGGCTCTTCGCTCCGGCCGTCTGATGGAAGCCCCGGCCGCTCGACGAGGTCCCTTCCCGCAGACGCTCTTCTCGTGGGCCGGCGGGACGATCGCGCTGCCGGATCCTTCGCTGGTTCTGGTCAGCCGCGAAGACGGCGGCAACCTCGTCGTTCACCCGCCGCGCGCCGTCTGGGAGCGCAGCGAGCTCTCTTCTCCGGAGCTGAACGGGTGGTCCGTCCTCGTCGCGGCCGCCGGCCGGGCGATGCTCGGTTCAACGACGTCGCGAGCCTGCAGCGCGCGTTCTGGCCCGGCGCGAGCCTCTACTGGGTGA
>JBDUBP010000090.1:0-5163 GCA_040004075.1 Acidobacteriota bacterium | reverse complement strand
AACGATCAACGATCAACGATCAACGATCACTCCCGCATATCCCACCACCGACCCCGTATCCCCCGTCTCGTCGCCGCTGTCGCGCCGGGCGACGACGCGCGCGGACGTGGCGCCGGCGGCGCGGGCGGCGAAGAGCAGCGCGGTGGCGGGCAGGAAACCGCACATGGAGATCGATTCGGTCAGAACCGTCGCGAAGAGCCCCTCGGGGTCGAGCGCCTCGACACGGGCGAGGGCGCGCGCATCCTTGCGCGATCCCACGGCCCGGGATTCGTAGTGGTTCATGTCGGAGGAGGCGAGGAGGAGGGGAGGCTCCGTCTGCTCCTCGCGGAGGCGCGCGAAGGCTTCTCCGATTTCCCGGCAGAGGGCGAGGTCGGGGGCGCCCAGGCAGACGGCGACGATCGCGACGTCGGGCCTCCGGACCTGGAGAAAGGGGAGCTGGACCTCGAGCGAGTGCTCCCGGGCGTGCGCGGCGGAATCGAAGGTGAGCGAAGGGGCGAGCTCCGCCAGCCGTGCCGCGAGCGCGCGGTCCACCGGGACGTCTCCCAGCGGCGTTCTCCACGCCTCCGAAGGATCGAGTGCCGCCGGCGCCCCCCGTCCCGTGTGATTGGGGCAGAGCAGCACGACGACCGAGGGGATGCGCAGCCGGGCATAGACCTCTCCGGCGACGGGGCCCGAGTACACGTAGCCCGCGTGCGGCACGATCGCTCCGAACGCGGCGGAGGCCTCCCCGGTTTCGGGCAGGAGCGTCTCGACGTGGCGCCGCAGCTCCTCCGGGCCGTCCGCGTAAAACATCCCGGCGACCGCCGCGGGACGGATCATCCGCGAGCCGGAAGTCGGAGATTGCCGGGAGGCCAGCGGCTTCCGCTGGTTGAGGCCGGGGCGGAGATCATTTGAAGACAGCCCTGTGCGAGCGCCATGCCGCCGGATCTGAGCAAACGACGCGGCGACCAGGTCCGCGCTGCGCGCGGGGCGCCGCTAGTTGACGATCAGCGTCGCTTCCGCGGTAGCGCCGGCCAGAACGGCGCGGATCGTCGACGCTCCGGCCGCGACGCCCGCGGCGTTTCCCATCGAGTTGACCGTCGCGACGGAGCCGTTCGAGCTCTGGAAAATGGCCGAGGCGCCCTCGATCGAGCGGCCATCCATTCCATAGGCGATCACCTGGAACTGCTGAGAATCGCCCACCCGGACGAGCGCAGTCATCGGCCGGATCTCGAGCCTCGCGATATCCCGTACGGCAACGGTGGCCTCCGCGGCGCCCTGGACGTCGCCGACCTTGGCGACGATGAGAGCGACCCCGTTCGCGACCGAGGTGACGGCGCCGCTCGCGGAGACCGTGGCGATGGCCGGAGCGCTGGAAGTCCAGACCGGCGTGACCGGGACCGGCTTGTCCTTCGAGTTTCGGATGACGATCTGGAGCGGGATCGACGTCCCGGCGGGACCGATGACGCGCACCGCGGGGGGCGACACCTCGACGGCCTTGACGTCCACGACCTCGACGGGGATGTCGGTCGAGACCTTCTCATACCGCGCGGTGATGACCGCCTTCCCCTCGGATTTGGGGCTCACGAGCCCGCCGACGTCCACGGTGACGACCGCGGGCCGCGAGCTTTCCCAGTTGGCGGTCCCGATTTCGAGCGGGGTGCCTTTCTTGTCCAGAAGGCGCGCGGTGAGCCTCTGAGGGCGGTCGAGGCCGAAGATCTTCAGCTTCTTCGGCGACACCTCGACCCGCGCCGCCCGTTTCGAGCAGCCGGCCACGAGGGCGACGAGCAGGAGGGGGAGGATCGAGATCGACGCAAAGCGAGCCGGCCGCATGCTCAACCTCCAGAAAGTGAATGGGATGCGGGCAGAATAGCACGGCCGGCGGCCCGGTCACATCCCCCGGAGGATTCTGGAGGCCCGACGCCTCACCCGTTCGGGATTCCGGGCGGGGTCGTAGAGGCGCGGGGACGGGATCATCGCCGCGAGGGTCGCCGCCTCCTGCGCCGAGAGTCCGGAGGCAGACTTGTGGAAATACCGGCGCGAGGCCGCCTCCGCGCCGTAGGTCCGCGGACCGAGCTCGATCACGTTCACATAGAGCTCCAGGATCCGCGTCTTCGAAAGCGTGCGCTCGAGCCGTCGGACGATCGCCCACTCCCGCAGCTTGCGCCAGGGAGTGCGGGCGGGGGAGAGGTAGAGGTTTTTCGCGAGCTGCTGCGTCACCGTCGACCCTCCGAGCTTCAGACGCTTCTTCTGCCAGTCCTTCGCCAGCGCCCCCCGGATCGCTTCCCAGTCCATCCCCGTGTGCTCATAGAACCTCGCGTCTTCCGCGGCGACCACGGCGCGCGCCAGAAAAGGCGAGACGAGCGTCATCGGAACGGGCCGGTATTCGAGAGCGGCGGCCTGCCCCTGCCGACTCAGCTCCGCGCGCTTTCGCTCCATGAAGGCCGTGGTCCTCGGGAACTCGCGGAGGAGCGGCCGCACGTCTGGAAGCGTCAGCCAGAACGCCGCCGCCGCCGCGAGAAGGACGAGAAGAGCGAGGACGAGAAAGCGGCGCGGGGAAAACAAGGAAAAAACTGAGAGCTATTTACCTTCCCGCTCCGAGCGCCCGGCGCAGTTTGCGCACCCCCTCGTCGGCCTCGTCGCGCGAGAGGGCGAGCGATGGGCGGAAACGGATCGCGGAGGACCCCGACGCGAGGCCGATCAGGCCATGCTCGAGGCACGCGGCGAGGGTCTTGTCGCGCATCGCCTTATCGGGGAGGTCGAACGCGAGGAAGAGGCCTTTTCCGCGGACGTTGGAAACGGTCCCGGCGAACTCCTCGGCCATCTCGCGGAGGCGGCCCAGGAAGTATTCGCCGACGACCCTCGCGTTCTCGACGAGGTTCTCCTCTTCGATGATCTCGAGGTACTTCGCGCAGCGGACCATGTCGACGAGATTGCCGCCCCACGTGGAGTTGATGCGCGAGGAGACCTTGAAGACGTTGTCGACGTCGTCGATGCGGTGGTTGGACGCGAATCCGCAGACCTGTGTCTTTTTGCCGAAGCAGAAGAGGTCGGGCTCGACGCCCATCTGCTGCCAGAACCACATGGATCCGGTCAGCCCCACTCCGGTCTGCACCTCGTCGAAAATGAGCAGGAACTCGAGCTCATCGGCCAGGGCGCGCAGGCGGCGGAAGAACTCCGGCCGGAAGTGGTTGTCGCCGCCCTCTCCCTGTATGGGCTCGAGAATCAAGGCGGCCATTTCGTCCGGACGAGCGTCGCAGGCGGCGCGGATTTCCCGTTCGACCTGCTCCTCCGCGCTCGCGACCTCCGTCAGGACCTCGGCGGTCACGGGAAAGCGGAGCGCCGGACACGAGAGGCGCGGCCAGTCGAACATGGGGAAGTGCTGGGTCTTGCGGGGGTCGGCCGTGTTGGTCAGGGAAAGGGTATAGCCGGAGCGCCCGTGAAACGCGTTCTTGAAATGCAGGATCTGGCTCCCCTTCGCGAGACCCCCTCGGGCCAGATTCTTCCGGACCTTCCAGTCGAAGGCGGTCTTCAGCGCGTTCTCGACCGCGAGCGCCCCCCCTTCGACGAAGAAGAGGTGATCGGCATGGCTGGCGGGCACCGCGAGGGTGGAAAACGTCTCCACGAAGTCCGCATAGAGGCCCGTGTAGATGTCGCTGTTGGCGGGCTTCGTCCGCGCAGCGTGGAGCAGCTTCTCCTGAAACTCGGGGTCGTCCATCTTCGGGTGGTTGTAGCCGATCGGGAACGTGGCGAAGTTCGTGAAGAAGTCGAGGAGAGGGCGCCCGCTCCTGGCGTCAAACAGGTAGGAGCCGCGGCTCTTTTCGAGATCCATGACCACGTGGTAGCCGTCGACCAGGATGTGCTTCGACAGGGCGTCGAGCACGTCTTTGGGAGAGAGATCCGTACGTGTCTGCGAAGTGGTCGTCATGGGGTCCTCAGAAGGTGAAAGTGCCCGCAAAGTGCTGAACGCAGGAGGATAGCACGGGGTGGTTCGGTGGCCGGGAATCGGGAATCGGGAATCGGGAATCGGGAATCGGAAAACGGGGCGGGAAACGCGGGAAAAGGAGATTTTGCGGGCTGAGAGCGGAGAGCTTTGAACCGACCGCTTTACCCCCCGACGCGCATCTCGAGGGGGCGCGCCGCCGCGCTTCGGTCCTTGCCGCCCTCCTTGGCCTGGTAGAGCGCCTGGTCGGCCGCCCGCAGCAGCTCGTTTTTCTGCTGCTCGACCGCCGCCGGAACGGTCGCGTGCGTGCGCACGGACGAGATGCCGAGCGACGCCGTGATCGTTTCCTGCAGGTTCAGGGCCGGGCTGTTGAAGCCATAGGGGCGCGAGAGGAACGTCGCCGAGCGGATCGCCTCGCGGATTCGCTCCGCGATCTCCAGGCCCGTTTCGAGAGAGTGGCCGGGAAGGATGAGCACGAACTCGTCCCCTCCATATCGCGTCAGCGTCGCACGCTCGTCGGTCACCGTGCGCTTCAGCACGTATCCGACCTCGCGGAGGACCTGGCTGCCGGCCAGGTGGCCGTGCCGGTCGTTGACGGATTTCAAGTTGTCGAGGTCGAGGAAGATGACGCAGAGGTCGCCGCCGTCCCTGGAGATTCGGGAGAGCTCCTGGGTCAGCCGCAGGTGGAGGTACCTCTCGTTGTAGAGCCCGGTCAGGCCGTCCCGCTTGGCGACCTCGAAGGCTCGGCGAGCGTCCAGGAGGTTCTGAATCGAGATCGAGGCGTAGTCGCCGAAGATCTCCAGAAGTCGGCGGTCCTTCTCGCGGAACCCGCCGGGCCCGACCCGGTTGACCAGCTCGAGCACGCCGCAGACGGCGGCCTCGATCCGGATCGGGACGCAGAGGACCGACTCGGTATGAAAGCTCGGCGCTTCATACGTGGGGTAGAAGTAGGGGTCGTCCACCACGTCCTCGGTCATGTATCCGACGCCCGTCGAATAAACGTGACCGGCGATCCCGATCCGCGCGTTGATCCGGCGGGCGAGGCGCGAATCGCCGTCCGCTCCGAACGTGGCGATGAAGACCAGGTCGTTTTCGAGCCGGTCCTCGTTGTTCTTGGTGCTCGGGTCGTCCAAAAGGATGGAGCCGGCGGCGGACGGCACGAACTCGTTCGCCTTCTGTAGGACCTCGCGCAGGAAACGATCGATCTCGATCTCGCCCGAGTAGGCGTAGTACGCCTTGTG
>JBDUBP010000208.1:0-5164 GCA_040004075.1 Acidobacteriota bacterium | reverse complement strand
AGTCGCGGAACGACTGGACTCTGGTCCGCACTCCCGGATTCGTGGAAATGCGCGCTGCCTCGATTTGCCTAGAACTCATAAGAGGGAACACTCGAGCACATGGAAATCCTCCGCCGTCGTCGGGGCCGACACCTGCGGGCATGGTCTCGCGATACTTCCGGAGCCCGACGCGAAGGCAAAGACTTCGACCCTTTGTCGACGCAGAAAGCTGCGAGGGTAACGGGAAGCAGGAGGGGACCGCGGGGTTCACCTTTGAGCTCTACTGGTTCGTCGCAGATATCGTCGCTCGACCGCGTGTTTTCATGGAGTACACCGAGCTCTCCGCGCTCGGTGGTCATCGAGAGCTCACGGGTCATCCGTGAGACCTGTCACCGTCGCGGGCAATTGGGGGTGAAAAACGCCGAGTCTCCGGAAGGAATTGGCTGGGAGGCAGGGAGTCGAACCCCGATTAACTGGTCCAGAGCCAGTGGTCCTACCATTGAACGACCTCCCAGTCGTCAGGGAGAGCGGATTATTCCGGAACGGCCGGTTCGCGTCAAACCAGCTCCGGGCGCGCGTTTGCCCGCGGCGCGCCCTGCCGCTTGCGGAGAAGTAAGATCCCGGCATGGATCCGTCACGCCTCGTTTCCCGCAAATGCGTGCCTTGTCACGGCGGCGTCGAGAGCCTCTCCGAGGCCCGCGCCCGGCAATTTCTGGATCAGACGCCGGAGTGGTCGCTGCAGAAGAACGCCACGCGGCTCGAGCGGCATTTCGAGTTCGAGAATTTCAAGAGCGCGCTCGAGTTCGTCAATCGCGTCGGGGATCTGGCGGAACAGGAAGGCCATCACCCCGACATCGCGATCCACTGGAACAAGGTGGAGCTCGTCCTCTGGACGCACGCGATCGGTGGGCTGCACGAGAACGACTTCATTCTCGCGGCGAAGATCGACCGGCTGCTCGAAGAGCCGCGGCGCGCGACGACCGGCCTCGCCGGCTGAGATCGGGAGTGAGCCCAGAGCCCCCAGGCGAAAGACACCAGGGCCGCGAGCGCCGGCATCCATGAAAGCGCTCGACCGCAGGATTCGGAAGATTGTGCCGTCGACCGCGGTGCTCTCGCGCTCGAGGGCATTCCACGCGCTCTCGCTGGTCTCGGACGCGATACTCCGCCCGCTGTGGCGCCTGTCCACGCGCCAGCCGCTGCCACCGCTGCGCCTGATCGTGCGCACCGGCGTGGGCAACTCATTCCTTTTCCCGCACTACTACTACTTGACCGCGTCCTCGGCGATCTGGCTTCACTTCTTGGCGAAGGGCTACGCGAACCTCGCGTCGGACGTGGTGGACATCGGTTGCGGCGTCGGGAAGAGCGCCGTGGCGCTGCGCGACTTCCAGTACATGAGGACGCGCTTCGAAGGCTCGTACCACGGCTTCGACGTGGATCCCGAGATGGTTGCCTGGTGTCGCGCGCACTTTCCCTCCGATCGCTTCCGGTTCACGCGCGTCGACGCGCGGAGCACTGTCTACAACCCGGGCGGGACCGTCGAGACATCGCGCCTCGATCGCCCGGACGCGAGCGCGGACCTGGTCTTCTCGCAGTCCCTGTTCTCCCACCTGCTCGAGAACGACATCCGCCACACCCTCGCGGAGAGCCGGCGCATTCTGAGGCCGGGCGGCGTCATGCTCATGACGTTCTTCTGCATGGACGACCTCCGCGCGCTCGACCTCCTCGGCGGGCGCTGGAGATTCGCCCACGCCATCGGCCCGGCGTTCGTCGAGAATCTGAGCTATCCCGAGAGCGCCGTCGCCTACGATCGCGACTGGATGCTGGAGGCGGCGCGCGCCGCGGGTTTTCGCGAGGCGCGCGTGATCCTTCCGAGCTACCAGAGCACCCTGGAGTGCCGGCCGTAGGCTGCTGCTCACGCAACCGCGCGGAACAGACGGGCCGACCGGGCTGGCGGCTGATTCCCCCCGGGATCCCCGGTTACCGGGTCGGCTTGCCGGGGAAGATCACCAGCACCAGCCCGATGACCCCGGCGCCGGCGCACACCCACCGCGCCGTCTCCCAGAAATCCTTCTTGCCGCGTTCCTCCTGCGAGAACGTCGACTTGATGACGCCCTGGACGCTGTCGTAGCTGCCGCGGCGGCTCGATGCGAAGAGAAATCCCGCGATTCCGATGGCCAGGACGATCACGCCGATGCGACGCATGGGTCCTCCTTCAGTAGCGCGGAAGAGAGGGGTCGATTCGCTCGGCCCACTGGTTGATGCCCCCGACGAGGTTTCGCGTCTTCCCGTAGCCCATCTGCTGGAGAAAGCCGACGGCCTGCGCGCTCCGGCCGCCGACGCGGCAGTAGACGACGATGTCGTCCTCCTTCGAGAGCTCGGCGAACCGGGCGGGCAGCGCCGCGAGCGGGATCTTCACGGATCCCTTCAGGTCGCTGATCGCGTGCTCGTAAGGCTCCCGCACGTCTAAGAGAACGACCTCGTCTCCCCTGTCGCGCAGCGCCTTCAGCTCCTCGACGGAGATTTCGGGCGGCGTCGGGCGGGCGGTGAACACGGCGCCGGACGATACCACCGGCGGCGCGCAATCGGCGCCGACATCGGACAGCCGCGTGATCGTCGGGCGCGTCCCGCAGATCGCGCAGTCCGGCCTCTTCGCAAGCCGTATCTCCCGGAAGCGCATCGAGAGAGCGTCGAGGACGAGAAGACGGCCGATGAGAGGCTCGCCGATCTCGAGGAGAAGCTTGATCGTCTCGACGGCCTGCACGATCCCGAGCAGCCCCGGGACGACGCCGAGTACCCCCGCCTCCGCGCAGGACGGCACGGCGCCGGCGGGCGGCGGCTCGGGGTGAAGGCAGCGGTAGCACGGGCCCTTCCGCGCCCAGAAGACGGAGGCCTGTCCCTCGAACCGGTGCACGGAGGCCCAGACATTCGGCTTGTCCGCCAGAACGCAGGCGTCGTTGACGAGGTATCGAGCGGGAAAGTTGTCCGTTCCATCGACGACGACGTCGAAGTCGCGCACGATCGCCAGGGCGTTCGCCGCGGTCAGCCGCTCCCGGATCGGGGTGACGCCGACGTTCGGATTCATCTCCTCGATGCGCTCCGCGGCCGCCTCGACCTTCGGGCGACCGACGTCGCCCGTGCCGTAGAGCAGCTGCCGGTGGAGGTTCGAGAGATCGACCGCGTCCGGATCGACGAGGCCGATCCGCCCGACGCCCGCCGCCGCGAGGTACATCACCAGCGGCGAGCCGAGGCCGCCCGCCCCGACCGCGAGGACCCGCGAGGCCTTGAGCCGCGCCTGTCCCTCCGGTCCGACCTCTTCGAGCGTCAGGTGACGCGAGTAGCGCCTGGCTTCTTCCGGCGAGAGATCGCGGGGAGCGGCCTGCGCGCCCATCACGACGCCTTCGCGAGCTCGACGCGGAGGGTTCCGCCCGTCTCGACCACGCGGAAAGTCCGAAACGGGGAACGTTCCACCGCGTCGCGCACCGGGCCGTCGACTTCCTCCCGGGAAAAACCATGGAGGCGGATACCCCGCCGCATCAGGACGACCGGCAGCGGCAGCCATCCCCACAGGGGCGCCCGGTCCTTCGCGAGCTCCGCTCCGGGAGCGTCGGGATTGCCCTCGAAGATCCAGAACCGGCCGCCCGGTTTCAACGCGCGGTGCACGCCGGCGAGCCCGGAATCGGCGTCTTCCCAGTGATGGAACGTGAGAACGGCGATCGCGAAGTCGAACTCGTCGCGGAACGAAAGGTCCTCCGCCGTCGAGACCTGGAAGGAGAGATTCGGAAGCGCGGGGCCGCGCCCCGCCTGCTCGATCATTTCGGGCGAGGCGTCGACGCCGACGACTTCGAGATCGGGCCTGGCGGCTGCCAGCAGGCGATCGAGCCGCCCCGGGCCGCAGCCGACGTCGAGCAGCCGCCCCGTCTCGATCGGCACCTCGGCGCCGACGCGCCGGTGCAGCGGCGCGCACATGGGCTCGGCCCACCGCCGGTAGAGCCGGGAAGCGAGCCAGCCGAATCTCTCCGGCCGTCCGCCTTTGAGGTTCACGCCTCAAAGTTATCAGTTGTCAGTTTTCAGTGGTCAGTCGAGGCCGGAAAACGGGAAACGGGAAACGAGGGAAAGCGGAGACCCCCCGCCTTTCGCTCTTCCCCCCTCCCACCGACAACTGATAACTGAGAACTGATAACTTCCCTCGCATGCTGCCTGAATTCAAAAACGAGCCTCTGACGGACTTTTCGGTCGAGGCGCACCGCTCGGCCTTCGCCACGGCCCTGAAAAAAATCGAATCGGGCCTGCCGATCGAAGGCTCGAACCGCATCGGCGGAAAACGCGTCGGCGCGGCGCGCCAGTTCGAATCCGTGAACCCGTGCCGCAAGAGCCAGGTCATCGGCCGCTTCCCCGAAGGAACCGCCGAGGACGCCGGCCGCGCGGTGGAGGCCGCCGCGAAGGCGTTCGAGACATGGGGTCGGACGAGCCCGAAGGAGCGCTGGGAGCTCGTCCTGCGCATCGCGAGGATCCTCCGGGACCGCAAGCACGACTTCTCCGCGATGATGGTCCTCGAGGAGTCGAAGTCCTGGGCGGAGGCCGACGGCGACACCGCCGAGGCCATCGACTTCTGCGAGTTCTACGCGCGGGACATGGAGCGGCTCGCGAATCCCGAGCCCCTCACGCCCTATCCCGGCGAAAAGAACGAGCTCGAATACCTGCCTCTCGGGGTCTGCGCCGTCATTCCGCCCTGGAACTTTCCGCTCGCCATCCTGACGGGGATGACGACCGCGGCGCTCGTGACGGGGAACACCGTCGTCCTGAAGCCCTCATCCGACTCTCCCGCGATCGCGAACATGTTCCTCGACGCGGCCGAGGAGGCGGGCGTCCCGCCGGGCGTCCTCAATTTCGTGACGGGCGGCGGCGCCACGGTCGGCAACGCCTTCGTGGAGAATCCGAAGACTCGGATGGTCGCCTTCACGGGCTCCCGCGACGTCGGCGTCGAGATCAGTGAAAAGACCGGACGCGTCCCGAAGGGTCAGATCTGGATCAAGCGGGCCATCCTCGAGATGGGAGGCAAGGACTTCATCCTGGTCGATGAGACCGCCGATCTCGAAGAGGCGGCCAAAGGCGTGGTCGCCGCCGCGTTCGGGTTCCAGGGGCAGAAATGCTCCGCCTGCTCGCGCCTCATCGTCCACGAGAAGGT
>JBDUBP010000022.1:0-5173 GCA_040004075.1 Acidobacteriota bacterium | reverse complement strand
ATCGCGTGGAGCCCCGCGGGAGACCGCGTTTATTCCTCCGCGGCGAAAGAGAACGCGGTGCTCGAGTTTCGAGTCCGGAAGAAGAGCCTCGCTCCCGGCGCCGTCTATCCGCTTCCGTTCGGAAAGGCGACCGGGCCGCCGATCTTCGCGGACGCCCCCGTTCTCGAGCAGACGTCTTTCGTCGGCGGTCTCGCGCTCGATCCGGCGGGCAAGCGGCTCTACGCGGTCAACGTCCTGGGTCAGATGCTGTCCGCGGTCGATCTCGCGACGGGAAATGCGGTCGTGTCCGCCACCCTTCCGGCCGAGGCCTACACCTGCCTCGTGTCGCCGGACGGCCGGACTCTCTTCGTCTCGCTGTGGGGCGGCGCGAAAGTGCTGCTCTTCGACCCGGCGACGCTCGCGCCGGTGGGCGAGATCGCCACCGGCGAGCATCCGAATGCGATGGCGATCTCCCGCGACGGCGGGACCCTGTTCGTCGCGTGCGCCAACACGAATTCCGTGTGGGTCGCGGACGTCGCGAAGAAGTCTGCGCGGGAGCAGATTTCAATCGCCCTCGAGCCGAAGACGCCGCCGGGCTCGACTCCCAACGCCCTCGGGCTTTCGCCCGACGGCCGAACCCTTCTCGTCGCCAACGCCGACAACAACTCGGTCGCCGTCGTGGACGTCTCGAAGCGCGGTGACAGCCGCGTGCGCGGATGGATCCCGACGGGCTGGTATCCCACGGGAGCGCAATTCTCACGGGACGGGAAAACGATCTTCATTCTCTCGGGCAAAGGGCTCGTCTCAATCGCCAATCCCCGCGGCCCGCAGCCGGCGATTTCCGCGGCTCCGGGACAGTCGACGCGCGACGCCCTCGAAGGAACGCTGTCGTTCGTTCCAACGCCCGACGCCGGAACCCTGGCGGGCTGGACGGCGAAGGTGCGGGCGCTGACTCCGTACCGCGACGCGCATCTGCTCGCGCCCGCCGGCGCCCCGAAGGGCTCGCCCGTCCCGGCGCGCGTGGGCGGCCCGTCTCCGATCCGGCACGTCTTCTACGTCATCCGCGAGAACCGGACGTACGACCAGATCCTGGGCGACATGCCCGAGGGCAACGGCGACGCGGACCTGTGCCTCTTCGGAGAAGACGTCACCCCCAACGCGCACGCGCTCGCGCGGGACTTCGTCCTCTTCGACAATTTCTACGTGAACGCGGAGGTGAGCTACGACGGGCACGCCTTCTCGACCGGTGCCTATGCGACGGACGTGGTCGAGAAGATCTGGCCGATGAATTACGCCAACCGGGGCGGCGAGTACCTCTCGGAAGGCGGCGGCGCCAATCGGAACGCCTACGGCAACGTGGCCGCTCCGGCCGCGGGGTACATCTGGGACGCGTGCAATCGCGCCGGGGTCTCCGTGCGCAGCTACGGCGAGTTCGTTTACGACCCGCGGCCGGCGACGCCGCGACAAAATCCGCCGGTCTTAGGCGAGTTCCGAGCGTCGGCCGGTCCGTACGCGGCGACGGTCCCTGGCCTCGAGGGAAAGGTCGATCCCGATTACCCGCCCTTCGACCTTTCGATTCCGGACAACACCCGTATCGACATCTGGCTCGAGGAGTTCCGGCGATTCGAGAAGGACGGAACGCTTCCCCGGCTCTCGATCGTGCGGCTGGGCGGCGACCACACCAACTACGCCCTCTCCGGCTCGCCGACGCCGCGCGCGATGATCGCCGAGAACGACCTCGCGCTCGGAAGGCTCGTCGAGGAGATCTCGAAGAGCCGCTACTGGAAGGAATCGGCGATCTTCGTCCTCGAGGACGATGCGCAGAACGGCCCGGATCACGTGGATTGCCACCGCTCGGTCGCGCTCGTCTTGAGCCCCTGGACGCGCCGCGCGGCCGTCGATTCGACGATGTACACGACATGCGGAATGCTCCGCACGATGGAGCTCGTTCTCGGCCTTCCGCCCATGAGCCAGTGCGACGCAGCGGCGCGCCCGATGTACGCGGCGTTCGAAACGGCGGCCGCGGCGAGTCCCTGGACGCACCGTCCTCCCCGGGTCTCGATCGACGAGAAGAACGGGGACGACGCGCCGGGCGCGGAGGAATCCGCGGCGGCGAACCTCTCCGAAGCCGACCACGCGCCCGACGTCGCCTTCAACGAGATCCTCTGGAAGATCGTCCGCGGCCGGAACTCGAAGATGCCGCCGCCCGTGCACGCGGGCTGGGTCCGGCCGGCCGCGGCGGCGCCGGACGACGACGACTAGGACCGAAACGGGTTCCCTCCGGCGCCGCGGCTATGCGGCCAGTCGGCTATTCGGCGCGGATGGCTTCGATGGGATTCACCCGAAGGGCCCGCATCGCCGGCACGACGCTTCCGAGGAGCGTCATCACCAGCGCGAGCAGGATCGCGGCGGAGAACGTCGCGGCGTCGTGGGCGCTGACGCCCGCCAGCAGCGCCTCCATCAGTCGGCCGGCGATCCATGCCACGGCCACCCCCGCCGCGATTCCGGCCAGGGCCAGCATGGCGCCGCGGCGGAGGACCATCTGGAGGATGTCGCGTCGGCGGGCGCCGAGCGCGATGCGCACGCCGATTTCGCGGGTGCGGTGCGAGACCGCGAAGGCGAGGAGCCCGTGGATGCCGATGCCGGCGAGCAGGAACGCGATGGCCGCGAAGCCGGCGAGCACCCGGACCTGAACGCTGCGAGGAGCCGTCTCGGCATCGACGATTTCGGTCAGCGGGCGCACGTCTGCGATCGGCAGCTGCGGGTCCGCCTTCGAGATGATCTGCCGCAGCGACGGCAGGAGGGTGCCGGCCCCGACCGATGACCGCAGGACCAGGTTCTTTGGCGCGTACCCGCTCGTCCGGCCGTCCTGGGACTGCGCCGACGACAGGTAGACCTGAGGCTCGCTCGGGCGTTCCAGCCCGCGGACGCGAACTTCGCCGACGACTCCCACGATCGTCCGCATCTCGAACACGCAGCGGAAGCGGCGGCCGATCGGACTCCCGCCCGGCAGGTATTTCGTGGCGAACGACTCGCTGACCACCGCCACGAAGGGCGAGGATGCGGTGTCGGTCAACGCCACGTCCCGGCCGAGCCGGAGGGGAATTCCCAGAGTCTCGAAGAACCCCGGCGTCACGTACCGCATGCTCACCATCCGCTTCTCGGGAAATTGCGGCGGCTCGCCCTCCGGCGTCGCGCCCCAGATTCCTCCGGTCATCACCATGGGCAGTCCCGTGATGTAAGCAGCGCTGGAGACCCCCGGCAGCGATCGGACCTCGGAGAGAACGCGGTTGTAGAACTGCTCGCGCTTGTCCGTCTTTTCGTACCTCGGCATCGGAAGGGGGGTCCGCAGAGTCAGGACGCCCGCCGCCCGGAATCCGGGCGGGACCTGTTGCACGCGCCAGAGGGCACGGATGAGAAGGCCGGAGGAAATCAACAGCGCCACCGACGCCGTCACCTCGGCCGCCACGAGAAGCGAGCGAAGCCGCTCCGTCCGATGACCCGCACCCTCGCGCGCGCCTTCCCGCAGGCCGCTGTCCGCCGTATCGGCCGAGCCCCGCAGCGCCGGGACGACCCCGAAGGCGACTCCGGTGACGAGCGTGAGCAGCGCGGCGAAGCCCAGCATTCGCAGGTCGAGCGGAGCTTCGCGGAGGAGGGCCGAGCCGGGGAGGAGCCGCGCGAGCAGCGGCGCCGCGGCCGCGGCGATGCCGATGCCCAGGGCGCCACCGCAGCCGGCCAGGATCAGGCTTTCGGTCAGCAGCTGGCGCACCAGACGCTCGCGCCCCGCGCCCATTGCCGTCCGGACGGCCAGCTCGCGGCGCCGCCCGAGTGCACGGGCGAGCAGGAGATTCGCGAGGTTCGCGCATGCGATCAGCAGGACGCCGAGCGCCGCGCCGAAGAGCGCCGTCACCAGAAGACGCGACTGCCGGGACATCTCCTCGCGGAGAAGGTTGACGGTGATGCCCATCTGCGCGTTCTCTTTCGGATAACCGCGCTCGAGCTGTCCGGCGATGTGGCGCATCTCCGCCCGCGCCTGCTCGATCGAAACCCCCGGCTTCGTCCTCGCGATCGTCAGCAGGAACGTGTCGGTGCGGTCCGCGAAGTCCGCCTCCTCGAACCGGAGGGGCGTCCACAGCTCGGCGTTGCCGGCCGGGAAGTGGAAGTCCGCCGGCATCACGCCGACGACGACGAACGGGAGGTCATCCAGGATCACCTTTCGGCCCGCCACCGCCGGGTCCGCGCTGAACAGGTTCACCCAGAGGCGGTGGCTGAGAACCACGGTCCCGGGCGCGCCCGCGCGATCGTCTTCCGGTGTGAACACGCGCCCGAATTGAGGTCGCACTCCGAGCGTCCGGAAGAATTCCCACGTGACGCGGGTCCCGTCCACTCTCTCCGGATCGCCTTCGCCGACGAGGTTGAAGGACGTACGGTGGTAGCCCGCCATCCCCTCGAGCGTCCGACTCATGCGCTTCCAGTCGCGGACGTTGCCGGGCGACGCCTCCTGGCCCCAGCTCCCGCGGGACCCGGGGTCCTGCCACAGATGGACGAGGCGCTCGGGATCCCGAAACGGCAGCGGGTGGATCAGGACCCGATCCAGGATCGAATACGTGGAGGTCGCGGCGCCGATGCCGAGGGCGGTCACGACGAGCGCCGTCGCGGCGAATCCGGGCGCGCGCCGCATGGTGCGGAACGTGTAAGCGGCGTCCTGGCGAAGGATGTCGGCGTGCGCCCGGACCGCGTTCACGAAGCTGTCGGCGAGGGCTCCGATCCACAGCGCCGGGAGGCCCGCGCGGCCGGTCCGCGCCAGGCGACCGGCGAAGATCGCGGTCATCTCCTGGCCGTACTCGGACCGGAAAGAGGACGGGTAGAGACGGAGCAGAAGCCGGTAAAAGCGCATCGGTGGCGGCTAGGCGGGACGCGGCGTGACGAACCCGCTCGCGCGGGCGAGCTTGACCAGGTCGGCCAGGCGGCGGCCCTCCGCGCGGGCGACCTCTCCGCCGAACGGGGTGATCCGGTAGTACCGGCGGCGTTCGTCGTCGTCTTCGGGAGCCGGACGTTCGCGGACTTCGACGATCAGTCCCTGCTCGAGCATCCGCTGGATCGAGCGGTACAGGGTCCCCGGGCCGAGCCGAACCTCGCCGCGGGTGCGCGCCGCGACGTCCTGGAGGATCGCGTATCCGTGGCGGTCCTCCTC
>JBDUBP010000039.1:0-17785 GCA_040004075.1 Acidobacteriota bacterium | reverse complement strand
GTCAAGCGCGAGATCGAGGAGGCGATCGGCCGCCTCTCGGACGACGTGGCGCGCCGCGAGGCGGAGTCCCGCGAAAGGGCCGCCGCGGTGGACGTCACGCTGCCCGGCCGTCGCCCCCGCACCGGCGCCCTGCACCCGCTGACCATCGTGCGGCGGCGCGTCGAAGAGATCTTCCTCCGGATGGGCTACTCGATCGCCGACGGGCCGGAGATCGAGAACGACTTCCACAACTTCGAAGCGTTGAATTTTCCGCCGGAGCATCCGGCGCGCGACACCCAGGACACGTTCTTTCTGGAAACGCCCGCCCGCTCGCCTCTCCTCCTGCGCACGCACACGTCGCCGGTTCAGATCCGGGAGATGCGGCAGCGCGGAGCGCCGCTTCGGATGATCATGCCCGGGCGCGTTTACCGAAAGGACGAGGTCGACGCGACGCACTCGCCCGTCTTCCACCAGGTCGAAGCGCTCGTCGTCGACCGGGGGATCTCGCTCGCGGACCTCAAGGGGACCGTCGAGACGTTCCTGTCGGAGCTCTTTGGACCCGGGACGAAAACCCGCTTCATCCCGACGTTCTTCCCTTTCGTCGAGCCCGGAGCGGACGTGCACATGACGTGCGTCTTCTGCCGCGGAGGGGGATGCCGGAAGTGCAAGGGCTCCGGCTGGATCGAGATCATGGGCGCGGGTTGCGTGCACCCGAACGTCCTCGTTCGCGCCGGGATCGATCCGGAGACCTACACGGGGTTCGCGTTTGGAGGCGGCATCGACCGCATCGCGCTCCTTCTCTACGGGTTTCCCGACCTGCGCCTCCTCTTCGAAGGCGACGAGCGGTTCCTCGGCCAGTACGCGGGCCGCCTCCTCGGAGACCCCGCGTGAGGTTCTCGCTCGAATGGATCGGCGAATTTCTGGAGAGCGCGCCGTCGCCCGAACGGGCGCGTGCCCTGCTAGCTCAGGCCGGGCTCCCCGTGGAATCGGTCGAGGAAACGGCCCGCGGCCCGGTGCTCGACGTCGAGATCACGCCGAACCGCCCCGACGCGATGAGCCATCTCGGCCTCGCGCGGGAGTTGTCGGCGTTGACGCTCGCGCCGCTCGCTTCGCCGGGACCGGACTTCGCGATCCCGCCCGCCTCCGGCGAACCGATCGAGTCCCTCACATCGATCGTCATCGCCGTCCCGCGCCTCTGCCGCCGGTTCGGGGCGCTCCTGCTGCGCGGCGTGGCGGATGCGCCCTCACCCGAGCGCGTGCGCGCGCGGCTGGCGGCCATCGGCAGCCATTCGATCAGCGCTCCGGTCGACGCGACGAACTACGCGCTCTGGGCGGTCGGCCAGCCGCTCCACGCGTTCGATTTCGAGAAGCTTCGCGGCGGCGTCCTCGTCGTCCGCAAGGCGCAGCGCGGCGAGACGCTCCTCACCCTGGACGGGGTCGAGCGCCGGCTCGAAGTCTCCGACGTCGTGGTCGCCGACGCGGAACGCGCCGTGTCCCTCGCGGGGATCATGGGGGGACTCGACACCGCCGTCACGAAGGACACGCGTCACGTGCTGCTCGAAGCGGCGTGGTGGGATCCCGTCGCCATTCGCCGGACCGCGCGGCGGCTCGGCATGCACACGGACGCGTCGCACCGCTTCGAACGCGGCGCGGATATCACGGCCATTCCGAACGCCCTGAACCTCGCCGCGAACCTAATCCTGGTTTCCGCCGGCGGGACTTTGAGCCCGGGCCTTCTCGACGCGCGCGGGCTTCCCTTCAAGAACCGCCGGGCGGCGTTGCGACTGTCCCGCCTCCGGCTGGTCGCGGGAGACCCGTCTCTGACTCTGGAGCTCGCAGCGGACATCCTCGCCCGCCTGGGATTCGAGCCGGAGGTGCGGGGACGGCGGATCTCCGTGCGCGTGCCGCTGCGCCGGCACGACGTGCGGATCGAGGACGATCTCGTCGAAGAGGTCCTGAGGGTGCACGGCTATGACCGCCTCCCGTCCCGCGTTCCTCCCTCTCTGGCGCCCGGCCGGCACCTCGAGCCGCGGCGGATCCTCGAGGACAGCCTCTCCGATGGCGCCGCCGCGTCCGGCCTGTTCGAGACCGTCGGATACCCCTTCGTCGACCGGGAGACGAGCGAGCGCCCCTTCGCTCCCTGGCTCGAAGCGGCGGGGATGGGACGCTCGATCCGCGTCGCCAACCCCCTGGACGAGACGCGGCGCGAGCTTCGCACGACCCTTCTGCCCGGCCTTCTGGACGCGCTGTCCGCCAACGCCCGCCACGGCCGCTCCGATGCCGCCCTCTTCGAGGTGGGCCGCGCCTTCGGACGGGCGGACGGCGACCCCGAGAATCCCCCCTCCTTGGAGTCGCGGCGTTTCGCCTTCGCGCTCGCGGGCAACGTCCGTTCGCACTGGAGCGCCCCGGGACCGACGCGCGCGTTCGACTTCTTCGACGCCAAGGGCACCGTCGAAAGGGTCGTCGAACCCTGGATCGCCGCCGAAGACCTCTGCTGGCGGCCCGCGGAGATGGAGGCCTTTGCCCGGGGCGCCGCCGCCTGGGTCGAGACGTCCGTCGGCGTGCTCGGGGTCGTCGGCCTCGTCTCGCCGACGGAGCGCGAGCGCCGGTCGCTGCCCGAGAACGTCTTCGCCGGCGAGCTCCTGATCGAGAGAATTCCGAGCCGCCCGCGGATGGCGCGCTTCGCGCCCTACTCGACGTTCCCCCCGGTCGAGGTCGATCTCTCGTTTGCCCATCCGCGCTCTCTGGCGTGGGAAGAGATCGCCGCCTTCGTGCGGGGGCGGGCGCTGACGGATCTGGAATCCGTCCGTGTCGCGGACCGCTACGAAGGGGCAAACGTGCCGGGCGATCGCACCAAGACGACGGTGCGGCTGACCTTCCGCTCGGCGGACCGCACCCTGACATCGGAGGACGTGAACCGGGAGAGAGACGGCCTCGCGGCGGCGCTGCGGGACCGTTTTGGAGTCACCTTTTAGGCGGAACCCGCGGGAGGCGGGAGCTCATGGACAACGCGAACACGAGAATTTTCGATGCCCTGGATCGCAAGATCGAAAAGCTGCTGGGGCGTCTCCAGACCCTCGCGGGCGAGAACGAGCGCATGAAGAACGAGCTCGCCGCCGCGCGGAAGGCCGAGAAGGACGCGGGCGAATCGCGGGGCGCCGTCGAGCGCCTCGAGAAGGACCAGCAGACGGTCCGGGAGCGGCTGGAAAAACTGATCCATTCGCTCGAAGCGGCGGAGGAGAAATAGCTTTCGGCTCTCAGTCTTCTGTTCTCGGTTCTGGGTCAGCCCTCCTGGGGCAGATGCGATACGCGTCCGGAACCGCTGAGCGAGACCGACTGAAAACTGACGACGGATAACGGAGAACTTGCTGATAGCTAACTGATTGACTCCGCTGGAGGACAGAGACTAGACTGCAGGCCACGAAAGGAGTCTGCCTCCGTTGAACAGAAGGGGCAGCGTGACGCAGGTAGAGATTTTCGGCCAGACGTACAACGTCCGGGCCGAGGGCGACAGCACGTACATTCACGACCTGGCCCGATTCGTCGATTCCAGAATGAAAGAAGTCGCGGAGAAGACGGCAACAGTCGACACGACAAAAATTGCCATCCTCGCCGCCCTGAACATCTCGGATGACTTGCATCAGCGGGAGAGAACGCGGAAGGACGCCCCGACCGACGCGGTCGCGCGGGCGGAGCGTCTCATAGAGAAACTGGACGCCGCTCTGGGCAGCTGAAGACGAGGCGTCGGCGCCCCGGGGTCTCCCCCGGGGACACCAAACGTGACGAGCGGTCGCATCGGTAGTGGAAAACCCGAAATGAGATTTGAGGCGGGAAAGAGACTTCCGGACGCTTAGGTATGTTTGGCGTCGTGCGTTTGACGTTCTAACGGTTCGCGTGTAGCCGGCTCGACTTCGGCGCCCCGCGGGAGAAGGGGAGCCGACGATGGAATCAACCTACGCGATCGCGATTGCGATCGGTCTCGCCTTAGCGGGCGGGATCAGCGCGGTGGCGTACGTCACCCTCAAGAAGAAGTTCGCCGTCAGCCAGGCGGCCGCGAAGCTCGAGGCCGAGCGGGTCCTCTCCGAGGCGAGCAAGACCGCCGAAGGAAGGCTGCGCGAGGCGTCGATCGAGGCCAAGGAGAATGTGCTGGCGGCCCGGGCCGAGTTCGAGAAGACGGTCGCCGCCCGGCGCGCCGAGATCCAGGCCCTCGAGAAGCGCGTGCTCCAGAAAGAGGAGAACCTCGACCGGAAGCTCGCCGCGCAGGAGCGCCGCGAGGAGGAGTACAACCGGAAGGAACGCGCGGTCGTCGAGAGCCAGCGCAAGGTCGACGACGCGAAAGTCGAGGCCGACCGGCTCGTGGACGAGCAGAAGAAGCGCCTCGAGCAGATCTCGGGTCTGACGGCCGTCGACGCCCGGAACCAGCTGGTCCGGTCGATCGAGAACGAGGCCCGAGTCGAGGCGTCGGGACTCATGCGGCGCATCGAGGAGGAGGCGATCGAGCAGTCCACCCAGAAGGCCCGGCACATCATCGGGATGGCGATCCAGCGGCTGGCCTCGGACACGGTCGTCGAGGCGACGGTCTCGGTCGTCGAGCTGCCCTCCGACGACCTGAAGGGACGCATCATCGGCCGGGAGGGACGGAACATCCGGGCGCTCGAGGCGGCGACGGGCGTCGACCTCATCATCGACGACACCCCCGAGGCGATCGTCATCAGCGCGTTCGAGCCTCTGCGCCGCGAGGTCGCCCGCCTGGCCCTGGAGAAGCTGATCGTGGACGGGCGCATCCATCCCGCCCGCATCGAGGAGATCGTGGAAAAGGTGCGTTCCGAGCTGTGGGAAAAGATCCGGCAGGAGGGGGAGGCCACCGCTCTCGAGTTCGGAATCCCGGACCTCCACCCCGAGCTCATCAAGCTGCTCGGACGCCTGAAATACCGGACGTCGTACGGACAGAACGTCCTCCAGCACTCCAAGGAAGTCGCCTGGCTCGCGACGAACATGACGGCGGAGCTCGGCGGAAACGTCGAGGTCGCCAAGCGGGCGGGCCTCCTGCACGACATCGGCAAGGCGATCGACCGGGAGATGGACGGCACGCACCTCGAGCTCGGCCGCGAGGTCTTGAAGAAGTTCGGGGAGAGCAACGCCGTGATCCACGGGATGGAGTGCCACCACGGCGACTACGAGCCGCGGTCTCTGGAGGCGGTCCTGGTCAACGGAGCGGACGCGCTCTCCGCGGCCCGTCCCGGGGCTCGACGCGAGATCCTCGAGACCTACGTCAAACGGCTCGAGAAGCTCGAGCACATCGCGGACGGCTTCAAGGGAGTGCAGAAGGCGTTCGCCGTGCAGGCGGGCCGCGAGCTGCGGATCATCGTCGAGGCGACCCGCGTCACGGACGACGAGGCGCTGTGGCTCTCCCGCGACGTCGCGAAGAAGATCGAAGCCGAGCTGCAGTATCCCGGCCAGATCAAGGTCACGGTGATCCGCGAGACGCGGTCGGTGGAGTATGCGCGCTAGGCGCGCGGAAGGCGGAAGGCGGAAAGGGGAAGGCAGACCGGCACGCCTCCCTCCTCCCGCCTGTCCCCTCCCGGCTTTTCTATGAACATTCTCTTCATCGGGGACGTGGTCGGCTCGCCCGGGCGGCGGGCTTTGAACGACGCGCTGACCGGCGTGATCGATCGCCATCGGATCGACTTCACGATCGTAAATATCGAAAACGCGGCGGGAGGGTTCGGGCTGACCGTGGAGCTGTTCGAGGATCTCTCCCGGATGCCGATCGACGTCTTTTCTTCCGGCAATCACATCTGGGACAAGCGGGAGATCTACGACACGCTGAATTCCTCGAACCGGCTCCTGCGCCCCGCCAACTACCCGCCCGGCAACCCGGGACGCGGCGCCACCGTGCAGACGACCTCCTCCGGCGTGCCGGTCGGGGTTCTGAACCTGCAGGGGCAGGTCTTCATGCCGGTCAACGCGGACTCGCCGTTTCGCGTGGCGGACGAGGAGATCGCGAAGATGGACGCGAAGGTGATCTTTGTCGACTTTCACGCGGAAGCGACGTCCGAGAAGATGGCGATCGGGTGGTATCTCGACGGGCGGGTGTCCGCCGTCGTCGGCACCCACACCCACGTCGCCACGGCGGACGAGACGATCCGGCCCGGGGGCACGGCGTACCTCTCCGACGTCGGGATGACCGGCGCCTACGAGGGCATCATCGGTTTCTCGAAGGACCGCATCATCGAGAAGTTCCTCTCGCAGACGCCGCGCTCCTTCGAGACCGCGAAGAAGGACATCCGCCTCTCGGGCGTCGTCGTCGGGGTGGACGAAGAGACCGGCAAGGCGAGGTCGATCGAGAGGGTCCAGGTCCGCGTCGACTAGGAGGCTGTCCCCGGCATGGCCTGCTGCTTGCCGGCGATTCTCCTGTTGCGAGCGGAATGCTCCTGATGCCCCGCCAGACACTGACGGCGATCGTTCCCACCTTGAACGAGGAGATCAACATCCGCGAGTGCCTCGAGACGCTCGGATTCGCGGACGAGATCCTGGTCGTCGACTCGGGATCCACCGACGGGACGGTTTCGATCGCCGCGGCGACTCCCCGCGCGCGCGTCCTCACCCACGAGTACCTCGGCAACGGGCCCCAGTGCAACTGGGCGATGGACCAGGCGCGCGATCCCTGGGTGCTGATCGTCGATGCGGACGAGCGCGTTCCGGCGGCGCTCGCGCGCGAGATCACGGACCTTCTGGCGGCGGGGCCGCCCGCCGATCAGTATCTCCTCCGACGCGAGAACCTCTTTCTGGGGCGGGTGATCCGGCACTCGGGATGGGGCTCGGATCGTCTGGTCCGATTCGTCCGGCGGGGCACCGCGCGCTACCCCGAGCGCCGGGTCCACGCCGACATGGACGTGTCGGGACGGGCGCCGACCCTGGATACCCCCCTCGTCCACTACACCTTTCGCTCATTTTCCGCGTACCTCGAGAAGCTGCACCGCTACGCGGCCTGGGGCGCCGCCGATCTGTACCTCTCGGGGAGGTCGGCCGGGGTTCTGACGATTGCTTTCCGCTCGGGATGGCGATTCCTGCGCACGTACGTCTTTCAGCTCGGATTTCTGGACGGAACCCACGGCCTGGTTCTCTGCGCCCTTCAGGCCTACGGAACGTTTCTGAAGTGGGCGCGTCTGTGGGAATGGCGGCGGTTCGAAAGGCTCGGCTGGCGTGTCGAGCTGCCGGGCAACGGTCGACCCGAAAAGGCCGGAGAGGAGGCGACGTCGAGATGATGAATTATTTCCGCCGGGGTATCATCCGGCGCATGTTGAAGTCCGGCGATCCCGCACCCGACTTTTCGGTCTCCGACCACACCGGCGCGACGAGGCGCCTGTCGGACTACCGAGGCCGCAACGTCGTTCTCTGGTTCTATCCCCGGGCCGACACTCCCGGTTGAACGCGGGAAGGGAGCGGGTTCCGCGACCTTTACGCAGATTTCCAGAAACAGAACGCCGAGATCCTGGGCGCCTCCTTCGACGACGTGGAGGGAAACGCGCGGTTCGCGAAGAAATACTCCTTTCCTTTTCCGCTCCTCTGCGACGTCAACCGGGAGGTCGGTCTCGCCTACGGAGCCTGCGCCTCCGCGGACGCGGGGAGCGCCAACCGCATCAGCTACCTGATCGGGCCGGACGGGAAGGTGCGGCAGGCGTACTCGACGGTCAGCCCCGCGACGCACCCGCAGGAGGTTTTGCAGATGCTGGAGGGGAGTGCGGCGGCGAGCGTTGGGCGTTGAGCGTCGAGCGTTCAGACGGACGAGTGGACGCCGGTCACCTGGTTCGTAGCAGGCCCTCGTAGAAGTTGGCGCCTTTCGCCGCGTACCGCCCCGGCGTGAAGGCGAGCGATCTTTCCCTCGCGCGCGCGCCCATCTCGCGGCGCAGCGCGGGGTCCGCGGTGAGGCGAGCGAGCGCCGTGGCAATTCCGGACTCGGGCACGACGAAGCCTTCGCGGCCGTCCGTCATGAGGTCGCGCACCCCGGGCACCTCCACCGCGACGACGGGGAGCCCCGACGCCATGGCCTCCAGGATCGCGCGCTGTCCCTGCTCGCTGCCGGAGGCGGGAAAGAGAAACGCGTCCCAGGAACGGTAGAGGTCGGGGAGAATCTCCTCCTGATAGCCCATCCAGACGTTGCGCCCGCCGGATCCGAGACTCGCCGCGAGCTCTTTCAGGACGGGAAGCAGCTCGCCGTGGCCCACGTGCACCAGCGTCACGGATTCGATGGCCGCGGCCGCCGCGACGCTGGCGCGGTGGCCGCGGCCGTCCGCCATCTTGCCGACCGTCCCGACGAGAATCCCGGGGGCGTTGACCCCGATCCGGCACCGCGTCTCTTCGTGTGAGATCGCGGGACAGAAACGCTCCGTGTCGATGACGGGAGAGTGGACCGGCCCATGCGGCTCTCCGAAGAGACGCGCGATCTCGGAGTTGGCGAAGGCGAACGCCCGGGTCCTGCTGAAGAGCCAGCGCGTCACGGGGTCGCTCCGCGCGTGGCGGAGGTTGTGGATGGTGCGGGCGAGCCTCGCGCGCGAGCCGCGGATCATCCAGGCCGCGACGTGGTGATCGTGCGTCGTGTGCGCGTGCACGACGTCGAACGGCTCCCGCCGCAACGTCGCCGAAAGGCGGCGGATCTCTTTGGCGTAGTCGAAGGGGCCTCGCAGTGGCCGCATCAGCGGACGGGCCCAGCCGAGCGGCAGGAGTCTCTGCGCCAGCGGGCTGTCGCCGACGAAGCCGAACTGCGCCTCGACGCCCGAGTCGACGAGAGCCGCCGTCTGGTCGAACACGACGGCCGCCGTGCCAGTCCATTTCTGGCCCGCGACGAGATTCAGGATGCGCATGGAGGAGTTGTCAGTTTTCAGTTCTCAGTATTCAGTTTTTCAGCTATCGGTTCGGAAGGTCGTTCCGTACCGTAATGCTGCGACCCGGCGAATGACAACTGATAACTGAGAACTGATAACTCACTACTGACGACTCCCTCCTGCCTTACACTCCCGCACCGGAGGATCACCATGGCCGTCGATCCGGAGCTTCTCGCGATCCTGGTCTGTCCCAAAACGAAGGGCCCCCTCGAGCTGATCGAGCTGAAGCCGGAGGTGGCCCGGCGGCTGATCGAAAAGTACCGGGAAAAGTTCCGGGACGAGGAGCCGGTCGTCACCTCCGGCCTCTATTCGAAGCAGGCCGACCTCGTGTATCCGATCGTCTCCGACATCCCGGTGATGCTCGTCGATGAGGCGCTTCCGGGCGCGGAGGCGCGCTGAGTCTCCGCCGCTTTCTCTTTTTCTTCCTCGTTCTCTTCGCCTTTCTCACGTCGCGAATCTCGCCGGCTTATTTCGCTTTCGGGATCCTCGCCGTCGGCTGGATGACCCGGATGTCCCGCGACCGCCGTTGGGCGGAGAGCCTCTTTTCTCCGATCTCGATCGCGGCTCTCGCGTGCGCCGTCTTCGTGGCTCTCTCGACCGCGTTCTCCCGGGACCCGGCCTACAGTGTTCGCCATCTCGCGGGCGTCTCTCTTCTCCTGCTCATCCCGATCACGATGGACCTCGTCGAGGACGTCGGCCGCGCCCGCGCCGTTGTTCTGGCGATCGCCGCGAGCGGAGTCGTCCTCGCGTTCGCGGGCTTCTGGGAGTTCACGCACGGCGGCGACGACCTGTACCGCCGGCTCCAGGGGGGTCTCTCGCACTGGATGACCTACGCGGGCCTGACGATGATCGCCGCGTGCCTCCTGGCCGGGTTTGCTCTGGAGGACCGCGGCCGATGGCGGATGGCCGGCGCGCTCGCCGTGCTGCCGTTCGCGGCCATGGTGCTGACCTTCACGCGGAACGCGTACGTCGGCGCGATCGCCGCCGCGGTGTCGTACCTGATCGTGCGCCGTCCGCGCGGCGTCCTCTTCCTCGCCCCGGCGCTCGTCGCCCTCTTCCTGATCGTGCCCGGCTCCGTTCGGGCGCGGTTCGTTTCGATCGGGGACCTGCGCGACGGCTCGAACTGGGACCGGGTCCTCATGGTCCGGGCCGGGATGCGCATGGTGGCGGACTCCCCGGTCTTCGGCATCGGCCCGGACGAAGTGAGGCCGCTCTATCCCTTCTACCGGGACGCGGAGGCTCGCGACTGGAACGTCCCGCACCTCCACAACAACGTCGTCCAGATCGCCGCGGCAAACGGCCTTTTCGCTTGCGCCGCGTATCTCGCCCTGATGGGGATCTTCTTCGTCCACACGGCCGGTGCCCTGCGCCGCGAAACGGAGCCCGCCCGCGCCGCCCTTCTGGCGGGAGCCTGGCTCTCGGGCGTGGCCCTGTTCGTCGCGGGGCTTTTCGAATACAACTTCGGCGACACCGAGATCGAGATGGCGACGCTCCTGATCCTGGCCATCCCGT
Organism: Acidobacteriota bacterium; assembly: GCA_040004075.1. Lineage (GTDB taxonomy): Bacteria > Acidobacteriota > Thermoanaerobaculia > UBA5066 > Gp7-AA6 > JALYUA01. The sequence goes on along the minus strand of JBDUBP010000039.1, from coordinate 7,409 downwards.
TCTCGAAGGCGCTCGCAGGCCGAGAATCGGGAGCCGAGCGACCAAAGGGAGCGAGACGGCCGCGGTACTCCGCGGTCAACCAGATCGGGAATCGAAGGCACGAAAGCAAGGACGGAACCCTGTCTGGCGGCTCCCCGCTCAGCCTTTAACCGGTCCCTCTCTCCGCAAGTAAAATGGCGGCGTGTTCCCGAGCCCCGTGCCTGCGCCCGCCCCGCCGCGGCCGTACTCCGTTTCGGAGCTGCTGGCGGAGGTCGGCCAGGCGCTTCGAACGTCCTGGCGCGACATTTCCGTGGCGGGGGAGATCAGCCGTTGGGAGATCCGCGGAGGCCACGGCTATTTCAGCCTGAAGGATCGGAGCGGCTGCCTGTCCGCGATCATCTTCGCGTCGGATTTGCGGCGCGTTCCGTTTCAGCCTCGGGCGGGCCAGGAGGTCGTCGTCCGGGGATCCCTCGACCTGTGGGCGCCGCAGGGCAAGTTCCAGATCAAGGCCGTCGGGATCGAGCCGGTCGGAGCGGGCGCCCTGCAGCTCGCCTTCGAGCAGCTGAAGGAAAAGCTCGCCGCCGAGGGTCTCTTCGAGAAATCCCGCAAGCGCCCGATTCCGATGCTCCCGAATCGCATCGCGATCGTGACCTCTCCCGACGGCGCCGCGATTCGCGACATCTTGAACGTGGTCCGGCGGCGGTTCGACGGCCTCTCGATCACGATCTACCCCGCGCGGGTTCAGGGATCGGGCGCTGCGGCCGAGATCGCCGAGGGGATTCGCGCGTTCTCGAGCCAGGGAGGCTTCGACGTGCTGATCGTCGCCCGCGGCGGCGGCTCCGCCGAGGACCTCGCCGCGTTCAACGACGAGCGGGTCGCGCGTGCGCTCGCCGCTTCCCGGATTCCGACGATCTCCGCGGTCGGCCATGAGACGGACTGGACGATCTCCGACTTCGTCGCCGACCTGCGAGCTGCGACGCCGTCCGCGGCCGCCGAGCAGGTCGTCGCGAAAAAGGAGGAGTTGCGCCGCCGCGTGACGGGAGCCGCCGCCCGGATCCGCCGCGCCATGGCCGTCTTCCTGTCCGGCCGCCGGGGGGACCTCGCCAGACTCTCGCGGGCAGAGGGGCTTCTTGCGTTCCGATATCGGCTGCGGGAAAAGCGCGAGCGTGTCATCCAGAGCCGCGCGGCCCTCGCGTCGACCCTGGAGAGGCGCCCGGCGGAGTACGCCGGCCGAGTCGCCCGAGCCCTCGAGGCGCTGCGCGCGTTTCCGAGGCGCGCCGAGCTCGGCCGGAAGACCGACGCGGTCGAGAGCCGGCGGTCCCATCTGGCGCGGGCGATGGCGCGGGCGGTCGAGCGAGGACGCGGCAGCCTGTCCGGCGCGGTCGAAAAGCTCCAGCTCGTCAGCCCCCTCGCCGTGCTCGCGCGCGGATACGCCGTGGCCTATCGCGAGGGCGGATCGTCTCCACTTCTCTCCGCGTCCGAAGTGCGAATCGGGGATCGGATCCGCGTGCGGGTTTCGGAGGGTCAGATATCTGCCGTCGTCGGCGAACGGGGCTCGGCGCTGCGGCGGCGCCGGCCCCCCGATTCGGCCGGGGAGGGCGTCACCCGTTTCGGGGCGCTGGGCCCGCTTTTCGAGGAGGACGAATGAGCAGCCGACCCAAGAAGGAGCGGTCCTTCGAAGAGGCGATGGATCGACTGGAAGCGATCGTCAGCGAGATCGAGTCCGACGGGCTCGGGCTCGAGCGCCAGTTCGAGCTGTTTCAGGAGGGAATGGCTCTCGCGCGCTTCTGCGACACCAAGCTGACGGACGTTCAGAAGTCCGTGGACGTCGTCTTGAAGGACGCCGCGGGGGAGTGGAAGACGGAGGCGTTCGCCGAGGGGAATCCTCCTCCGCGCGAGGACGACGATGGCGACGACCGCAACTGACATCGCGGCATTTCTCGCGTCGCAGCGCGAGGAGGTCGACCGCGAGCTCGACCGGCTTCTTCCGGCGGACACCGCGTGGCCCGAAAAATTGCACCGCGCCATCCGCCATTCGGTGTTCGCCGGCGGCAAGCGGCTGCGCCCGATCCTGTGTCTCGCCGCGGGTGACACGGCGGGGGCCCCGCCCGGCCGCCTGCTCGCCCCCGCGTGCGCGCTCGAGATGATCCACACGTACTCCCTCATTCACGACGATCTTCCCGCCCTCGACAACGACGACCTGCGCCGCGGCGTCCCGACGTGTCACGTTCAGTTCGGCGAGGCCACGGCCATCCTGGCGGGAGACGCGCTGCTGACTCACGGCCTCGGCACGCTCGCCCGGTTTCCCGAGGGGGGAGAGTTCGCTGCCGCCAAGATCCGCGTGCTCGAGACCGTCGTCGAGGCGATCGGGACGCGCGGAATGATCGGCGGCCAGGCGGCCGACCTCGAAGCGGAAGAGGAGACCGACCCGTCCGAGGCGCTCGTGCTCTCGATCCACGAAAACAAGACCGGCCGCCTGATCCGCGCGTCCCTCTCCGTCGGCGCGATTCTGTCGGGCGCTCCGCGGGACGTCCTGCGGATCCTGGAGACTTACGGCCGCGCGGTCGGGCTCGCCTTCCAGATCAAGGACGACCTCCTGGACGTCGAAGCCGACGCGGCCACCCTCGGCAAGAGCGCCGGGAAGGATGCGGCGGCCGGCAAGGCTACGTTTCCCGCCGTCTGGGGCGTCGAGCGCTCGCGAGCGATGCTCTCCGAGCAGATCGAGCAGGCGATCGAGTCCGCTCGGGGACTTCCCGCCCGCGGCGGACGCCTCCCCGAGCTCGCGCGGTACGTGGAGGAGCGGAACAAATGACCGGCGTCCGTGCGGGCGCTCGCGTCGGTCGGGGAGCCCTCCTGTCCGGCGTCGTTTCCCGTTTCCCGAAGTCCCGTTTCCTCTCCGCCCGTCCCGCGACGCCCTCTTGAAGGCCTTCGTTCAGACGGGGATCGGCGAATATTCGGAGCGCGAGCTGCCCGTGCCGCGCCCCGGCCCAGGCGAGGCTGTCGTGCGCGTTCTGGCGGCCGTGACGTGCGGGACCGACATCAAGCTCCTGAAACGCGGGCACGCGCGGATCGCGCTTCCCCGCACGATGGGCCACGAGCTCTGCGGGGAGGTGGCCGCCGTCGGAGACGGTGTGGACAGGGCTCTCATCGGCGCGCGGGTCGTCCCGGGGATTTCCGGGCCGTGCGGCGCGTGTCACGAGTGCCTCGGCGGTTTCTCCAACCTCTGCGAACCGGCGCACGTGGACCAGACCTGGGGCGCGTTCGCGGAGTACCTCCGGGTTCCCGCATCGGTCGTGCGGACCAATCTCCACCATGTTCCCGAGGGGCTGTCCTCCATCGCCGCCGCGTTCGTCGATCCCCTGGCGTCGGTGCTCCACGGCTGGAACCGGCTCCGGCCCCTTCCCCGCGGAGGGACGCTCCTCGTGTACGGCGCCGGCGCGATCGCGTTTCTCTGGGCCGCGACGGCGCGTCTCGACGGAGTTCCGTGCGTGATCGCGGCGCGCCGCCTCGAGCGCCGCGCCTTCGCCGAGGCCTTCGGGGCCGATTTCCTGGACCTCTCCGGGGGCCGCTCGGCCGAGTCTGTCGGCGCGGCGGCCGCCGTCGACGCCACGGGCGATCCGGACGTCTGGTCGCGCCTCCCCTTCCTCGTGTCGCCGGGCGGAAAGGCGCTTCTCTACGGCGGCTGTGCGCCCGGCGCGATCGCCTCCTTCGACGCCGCGCGGCTGCATTACGCCGAGATCTCGCTGATCGGATCTTTTCACTCGACTCCGACGGAGGCGGCGCAAGCCCTCGCGCTTCTCGCGTCGGGCGCGGTCGATCCCTTGCCGCTCGTCAAGGCGGCGGGGCGCCTCGGAGATCTCCCCGCATTTCTGGAGGCCCAGGCGCGGGGCGAGGGGCTTCGCCACGCGATCCGTCCGGACGCGGGCTGAGGCGGGCAGCTCGGCGATGAAGGCCGTTCGCCTCGCCTCCGACGGGCGCGTGGAGGTCGTGGAGATGCCGGCTCCGAGGCCCGGGCCCGGCGACGCGGTCCTGCGTCTCTCCGCGGCCGGGATCTGCGGCTCCGACCTTCTCGATTGGTATGTCCGCGGAAAGGCGGGAACGGTGCTCGGGCATGAGATCGCCGGCGAGATCGTCTGCGTCGGCGAGGGGGTCGAGATCTTTTCCCCCGGCGATCGCGTCGTCCCGCACCACCACGCGCCGTGCCTCGCCTGCGCGGCGTGCGCGAGCGGGCGGTTCGTCCACTGCGCGGAGTGGCGCGCTTCCCGCCTGGATCCCGGCGGCATGGCGGAGCTCGTCAGGGTTCCCGCCGGCAACCTGTCACGCGACACGCTGCGCATTCCCGACCACGTGTCCGACGAGGCGGCGAGCTGGACCGAGCCGCTCGCCACAGTCGTGAAGGCCTTCGCGCGGGGCGGGTTCACCGCGGGCCAGACGGCGCTCGTCGTGGGCCTGGGCTCGGCGGGGCAGCTCGCCGTCCGCCTCGCCGCGGCGTCAGGCGCCAGGCGGATCGTCGGAGCGGATCGAGTGACGTCGCGGATCGCGGCGGCCCGCGCGTCCGGAGCGGCCGACGTCATCGACGTGTCCACGGAGACACTCTCCGCGGGCGCCCGCCGGACGTCCGAAGGCGGCGGCTTCGACTTCGTCTTCGCCTGCCCCGGAAAGCCGGAAGTGATTCGCGAAGCGTCCGAGTGCGTGGCCGCGGGCGGCACGCTCCTCCTCTTCACCATGGCGGCTCCGCAGGAGGCGCTGACGCTCTCCCCCCACGACCTCTATTTCCGGGAGGTCCGGCTGGTGCCGTCCTATTCGTGCGGACCCGATGACACCCGCGCGGCGCTCGAGCTGATCGCCTCCGGCGCGATCACCGTCTCAGACCTCGTCACGCACCGCTTCCCGATCGAGGACGCCGTCGAGGCGTTCGCCCGCGCGCGAGATCCGGAGGGGTCGATCAAGGTGATGATCGTGGTCCCGTGAGCGGCAGTTGTGAGTCATCAGTTCTCAGTTTTCGGTTCTGAGTATTGGATCCTTCCTTTCGATTCCCGAACTAGTTGACCGCGGAGTACCGCGGCCGTCTCGCTCCCGTTGGTCGGTCGGCTCCCGTTTCCTGTTTCCCGACGTCCGGGCCCTCACGGCCCGCGCAGCGCGAGCAGGAACTCCTGGTTGCCCCGGGCTCCCCGGATCGGAGAGGGGATGCTGCCGAGCGAGGTGAGGCCCATTCCGGTCGCGAATTCCTCGATCTCTCGGACGACCCGCGCGCGGACCTCCTCGGAGCGCACGATGCCGCCTTTGCCGACCTCGGCGCGGCCGGCTTCGAACTGCGGCTTCACGAGGACGACGATCGCCGCGGCGGGGAAGAGGCGCGCCGCCACGGCGGGGAGGACAAGACGCGCGGAGATGAACGAAAGGTCGAGCGCCGCGAGCGACGCCGGCTCGGGAACGTCGGCCTCGGAGAGAGAGCGCGCGTTGACCTTCTCGCGGAGCACGACCCGGGGATCTGAGCGAAGCCGTGCGTCCAGTTGCCCGTACCCGACGTCGATGGCGTAGACGCGGGCCGCCCCGCGCTGCAGCAGGCAGTCGGTGAAGCCGCCCGTCGAGGCGCCCACGTCCAGGCAGACGAGCCCCGCGGGTTCGAGCCGGAACGCGTCGAGCGCCGCGGCGAGCTTGACGCCTCCGCGCGAGACGAACGGGTGCGCCGGACCCGCGACGGAGATCTCTGCTTCTTCCCCCGTCTGACTTCCCGCCTTGTCGACTCTCCGGCCGTCCACTTCGACGAGGCCCGCCAGGACCATCGCCTGCGCCTTCTCGCGCGTGGGCGCGAGGCCCCGCGAGACGAGGAGAAGATCGAGCCGGGTCTTCGGCACGGGGGCAGGATAGGTCAGGCAAGGGACGGAAGGCGGGAGGGGCGTCTGACGCGGCGCGGGCCTTGTCGGCACGAGAGAGCGAGCGTGCGCCGGCAACGGCCCCGACATCAGTAAGATGGGGGCGATGGCGAGATCGGGACGGGCTCGCGGCCCCCGCTTCCGGCGGGTAGGGCTGGTGGCGAAGGTGGCTTCCTCGGAGGCCGTCCGGCTGGTGCGCTCGCTCGATCGCGCGCTGACCCGCCGCAAGGTGGAGACCCTGTTCGACGATGAGACGGCCGGCGCTCTCGGGATCTCCGGAGGCGTCCCGCGCGCCCGGATCGCGCGCCAGTCCGACCTCGTCCTGATCGCCGGCGGAGATGGGACGCTTCTCTCCGTCGCCCGGGACGCGCCGGCCTCGACGCGGATCCTCGGGATCAACGTCGGCCTCGTCGGCTTCCTCGCGGGCCTGACCCGGGAGGAGGCGCTTCGCCGGCTCGACGAGGTCCTCGCGGGCGGCTTTCGGGAGGACCCGCGGCGCCGGCTCGAGGTCACCGTCCCGGAAGGCCCCCACGGCGGCAAGTACCACGCGTTGAACGACGCCGTCCTGAACAAGGAGGCCATCGGGAGGATCTCGGCGTTCTCCATTTCAATCGGTGGCCGCACGGTGGCCGAATTTCGAGGCGACGGCGTGATCGTCGCGACGCCGACGGGGTCGACCGCCTACAACCTGTCGGCGGGCGGCCCGATCCTCGACCCTTCGCTCTTTGCCGTCGTCGTTACGCCCATCTGTCCGCACACGCTTTCGCAGCGGCCCCTGGTGGTGCCCGACTCGACGCCCATCGGCCTGACCGTCATCGAGCGCGGGCGCAACGACGGGGTGAACCTGACCCTCGACGGGCAGGAAAGCTTCCGAGTTCCTGTCGGCGCGATGATCGAAGTCCGGCAGAGCCGGTCCGCCGTGACGCTTCTCCGGCCGCCGGAGTCGGATCACTTTCAGAAGCTGGTGGAGAAGCTCAACTGGGGCGTGTAAAGGCGTGACCACGTCCTCTCTCCCCGCGCCGGCGTCGGGTCGGCAGCCGTGAACCCGTTCCGCCAGACGGAAGGCGTGACGGCGCATCGCCTCTCGGCGACCCGCCTCTGGGCGATCGTGTTTCTGTTCCTGGTCCTCGGCTCGTACGCCGTCTGGAAGTCCGACAGGTTCCAGAGCCTGATCCACGGGGTTTCGCAACTCCGGCTGGCGGACGCTCTGGGAAGGCCCGTCACCTTCCGGACCGTCGAGCTGCGCGTGTTCCCGCCCGCCGTGCGCCTCGCCGACGTCCGCGTCGGAAACGATCCGAGGATTTCGGGGCCGTTTCTCTCCGCCGAGGAGGTGTCGATCGGCGGCGGGGTGTCGTTCGTCGGCCAGGAGCTGCGTCTCGGGAGGATTCGCGCGCTGCGCCCTCACATCGCGCTCGTGCAGTTTCCCGACGGAACGTGGAATCTTCCGCCGGGACTGACCCGCTCGGCGAAGCCCGGCGGAGGCGGCGTCACGCTCAAGGTCCACTCCATTCTCGTGCAGGAGGGCATCTTCGAATTCGACGGCCGCAAGATGGC